>NZ_JALT01000040.1:0-70621 GCF_000525585.1 Streptococcus sp. ACS2
CTGTCGCATTTTAGCGTTCTTAGTATCATAAAATATGGCTTTTGAGATTATTATGCCTAAGCTCGGTGTGGACATGCAGGAAGGCGAAATCATCGAGTGGAAGAAACAAGAGGGTGATGTGGTTAATGAGGGAGATATCCTTCTTGAAATCATGTCAGATAAAACGAACATGGAACTTGAAGCAGAAGATTCTGGTGTTCTTTTGAAGATTACCCGTCAGGCTGGTGAAACAGTACCAGTTACTGAGGTTATTGGTTATATTGGAGCAGAGGGTGAAGTTGTGGCTGATAATGCAGCCAGTGCACCTGTTGCAGAAGCAACTGCTCAATTAGAATCTGCTGGTCTTGAAGTTCCTAAAGCTCCTGCCCCAGCTGCTCCTGCAGCTACTGCAGAAAAAGCACCGCTTGCTGACAATGAGTACGATATTATTGTTGTCGGTGGTGGTCCTGCTGGTTACTATTCTGCCATTCGTGGGGCACAACTTGGTGGTAAGGTTGCTATCATTGAAAAATCTGAATTTGGTGGAACATGTTTGAATAAAGGATGTATTCCAACTAAGACCTACCTTAAAAATGCAGAAATCCTTGATGGGCTTAAGATTGCTGCAGGTCGTGGTATCAACCTAGCGTCAACAAACTACACTATCGATATGGATAAGACTGTTGACTTTAAGAACTCTGTTGTTAAGACACTTACTGGTGGTGTTCAAGGTCTTTTGAAGGCTAACAAGGTTACTATTTTCAATGGTCTTGGTCAAGTTAACCCAGATAAGACAGTTACTATTGGTTCAGAAACAATCAAGGGACGTAATATTATCCTTGCGACTGGATCAAAAGTTTCACGTATCAATATCCCTGGAATTGAGTCACAACTTGTGATGACATCAGATGATATCCTTGACTTGCGTGAATTACCTAAATCACTTGCTGTTATGGGTGGTGGTGTCGTTGGTATCGAACTTGGTCTTGTTTATGCTTCATACGGTGTAGAAGTAACTGTTGTTGAGATGGCTGACCGCATTATTCCTGCTATGGATAAAGAAGTGTCACTTGAACTTCAAAAAATCCTTGCTAAGAAGGGTATGAAGATCATGACATCTGTCGGAGTTTCTGAGATTGTAGAAGCTAACAACCAATTGACCCTTAAACTCAATAATGGTGAAGAGATTGTAGCTGATCGCGCCCTTCTTTCAATCGGTCGTGTTCCTCAGTTGGATGGTCTTGAAAATCTTAACCTTGAATTAGACCGTGGTCGTATCAAAGTGAATGCTTATCAAGAAACATCAATCCCTGGTATCTATGCACCGGGTGATGTAAACGGAACTAAGATGCTTGCTCACGCTGCTTACCGTATGGGTGAAGTTGCAGCTGAAAATGCTATGCATGGTAACGTTCGTAAGGCTCACCTTGACTACACACCTGCAGCTGTTTACACACACCCAGAAGTCGCAATGTGTGGTCTTACTGAAGAAGATGCACGCGCTAAATATGGTGATGTCCTCATTGGTAAATCAAGCTTTGCTGGTAATGGACGTGCTATTGCTTCAAACGAAGCTCAAGGTTTTGTTAAAGTCGTTGCAGATACGAAGTACCATGAAATCCTTGGTGTTCATATCATTGGACCGGCTGCAGCTGAATTGATTAACGAAGCGTCAACAATTATGGAAAATGAATTGACTGTAGATGAGCTCTTGCAATCTATCCACGGTCACCCAACCTTCTCTGAAAACATGTACGAAGCCTTTGCTGACGTACTTGGAGAAGCAATCCATAACCCACCAAAGCGTAAATAAGGATAAATTAAATTCTCGGACAAAGGTTCGGGAATTTTTTCATACATTTTCATTTGTATTTATTTGAAAAAATCGTTACGGATTTTCAATAGTTTTGTAGAAACATACGAATAATAAGTTAAAGAGTTTTCTATCAAAAGAGAAAGTTTATTTATAATTTTATAATATTTCTATTTTATTTAGAAATTTTTTAATAATAACCTTTCCACGAGAGTTTTTCTGTGGTAAAATGGTTCAAGTATTACAAATGCAAAAGGAAAGTTAAATGCGAACGAAAGATTTTATATACTATGCCAGTGCGGCTGTTCTCTTGGCTGTAACTACTCAGGTTGCTCAAGCAGACGAAGTGGCGACACAAACGCCTTCTATTACTGAAGGAAATCAGTATCAACCTGCAACAGCGGCTGAGATTTTTGGTGGAGAAGCAGCCTTACCTGTAACTCCTAGTTCAACGGTTTCAGCACCCGCAGCTTCGAGTGAAGTGGCAAAAGCTAGTGCTCCAGCGGTATCTACGTCTCCTGCTTCACAGAGTTCCGAGGCTGCAACGGCAACGGCATCAACTTCGGTAGCTAACTCTACTTTTACTGCAACATCAAATTCAGTTGCGACTTCTGTAGTAAGTTCAGAAAGTGGAACTGCTTCTACAAGTGCGACAAGTTCAGAAATGTCAAATAGCACTGTAGCAACACCTGCTAAATTAACGAATTCTACGGATGTTCCTTCGCCAACCCTTAAGGTGCAACCGAAGACTTTTATCGATGTCAGCAGCCATAATGGTGAAATCAGTGTAGATGACTATCGTGCTCTTGCACGCCAAGGTGTTGGTGGTGTCGTTGTCAAGTTGACTGAGGATACTTGGTACAACAACCCTAAAGCACCATCACAAGTTCGTAATGCTCAAATTGCCGGTCTTCAAGTATCTACCTATCATTTTTCTCGATACACAACAGAGGAAGAAGCACGTGCAGAGGCTCGTTTCTACATTCAAGCTGCACAAAACCTTAACCTTCCAAAGAGTACTGTTATGGTTAATGATTTCGAAGACTCTAAGATGCTTCCAAATATCAACCGTAACACTCAAGCATGGGTTAACGAAATGCATAAGCATGGCTACAACAACTTGATGTTCTACACAAGTGCTAGCTGGTTGGATGAGAATAATCTAGGCTACCGTGGACCTGTCTCAACCTCTCAATTTGGGATTGAAAATTTCTGGGTTGCACAGTACCCATCATCAACTCTTACAGCAACGAGTGCCAAAAACATGCGCTATAATGCCAAAACTGGTGCATGGCAGTTTTCAGCTACGGCTAATCTCTTGCCAAGTAAACATGTCTTCGACCACAGCGTGGATTATACAGGACGTTTCACAGCTAATGCTAGTGCTGAGGTTGATGCAACTCAAGGCAATTTGAGTGGAACCATTTCTATTGTCAACAATAATCCAACTGTTGGTAGCTTTGATGTAGTCATCTCTAATGTCAAAGCACCAAATGGTGTTGAAACGGTCTCTGTTCCAATTTGGTCAGAAATTAATGGTCAAGATGACATTATCTGGTATACGGCTAACCGTCAAAATAATGGAACTTATACAGTAAACGTTAAGGCTTCAGCTCATAAAAACTCGACAGGGCTTTATAATATCCACCTTTATTATGTTCAAAAAGATGGTCAATTGACGGGTGTTGGTGGAACAACTACTCAAGTTTTCATTGGTAAGACACCTGAGCAGTTGAAACCTAAAGCAAGTTTTGCTATTGAAAACAATAATGCTAAGGCTGGAACTTTTGATGCCGTTATCACTAATATCTCAGCACCACTAGGTGTTAAAGAAGTTTTGGTGCCATCATGGAGTCTTGAAAATGGCCAAGACGACCTTATTTGGCATAAGGCGACTAAGCAAACTGATGGCAGCTATCGTGTAACCATTAAGGCAAGTGAGCATAAGGGCACTAAAGGAAATTACCGTGCCGATGCTTATATCGAGGATAACTCTAACAATCGCCATTATATTGCTGAAAAAGTAGTGGCTGTTGATTATGCTCGACCAAGTGGTGTCCTTACGATTGAAAACAACAATACTGCAGCAGGCACTTTTGATGCAGTTGTTCGTAACATTGTTGCTCCTACAGGTTTGAAAGAAGTTCTTGTTCCTTCATGGAGTTTAGCTGGTGGTCAAGACGACCTTATCTGGCATAAGGCAACTCGTCAAGCCGATGGTTCTTACCGAGTGACTATCAAAGCAACGGATCATAAGAATTCAACAGGTAAATACCGTGCTGATGCCTATATTGTAGATGACTCTAACAAACGTTTCTATCTCACTGAAAAAGTGGTAGAAGTTACTCAAACTCGCCCTAGTGCAAGCCTATTTATTGAAAATAATAATGCTGATTTAGGTACTTTTGACGCTGTTATTCGCAATATCGTAGCACCAAATGGGGTTAAGGAAGTCTTAGTTCCATCATGGAGTCTAGTTAACGGACAAGATGATCTGGTTTGGCACAAAGCTAGTCGCCAATCTGATGGTAGCTACCGTGTTACTATTAAGGCAAGTGAGCATAAGAATTCACTAGGAAATTACCGTGCTGACGTTTACATCGTAGATAATGCCAACCAACGTCATTATGTCACTGAAACCATTGTAGATGTAAAACATAATAAACCAGTAGGTACCATTTCAGTAGTTAATAACAATAAAGATACTGGTACTTTTGATGTCATTATCAGTGATGTTTATAGTCCTAAAGGTGTTCGTACTGTTCAAGTACCTATTTGGTCTGAAAAAGAAGGACAAGATGATATTCGCTGGTATGAAGCAACACGTCAAGCTAATGGCACTTATGCGGTAAATGTTCAAGCTACTAACCACAAAAATTCAACAGGCTTGTACAATATTCATTTGTACTACATTTTAAATGATGGGTCACAAGTTGGTGTTGGTGGCACAACGACAACTCTTGAGTTTCGTAATGCTAAGACTAAAACGCAAACCTATATCACTAATGTTAATTCAGAAGCAGGTAGTTTTACAGTTGTTGTTGATCAAGCGCCACAAGGACGTCAGATTAAGAATATTCGTGTAGCTGTATGGTCAGAAAGCAACCAAGGAAACCTTTCTTGGTACAATACAGCACCTACTGGAACACATACTGAAATCAATGTATCGACTGTTAATCATAAGAATCTCATCGGTAACTATACGACTCATGTTTATGTAGACTATGTAGACAATACTGTAGATGGATTCAACCTTGGTGAGACAGCTCTTGCTCCACGTAATCGTCGTGTTGAGCCTCAGACAACTTATTATTCTCAACGTGACCCTCGTTGGGCTTCTAAGTGGTATGGTGTCAGCAATATGGACCAGTCAGGCTGTGTTCCAACATCACTTGCCATGACCTTTACAGATATCTTGGGAACTGTCATTGCACCAACGACAGTTGCGGATTATTTGTACTACAATACAAATTCATTCAATAAAACATCAGTTGCTGGTACAGACGCGGATGGTATTGTATTAGCAAGTAAAAATTGGGGTCTGAAGAGCAACGTGCTTTCAAGCATTGCTAACATTGCTTCAGCTTTGATGTCAGGTCAACATGTTCTGGCGGCAGTAGGAGCAAGCCAATTTATCAATTATCCTTACACGCACGAAATCGTGCTTCATGGCTATGATAATGGTAAAACTTATGTTCGTGATCCATTTAATGCCAATAACAATGGCTGGTATTCATTGGATTACATTCATGGTGTTCAGAGTCGAGACGCAATGGATACTAAGCTTGGTGCACCATTCTTCTCAATCTTTGCTTAATCTATTAATGAAAGGTCTTTAGAAGGAAACTTCTAAGGGCTTTTTTAGTGTAAATTTTTGATAGTCATATTTTGTAGTTATCCATTTTCAGAATATTATATACACGTATGAAATCTTATATTTATAGGTTTTTAGGTTCTTTATTTGGATAATGTTGATACTTTTAGCATGGAAATTACTTATTTTTTTATCATTTTTATAGTTTTTTTAGAGAATTATCACTTTTGCTCTATTCGTAAGACATTTTCTATGGTAAAATGGGTGACGTATTAAAAAGTGTCAAAGGAAAGTTAAATGCGAACAAAAGATTTTATCTACTATGCCAGTGCAGCTGTTCTCATGGCGGTGACTACTCAGGTAGCCAGTGCTGATGAGGTAGCTACGCAAATGCCTACGGTTACTGAAGGGAACCAGTATCAACCTGCGACAGCAGCAGAAATTTTTGGTGGTGGGGCAGTTCTTGCACAAGAGTTACCATCAGTAAGACCAAGTTCAACTGTTGCGGAAACACCTACAGCCACAAGTGAAGTAGCAAACTCAAGTGCTCCACAAGTTAGTCAAGCAAGCTCAACAACGATTGCAGCATCTGAATCAAGAGTCTTTGCCTCTGAATCTGTAGTTCAGGCTAACACAGTAGCGAGTTCAGAAAATGCGACGGTACCGACTGCTTCTGAGGTTTCAAGCAAGACCGTAGCTGAACCTGCTAAGTTGACTCATTCTCATGATACTGATGTTCTAAAACCTAAGGCTAGCTTCTCAATTGAGAATAACAACAAGGTAACTGGTACCTTTGATGCGGTTATCCGCAATATTGTTGCACCATTGGGTGTTAAAGAGGTTCTTATCCCATCTTGGAGTCTAGCTAATGGTCAAGATGATTTGATTTGGCATAAGGCAGCTAAGCAAATGGACGGCTCTTATCGTGTAACGATTAAGGCGGTTGATCACAAGGGGGAAGCCGGCAATTACCGTGCAGATGCCTATGTTGTTGACCGAACAAATAAGAGACATTATATTTCTGAGAAAGTAGTCTCTGTAACTTACTCTCGTCCAAGCGCAACCCTAACTATTGAAAATAATAATGCAACTACAGGCACTTTTGATGCTGTGGTGAAAAACATCATAGCTCCTACAGGTGTGAAAGAAATCTTAGTACCGTCATGGAGTCTACTTGGTGGTCAAGATGATTTGATTTGGCATAAGGCTACGAAACAAGCGGATGGTTCTTACCGTGCTACCATTAAGGCAAGTGACCACAAAAATTCAACCGGTAAATACCGTGCCGATGCTTATATTGTAGATAATTTTAACAAGCGTTTCTACTTGACTGAAAAAGTGGTGGAAGTTAGCCAATCTCGTCCAAGTGCCAGCCTAACGATTGAAAATAACAATGCTACGACAGGAACTTTTGATGCAGTGGTTCGCAATATTGTTGCACCTAATGGTCTTAAAGAAATCATGGTACCGTCATGGAGTCTTATTAATGGCCAGGATGATTTGGTTTGGCATAAGGCAAGTAAGCAAGCAGATGGCAGCTACCGTGTGACGATTAAGGCTTCAGAACACAAATATTCAACTGGGAAATACAGAGCGGATGCTTATCTCATAGATAATACTGGTAACCGCCAGTATTTGACTGAGACTGTGGTTGAGGTCAATGAAACTAAGCCAAGTGGTAGTATTTCTATCTTAAATAACAATGGTTCTGGAACTTTTGATGTGGTCATCAGCGATGTCTATAGCCCTAAAGGTGTGCGTACGGTTCAGGTACCTATCTGGTCTGAGACTGATGGTCAAGATGATATTCGTTGGTATGAAGCCACACGTCAAACAGATGGCAATTACAAGTTTACTGTTCAAGTAGCCAACCACAAAAACGTAACTGGTCTTTACAATGTTCATCTTTACTATATCCAAAACGATGGCTCACAAATCGGTGTGGGGGGAACACAAACAAAAGTTACTTTGTCAGATCCCAAAGCTGACCTTGCCATCACTGGTCTCAACAATGCTACTGGTAGCTATGATCTTGTTATCTCAAACTTGATTGCGCCGCGTGGCTTCAAAGAAGTCCTAGTTCCAACCTGGTCAGAAAAGAACGGTCAAGATGATATCATTTGGTACAAGGCAGCCAAACAAGCTAATGGAGACTATAAGGTAACTGTTCGTTCAAGCAATCATAAAGGTGATAGCGGCCTTTATAATTCCCATGTCTATTTGGTTGACAATGATGGTAAATACATTGGCCTAGGTGGCAAACAAGTGACACTTGATATTACTAAGACTCAAGGAACCTTAACTATTGCCAATAATGATAAAAATCGTGGAACCTTTGATGTTCTTATCACCAATCTGACAAATCCAAGTGGTATTTCAGGTGTCCTTATCCCCGTCTGGTCTGAGCAAAATGGTCAGGATGATCTTGTTTGGCATAATGCTACAAAACAGGATGATGGTTCTTATAAAGTGACTATTTCAGCTAGCCAACACAAGTGGAATTCAGGCAAGTACATCGTTCATGGCTATATTGTTGACGCTTCAGGTAAGAATATCGGCTTTGGAGCAACTTCAGCTGATGTGGTAGCCCCTAAGAAAATCGGTTCGGCATCAAGAGGAAACTACGATGTTTTAAATAAGGTTGTCTATCTCGATGCTGGGCATGGTGGCTATGATCCAGGAGCTTCTTACTTTGGTATTTCTGAAAAGAGCTTGACCTTGGCTATCCAAAGCCGCGTGAAAGCTAAACTAGAAGCAGAAGGTTATCAAGTTGTAACCACACGTACCAGCGATACCTATGTTGACTTGACGGACCGTTCACGTGTAGCTAATGCCTCTGAATCAGATATCTTCGTAAGTATTCACATCAATGCTTCAGGAAGTTCTGCAGCACAGGGGATTGAGACTTATTATTACCAACCTTATGCAGAATATCCATCACGTATTAATGCAACCTACCATGCTAATCCAACTCGATTGAGCATGAGTGACACCTTGGCCAATGCTATCCAGTCTAGCCTGATTAATGCGACTGGAGCACAGAATCAGGGCGTGAAGCGTCAAACCTTTGCGGTCTTGCGTGAGACAACAGCTCCAGCAGTCCTTCTTGAATTAGGTTTCTTGTCAAATCCTCAAGAAGCAGCTCGATTGAATACCTCTGCTTATCAGGAGACTTTAGCTAACGCAATTGTGGCAGGGATTAAGTCTTACTACGAAAAAGAATCTAAAGTTTAAGTTATATGTTAACCCATCATTATGATGGGTTTTTATGCTATAATTGAGGTAAATACTAAATACAACAAAAGGAGTGCTTATGGCCTACGATTTACTCTTAGAGCGTTTTTTACGTTACGTCAAAATCAATACACGTAGTGATGAAAATGCGACAAGAACGCCAACGACACAAAGCCAGGTGGATTTTGCCTTGAAGGTTTTAAAACCAGAATTAGAAGAACTAGGTTTAAGTAATATTCATTATTTGGAAAGTAATGGTTACCTAGTGGCAACCCTTCCGGCTAACGATGACAAGTTAACACGTAAGATTGGTTTCATCTCTCATATGGATACCGCTGATTTTAATGCAGAAGGAGTGTCACCACAAGTTATTGACTCTTATGATGGGGGTATCATTCCTCTTGGAAATTCAGGTTATAACCTAGACCCTGCTGATTTTCCAAATCTTAAGAATTATGTCGGTCAGACACTTATTACGACAGATGGGACCACCCTTCTTGGAGCTGATGATAAGTCTGGTATTGCTGAGATTATGACGGCTTTGGCTTATTTGAAGGCTCATCCTGAAATCAAACATTGTGAGATTCGTGTAGGCTTTGGTCCTGATGAAGAAATTGGAATCGGTGCAGATAAATTTGATGTCGAAGATTTTGATGTCGATTTTGCCTACACAGTTGACGGTGGACCTTTGGGTGAATTACAGTATGAAACCTTCTCTGCAGCAGGAGCAGAACTTACCTTCCACGGACGCAATGTCCACCCTGGAACAGCCAAAGACCAAATGGTCAATGCCCTGCAGTTGGCAATTGATTTTCATAATCAGTTACCAGCAGAAGAACGCCCTGAGTTAACAGATGGCTATCAAGGTTTCAACCATCTTCAAACCATGACAGGTACTGTTGAGGAAGCAAAATCTTCTTATATCATCCGTGATTTTGAAACAGAGTCTTTTGAAAATCGTAAAGCAACCTTCCAAGAGATTGCTGATCAAATGAATCAAGCTTATGGTCAGACACGAGTTGAATTAGTACTTAAGGATCAATACTATAACATGCGTCAGGTTATTGAAAAAGACATGACACCTGTAGAGTTAGCAAAAGAAGTCATGGAAGACTTAGATATTACGCCAGTCATCGAACCAATTCGTGGTGGAACTGACGGGTCTAAAATTTCATTCATGGGCATTCCAACTCCAAACTTATTTGCTGGTGGCGAAAATATGCATGGTCGTTATGAGTTTGTTTCCTTGCAGACGATGGAAAAGGCTGTAGATGTTATTCTTGGAATTGTCAGTAAACCTTAATTGAGCTTGCTAAATACTGATTTTATGGTAAAATTAGAAGTAATGGAGGTGCTGAGATGATAAAAATTTTCGGCAAGTATCGTTACCATTGGCAACCCGAATTATCTTGGCTGATTATTTACTGGTCTTTAGCCATCACGCCAATCTTTATTGCGGCGGCCCTATTGTTCGAGTTGTACTCGGTGCCCTCTCATATTTTGATGCTTTTTACAATTTTTGTAGCCCTGTTTGGTTTAGGCTTTCATCGTTACTTCATTATTGAAGACCATGGGATTCTACGAATTGTTTCATTTAACATTTTTAAACCACGCAAGGTAAAGATTAGTGACATCGAAAAGGTAGAAGTTATCAAAACTGGTCTATGTCTCATCTTTAAAAATGGCAAGAAACGTCAATTTTATATGAGGAAGTGGCCTAAAAAATATTTCTTAGATGCTCTAGCATTGCATCCCGATTTCAAAGGTGAGGTAGAGCTATTGGATCATATGACTAACTTTGATTATTTTGCCTTTTATGAGGAATCAAAAAAAGCCCTGAAGCTTAAACTTCGCAGCAAATAAGGGCTTTCGTAGGACAAGATTTGACAGCGGTCAAAGTCTCAGGACTATTTTCAATAATTTGATTGAGTTGGTCGCTATCTCTGAACTTAACGATTCCTTCGTCATCGTAATCGAAGACAGGAGAGTAGGTTTGGCACAAACCACATGCGATACATTTTTCTGGAATTAATGATACTTTCATAGTATTATTTTAAAATAGATTTATTGTTTTTACAAGGAGAATATCATGAGTAAAAAACCATGGGAAGATAAGGTTTCTGACGAAGAGTTGGAAGAAGTAGTTGATGCTGATTTTCTAGATGATGAAGATGAGTTTGAGGATTATGAAGATCTTGAAGAAGAGGATAACACTCCTTCAGATGACAAGCACGAAAAAGGTGGTGGCTTCATTAATTCATCATTCTTGACAGTCTTGCTTGGCTTGTTCTTTGTCATTGTTGTATGTATTTTGTTCTTTGTATTCTATACTTCAAATGTAGGTGGAAACAAAACTGCAGAATCTAAGGAGTCATCTGGATTCTATTCATCTTCAACTAGCAAGGTTGTTAAATCTTCATCTAGCAAGAAAGATTCAAATAAAGATGAAGATAGTGAAAAATCTACTACAGAAAAATCTTCAAAAGAGAAATCATCTTCAACTAAAGCGTCAAGCTCTTCTAAACATGTTGAAAAAGAAGATGCAACTGAGTCAGCTGAGACAACACCATCAAGCGCTACGGCAGCAGCAGATGGTTCATCAATCGTTGTACAATCTGGTGAAGGTGCTGGCTCAATCGCAGCACGTGCAGGTATCTCTGTAGATGAGTTGGAACGTCTTAACCCTGATCACATGACAAACGGATACTGGTATGCTAACCCAGGTGATGTCGTTAACGTTCAATAATTTAAAAGCAAAGGAACATCATGAAAGATATTAGAATTGCTATTGATGGTCCTGCGTCAAGTGGAAAAAGTACAGTAGCCAAGATTATTGCAAAAAATCTTGGCTATACTTATCTTGATACAGGTGCTATGTATCGATCTGCAACCTATTTGGCCTTGCAGAATGGTTTGACTGAGGAAAATGTACCCGAAATTTTGGAGCAACTATCTCAACATCCGATTTCATTCGGAAAAGCAGCAGATGGTAGTCAGCAAGTTTATGTTGGTGATGTTGATATTACACACCCCATTCGTGATAACCAAGTCACAAATAATGTTTCTTGGGTAGCAGCCATTCCTGAAGTGCGCCAAGAACTGGTTGCGCAACAACAACGTATTGCTCAAGATGGTGCTATTATCATGGATGGTCGTGATATTGGTACTGTGGTTTTACCTGATGCAGAACTTAAGATTTTCTTGATTGCTTCTGTTGATGAACGTGCAGAACGTCGTTATAAGGAAAATATTGAAAAAGGGATTCCTGCTGACCTTGAGACTCTAAAAAAAGAAATTGCTGAAAGAGACTATAAAGATAGTCATCGTAAGGTGTCGCCTCTTAAACCAGCGGAAGATGCTATCACTTTTGATACTACAGGTGTATCTATTGATGGTGTTGTAGAATTTATTCAAGAAAAAGCAAAAAAAATTATTGACAAAGGATGACTCACTTGTTATACTATAAACAATGAGAAAAGCAGAAGTGAGAACTTCTCGCCTTGCGACTTAGGTTGTCTGGCCCAACATGTCAAATCCCTTAAGGGATATTATGTGTGCGGGCTTGTATATCAAGTCCGCTTTGTTTTTCTCTAAAAAAATAAAGAGGTGAAGATCATAGCTAAGAAAGATCTATTCATTAACGATGAAATTCGCGTTCGCGAAGTTCGTCTTGTTGGTCTTGATGGTGAACAATTGGGAATTAAACCATTGTCAGAAGCGCAAGCTATTGCAGATGATGCAAATGTTGACTTGGTTCTCATCCAACCACAAGCTACGCCACCTGTTGCGAAGATTATGGACTATGGTAAGTTCAAATTTGAGTATCAAAAGAAACAAAAAGAACAACGTAAGAAACAAAGCGTTGTTACTGTTAAGGAAGTTCGTTTGAGTCCAGTTATTGATAAAGGTGACTTTGAAACTAAACTTCGTAACGGCCGTAAGTTCCTTGAAAAAGGAAACAAGGTTAAAGTTTCTATCCGATTCAAAGGTCGTATGATTACTCACAAAGAAATCGGAGCTAAGGTCTTGGCGGAATTTGCTGAAAAAACGCAAGATATTGCGATTATTGAGCAAAGAGCGAAGATGGATGGACGTCAAATGTTCATGCAACTTGCACCAATTCCTGACAAAAAATAATTGTCAAACTAACACTATTTTAAGAGGAGAATTTTAAAATGCCAAAACAAAAAACACACCGCGCATCAGCTAAACGTTTCAAACGTACAGGTTCAGGTGGATTGAAACGCTTCCGTGCCTTCACATCTCACCGTTTCCACGGTAAAACTAAAAAACAACGTCGTCACCTTCGTAAAGCGTCAATGGTACATTCAGGTGACTTTAAACGTATCAAATCAATGCTTTCACAAATGCGTTAATTCGCTAAAAGCATTACAAATTAACTAAACTAGAATTAATTCGGAGGAATATATAAATGGCTCGTGTTAAAGGTGGCGTTGTATCACGCAAACGTCGTAAACGTGTATTGAAACTTGCTAAAGGTTACTATGGTGCAAAACACATCTTGTTCCGTACTGCAAAAGAACAAGTAATGAACTCTTACTACTATGCATACCGTGACCGTCGTCAAAAGAAACGTGATTTCCGTAAACTTTGGATCACACGTATCAATGCGGCAGCTCGTTTGAACGGTTTGTCATACTCACAATTGATGCACGGTTTGAAATTGGCTGAAATCGAAGTTAACCGCAAAATGCTTGCTGATTTGGCAGTTAACGATGCAGCAGCTTTCACAGCTCTTGCAGATGCAGCTAAAGCAAAACTTGGTAAATAAGAATTAAGATGGGTTTTACCCATCTTTTTTTATGGAGGTAATTATGATTCGTTTAGCAAGAGCAGAAGATATTCCAAGATTACAGGAGTTATTGGGGCAGATTCTTCTAGTGCATCATTATGCACGTCCTGATGTTTTTAAGTCAGAGGGCAGTAAATTTACAGATGCAGACTTAGAAGCAGTGATTAATGATTCAAATAAACCTATTTTTGTATATGAGGATGAAGAAGGCCGTATCTTAGGTCATCTATTCTTAATGATTAAAGAAGTATCTGATAATAATGGTCTACTAAAGGCTGTTAAGACTCTTTTTATTGATGATTTATGCGTTGATAAGGAGGCTCGAGGTCAAAAATTGGGAGAGAAGCTTTATCAATTTGCCTTGGACTATGCTAAGGAGTTAGGTTGTTATAATCTGACACTTCACGTATGGAATGATAATGAGGGAGCTGTACGTTTTTACGAACGTTTAGGTATGAAACCGAGATATACAGAAATGGAAACTATCCTAAAATAATACGTTTTCATGAGAGAAATTTAACTTACGAGGAATAAAAATTTTTGATATGCTGAAAGAGAACTTTTAGAAATGGAGATTTTTAATGCCTCGTAATTTTAAAGAAGCTTTGTTTTTTACGATTTTAATGTGTGGAATGATGGTCTGTGGGATGAGTCTCTGGAATCTTCTCATCCTTGATTGGACTGGAGTTGTTCCCTTTGCTTGGGGTCACTTTTTCCAAGGTTATCTTCCTGGATTTGTAGTTGCTTTCTTACTGGATATGCTTTTGGTGGGACCACTAGCCAAGACAATTGCATTTGCAATTTTACATAAAGTAAAAGCCCATGATAAACGATGGGCGAAGATTTTAGTGATTTCTGGAACCATGGCGCTATTCATGGTAACCTTTATGTCGCTCTATGGATTAGTGTACAACGGTCAGTCGGTGACGCTCTCATCCTATGGCCGTACTTGGTTGACAAATGTTATCATGGCCTTACCCCTAAATTTTCTAGTAGTTGGGCCAATCTCACGCTTTATCTTGGGAAAACTGCAAAAACCATTGCCTGGTGAAGAAGTTGTAGAGAATTTTGAAGACGATGACGAATTACCAACTATAATTTAAGTATAGAACTGGAGAGAAACTCCAGTTTTTTTATATTAAAAGCAGCCACGGATGTGACTGCTTAATGATGATTAGTTTTTCTTTTTCATTTCACCATGTGGGAAGTAAGTTCCCTCTGGCATATCGTTAATGAAAACATGAATAGCTTCTTTAGGTGCTTTTGCAACCCGTGATACAACCTCAGTAACTTCGCGAGCAAGTTCGATTTTTTGTTCTTCAGTACGACCTTCAAAGAGATCAATTTTTACAAATGGCATAATGCATCTCCTTAGTTTTGATAGTCCTATTATAGCATTAATTAAGAGAATATTCTAAAGTTTTTGGAAATTCTTGAAATGATAATATCTCAATGCTACAATGTGAGTGATTTCAATAGTAAAGCCTAAAATAAAAAGAGGCAGGTAGCTAAGAGAAAGCGTTCCTAGTCGAAAGCAATAGCATTACTTTTGATGCGATCATTCCTGATTTAGGGATTGTTTCACATGCTATTCAAAATCGTATGGCGTCTTGTAATGATAGGTAAGTGATTGCATTTTTTATTGGCTTTGTTTATAAGGGATGAAAACTCTTACTAAAAATGGTAAAATAATGCTAACTAGAGACAGTAAGGAGTAAATTATGACAATTGATTTTCGTGCCGAAGTTGATAAGCGCAAAGATGCTTTGATGGAGGACCTTTTTGGTCTTTTGCGCATTAAGTCAGAACGTGATGACAGTAAGGTTGATGATAAGCACCCATTTGGTCCTGGACCAGTAAAAGCTTTGGAACATTTTCTTGCTTTAGCAGAACGTGATGGCTATAAAACTCGTAATATTGATAATTATGCAGGTGACTTTGAATTTGGTCAAGGTGATGAAGTTTTGGGTATCTTTGCCCACTTGGATGTGGTTCCAGCTGGTAGCGGTTGGGATACAGATCCTTATGAACCTGTAATCAAAGACGGGAAACTTTATGCTCGTGGGTCATCAGATGATAAAGGCCCAACAATGGCTTGTTACTATGCCTTGAAGATTATTAAAGAACTCGAGCTTCCAGTATCTAAGCGTGTGCGCTTCATTGTTGGTACTGATGAAGAATCTGGTTGGGGCGATATGGAATATTACTTCGCTCATAATGGATTGAAAGATCCTGATTTTGGTTTTTCACCTGATGCAGAATTCCCAATTATCAATGGTGAAAAAGGTAATATTACAGCCTATCTCCATTTTGAAGGTCAAAATGATGGGGACTTTAGTCTTGTGTCCTTTAATGGTGGTTTGCGTGAAAATATGGTTCCTGAATCAGCAAGTGCAGATTTTACTGGACCTATCACTTTGAAAGAACTTGAGGCCAAATTAGCCGACTTTGTTTCGGAACAAGAAGTAACTGGTCAAGTGACCGAAGAAGCAGGTGTTTTCCATGTGACTATTCATGGGAAATCAGCTCATGGTATGATGCCTCAAAATGGTATTAATGGGGCAACCTACTTGGCACTCTTCCTTAGTCAATTTGATTTCCAAGGTAATGCTAAAACGTATTTGGATTTAATTGCTGAAACACTTCATAAGGATTTCTTCGCTGAAAAGACAGGTCTTGCCTATACAGATCCTAAGATGGGTGAATTGACCATGAATGCTGGTGTATTTAACTTCTCTAAGGAATCAGAAGATAATACAATTGCTCTGAATTTCCGCTATCCTCAAGGGGTTGATACGGACGCTATTAAGGCTAATCTTGAAAAACTCGAAGGTCCTAAGGCGGTTAGTCTCTCAGAACATGGTCATGTGCCACACTATGTACCAGTTGATGATCCTATGGTAGAGACTCTTCTTTCAGTCTATGAGAAACAAACAGGACTTAAAGGTCATGAACAAATTATTGGTGGTGGAACATTTGGACGTCTCCTCAAACGTGGTGTTGCCTATGGAGCTATGTTCCCTGGTTATGTCAACACGATGCACCAAGCAAATGAGTTTACTGAGGTTGAAGACTTGTACCGTGCAGCTGCCATTTATGCAGAAGCTATCTATGAGTTAATCAAATAAAAAAGAGAGACAGTTTTGTCTCTTTTTTGAGGAGGAAAATATGGAAACACTTGAAGAATTAACACAAGCAATCATGTCCGATGAACAAAATAAAGCCTTTACGGAACAAGGTATAAAACCCTTGTTTACCATTCCAAAAACGGCACGAATTAATATCGTAGGACAAGCTCCTGGTATTCGTGCGCAAGAGTCCGGCCTTTATTGGAATGATCCTAGCGGTGATAATCTCAGGGATTGGATGGGGGTTTCACGCGAAGAATTTTATGAATCTGGCATGTTTGCTATTGTGCCAATGGATTTTTATTTCCCAGGTCATGGAAAATCAGGTGATTTACCTCCTCGCAAAGGATTTGCAGATAAGTGGCATGAGAAAGTTCTTGCTTTAGCTCCTGATATTCAATTGACGATATTAGTAGGTAACTATGCACAGCGTTACTATTTACATCAAAAATCATCGGCAAAATTAACGGATACAGTTAAGCATTATAAAGATTATCTCCCAGAGTTTTTTCCTCTCGTTCATCCCTCTCCTAGAAATAATATTTGGCAAGCAAAAAATCCATGGTTTATGGAAGAAGTAGTTCCAGATTTGAAGACCTTGGTCAAAAAAATCTTAAGTCAATGATTTCAGCTATCTGTAGTCGGATTGTCATTAGGTATTGTTTCAAATCAATGAAGCAACTATCAGAACATACCCAAATATTGTAAAGATTTTGGCCCTTTGGGGCTTTTTTTGATGGTTTAATAAATTATTCGGAAAAAATAATTAATAAAAAATATAATATTATACTTATTTATAGCCACTTAATTCTAATTTTCAGAAGAAGTAACATATAAAATTAAGCTATCTATCCTTTTAAATTAAAGAATCAATTAAACAATACTTATAAATTGAAAATGAGTGTAAAATTTTTGAGAAAATTAAGACAATTCTGTTGACAGAAAATTTAAAAGTGTTAGACTTTAGGTGTTAAGAAAATATAGAAGGAAATTTGTGATATGGGAAGAAAAGATTCACAACGTTTTTCAATCAGAAAGTATAGCTTTGGGGCTGCTTCTGTTCTTTTGGGTACAACCATTCTTGCGATGGGTGCAACTGGTGTACATGCAGATGAGGTTTCAACTTCAGCTGTTACTGATAAGCCACTTAGTGCTTCTGTGCTAACAGATTTTGCTGCCGATCCGGCAACAACTGTTGACCATTCAGAGAAGCAAGTTGTTTCTGTCAAAGAAGAAGGAAATACCACTGTAACAACAAGTGTTGTAACAACTGATAGCCTTGAGGATGCTAAAGCTTCTGCGGTAAAAGAAGGGGTAGAAGTTGAAGAAACTGCACCTCAAACGCATACATCCCTAGAGGGGGCTATTGCTAACAATCAAGCTCAATCAAAAGAGATTAATACAGTTGTTTATGATTATGAGAAAGCAAAAGAAGACCACAAAAAAGATGTAGCTGAGTATGAAAAAGCTAAGGCTGAGTACGATGCTAAAGTGGCTGAAAAAGCAGCAGCTGATAAAGCAAACGCTGCTTCTAAAGCACAGTATGATACTGATCAAGCTGCTTATGAAAAAGGATTAGCTAAATATCAAGCTGATAAAAAAGCCTATGACGCAGCATTGGAAGAGTATAATACTCAAAAATTGACTTATGATTCTAAAGTAGCAGAAAAAGCAGCTGCTGATGCAGCTAATGCTAAGTCAGAAGCCGATTACAAGGTACAGTTGGCTGTTTATGAAACTGCTAAAAAGAACTATGAAGCTGCTATGGCTCAGTATACCAAAGACAAGGCAAAATATGATACTGAGAAGAAAGCTTATGATGCTAAAGTAGCTGAAAAAGTTCGTACAGAAATTGAAAACAAGGCTGCTCAAGAGCAGTATGAGAAAGATTTAGCTACTTATAATGTCGCTTACGAAAAATATCAAACCGATTTGGCTGCCTACAAGACTGCTAAAGCAGCCTATGATGCTAAAGTAGCAGAAAAAGTAGCCGCTGATGCAGCTAATGCAAAAGCTAAATCTAAGTATGATGCAGAAATGGTCACATACAACGCAGCTTTGTCTGAATATAAGGCAAATAAGGCTCTGTATGATGCAGCTCTAGCTGAATACAACACTAAAAAAGCAGCCTATGATGCTAAAGTAGCTGAGAAAACGCAAGCAGAAATTACGGATAAGGCTGCTCAAGAGCAATATGAGAAAGATCTTGCTGCTTACAATACAGCTTATGAAAAATATCAAACTGATTTAGCGGCTTATAATACAGCTAAAGTTGCCTACGATGCCAAAGTAGCCGAAAAAGCAGCTGCTGATAAGGCCAATGCAGAAGCAAAAGCTAAGTACGATGCGGAAATGGCTGTTTACAATACAGCTAAAGCGCAATATGACAAAGATTTACAAGAATATCAAGCTAAGAAAGCGCAATACGATAAAGATAAAGTAGCTTATGATAAACTTGTTGCTATTAAAGCAGAAGAAGATGCTGCTAAAGCTAAGTATGAAGTTGAGCTTGCCAAATACAATGTAGACCTAGAGCAATATGGCAAAGATTTTGCTACCTACCAAACAAAACTTGCTGAATATCAAACAGCTTTGGCACAGTACAAAGATGCTAAAGCAGCCTATGATAAGTACATGAATGATAATGGTTTCCAAGATCTAAAAGATGTAGAAACTGTTCAAGATTTGACTTTCCAACGTGAAGGTGGAGCCATTCATACCATCAATGGTATCAGTGCTTATCTCACTCGTGATGCTCAATCTCGTTTGAATACAAGCAATGTACATCAGTATGATTCCAATAAATTGGAAACTTCAGATATTGTAGCAACTAGTCCTTGGGCTAATAATGAGACTGAATACATTCAAGTTAAAGAAGGCGATAAATTTGTTGTTACTTATGATAACTTGAATCAGTCAAGCATGCGTGAAAATACGGATATGCATCCAATCAAGCGCGTGATTTACCGCTATGAGATTTTGAGTCTTCCATCAAATGATGGTAAGGGAATTGCAGCCGTTAGCTCGGATCCAACTGTAACATTAACAGTCGGTGCTTCAACAGACCAAAATAAACCCGTTAAAGTTGCTGTTGATATTGAATTCTATGATGGTAATGGCAATAAGTTTGATTTGACACAACACAATGCTATTGTAGCTTTGAACTCTCTCAACCACTGGACAGGAGCTTCTTACGTAGATAGTGGGGATAAACCTCGTGCTCTTACAGTAGAAGCCAAAGATAAAGATGGTAAGACTGTTCGTGGAACATGGGATCCTTATGCAGATGGTTCATCAATGAGCATTGAAAACAATGCGGTTCTTGTTAAAAATGGAACAGCTGACTTTGGTACTGCGGATGTCACTATCTCTGCTGAAAATCCGATCAAGATTGTGGCACAAAAAGCAACGTGGAATGGTAGTGAATTTACAGTCAGTGAAGATACTGTGATTGACGCAACTTCAGTCAATGTTTCAGGTGCTGGGAACGGTCACTCTATTGGAACAGATGAGTTCGCTCTAGATGGTAAAGATGATGTGATCGGTTCTTATACGATTGATCCAACTTCTGGACGTATCATCTTTACTCCTAAGAAAAAGTTTGAAAATGTGGAGCACCAAGAGTCTGCAAATGTTGGAAACAATAAATATATTCCAATTCCAAATTCGAGTGTTTCTTATGACTCTGCTACAAAAGAGGTAACATCATTTAAAGATAACCAATACATTGAACATGGATCAATCTTTAATGGTGAATCTTCAACGACTCTTGAAGGTTGGGACAATCCATCTTCTCCATACCTCTATTATGGTGGAGCAGGATTGAAGATGGCTGATGGTCACTTGGTATTTACGGCCAATGGAGCTAATGCTGCTGGTCAACCAACGGTTTACTGGTTTGCGATTAACTCAAATGTTGGTATTCCAAAAAATCCAGGTGAAGCGCCAAAAGAGCCAACGGCTCCTGAAGAACCAAAGGCACCAACACCACCAACGATTACATTGGAAGTTCTTCCAGCAGTACCAACAGAACCAACACCACCAACTGGCCCTACAGCACCAACAGCACCTAACTATACAGTAGTGACAGTTGATGCTGAGGAGCCAACAGCTCCAAAAGAACCTAAGGCACCAACACCACCAACTCCTACAGTAGTTGAAGTTCCTGCGGAACCAGGCAAACCAGAAGAGCCTAAAGCGCCAACACCACCGACAGAACCTAACTACACTGTGGTTACAGTTGATAGTGAGGAACCTAAGGCACCAACAGAGCCTAAGGCACCAACGCCACCAACTCCAGCATTAGTTGAAGTGCCAGCAGAGCCACGTAAGATTACGCCTCCAGTAGAACCTAAGGCACCAACACCACCTACACCAGTAGTTGTAGAGGTACCTGGTGAGCCAACGAAACCAACACCACCAACAGAGCCTAAAGCTCCAACACCACCAACTATGGTTACAGTTAATGTTCCTAATAAACCTGTTTCACCTAAAGAACTTGTAGCTCCTAAGGTGAAATGGCATAAAAATTATCTTGTTGAGCGAGTAACTCGTCCAGTGCCAACGCCACCAACAACTCCTCAAAAACCAACAACTCCTGGAACACCTACAGGACCAAATGTAACACCAACTTCTTCTGTGATTGCTAAGCAAGAAACAGAAAGAAATAATAGTGGACAATTGCCAGAAACAGGTGATTCTAACCAAAAATTAGCATCTGTAACTGGTGTAGGCTTGCTTACAATGGCACTTACAGGTCTATGGTCAGCTCGCAAACGTAAACATTAATAAGATAAAATAAAAGATTAGGTTGTTTTGTTATGCAAGACGTCTAGTCTTTTTTAGTTACTTATTGATAGATGTTTGTCTTTTAAAATAAGCTTGAATGTTAAAACTAATATAGAAAGATAAAGGAGAGAATCTAGGTAGATAGCTATCCGAAAGCTAAATATCACAATGAAAATCAAAATGAAAGCTTATTATCGCTTGTTTTTCATGATTTTTTCAATAAAAAAACATTAAAGCAAATTGGACTAGATATTATAAAATTAAACCTCCTATTTGTATCGAAAATGCTATTAATTATAGGGTTTTGTCTATCAAATAATTTGATATTAAAAAGTATTTGAATTTAAGAATCTAATCGAATTTAAAGGAATGGATGTTTTTATGAGATATCTCAAATTGACATGGTCCTTTCTTTTGTTAGAATATGAACATAACTAAATATAGAAGGACGTAATTTAAATGGGGAAAAAGGAATTACAACGTTATTCACTCAGAAAGTCTAGCCTTGGTGCGGCTTCTGTTCTTTTGGGGACTGCAGTTCTTGCAGTAGGAGCTTCAAATGCAAGCGCTGATGAAGTAGCAACAACTACAGATTCAGCAACACCAGCAGTTGAAGCAACAGATGCTGTTGAAGAAAGCACTTCTGCCGTAGCAGATTCAACTGAGAAGAAGGTTGTTAACGTTACTGAAGAAGGCAACACAACTGTTACAACGAGTGAAGTAACAAATACAAGCTTAGAAGCTGCAAAAACAGCTGCAACTAACGAAGGGGTTGAGGTTAAGGAAGAACCTGCTCAAACTAAAGAAACTGTTGAAGCAGCTGCTGCAGATAATAAAGCACAAGCAGAGAAAATCAATACAGTCGTTTCAGATTATAAAGCGGCTAAAAAACAATACAAGTCAGATAAAGCTGACTATGATAAAGCAAAAGCAAACTACGATGCCAAATTAGCTGAGAAAGCACTTGCTGATAAAACAAATGCTGAAGCTCAGGCTAAATATGATACTGAAAAAACAGCTTATGATAAAGCTTCAGAGCAATACCAAATTGCTAAGCAAGCTTATGACTCAGCTCTTTCAGAGTACAAGACTAAGAAAGTTACTTATGATGCTAAGGTAGCAGAAAAAGAAGCAGCTGATAAAGAAAATGCCTTGTCTGCAGCTAAATACCAAGCAGAATTGGCAACTTATAACCAAGCAAAAGCTGATTATGAAGCAGCTCTTGCACAGTACAATAGCGATAAAGCCAAATACAATGCTGAAAAAGCTAATTATGATAATAAAGTAGCTGAAAAAGTTGTTACTGAAAAACGTAACGCTGAAGCTGAAGCTAAATATCAAACTGAGCTAGCAGCATATAATGAAGCAAAAGCTAAATATGATGTAGAAAAAGCAGCATATGACAAGAATCTTGAACTTTATAACGCTAAGAAAACAGCTTATGAAGCAGATCTTGAAACAAAACAAGCTATTGAAAAATACAATGCAGATGCTAAAGCTAAATACGAAGCAGCCTTGGTTGTCTACAATGAGCAAAAAGCTAAATATGACCAAGAGTACCTTGAGTATCAAAACAAATTAGCTGTCTACCAAACAGCACTTAAACAATACCAAGAAGCTAAAACAGCTTACGATAAATACATGAATGATCCTGTATATCGTAACCTTAAAGATGCTGAAGTTGTTCAAGAATTGACCTTCCAACGTGAAAACGATGCAACACACAAAGTTGAAGGGGTAAGCAACTACTTGACAAAAGAAGCACAAGAGCGTCTTAACACAAGCAATGTTTTCCAATATGACTCTAACAAGTTACAAGCATCTGACATTGTTTCAAATAGCCCTTGGACAAATACTGAAGACGAGTGGGTTCAAGTTAAAGAAGGTGACAAATTTGTTGTTACTTATGATGGTTTGAACCAATCAAGCATGATTGTTGAGAATGAAGCATCAGCAATCAAACGTGTTGTTTACCGCTACGAAATTGTTAGCCTTCCATCAAATGACGGAAAAGGTATCGCAAAAATCAGTAAGGATCCAACAGTAACTATGACAGTTGGTGCATCAACTGATCAAGACAAACCAGTTAAAGTAGCAGTAGATGTTGAGTTTTACGATAAAGATGGTAAAATGTTCAACCTTAGTGAGCGTAATGCTATCGTAGCACTTAACTCACTAAACCACTGGAATGGTGCAGCTTATGTTGAAACATCTGAGCGCCCACGTCCACTTACAGTAGAAGCGAAAGACGTTAATGGTAATACTGTCCGCGGTACATATAATCCTTACGCAGATGGCTCTACTTTGGCAATCCAAAACGGTGAAGTTGTTACTAAATCTGGATACGCTGATTTCGGTGGCGCTACTGTTAATATTTCTGATGAGAACCCACTTAAGGTAGTTGTTCCTATCACTGACTGGAATGGTTCAGAATGGGTTGTCTCACGTGAAATTCCATCTGATGTAACAACTCTTAATGCTTCAGGTAGTGGTAATGGACACGCTCTTGGTAACCAAGATTATACATTTGGTGATAAAGATGATGTTATTGGTTCGTACAGCGTTTCTGCTGAAACTGGTTTGATTACATTCACACCTAAGAAAAAATACCAATCAACACGTCACCAAGAATATGTAAATATTGGTGATAACCAATTCATCGCTATTCCAAAATCATCAGTTACTTATGATGCTGCTACTAAAGAAGTAACATCAGTCAATGATAACCAATACATTGATCATGGTGCAGTCTTTAATGGTGAGACAACGTCTGAATTGACAGGTTGGGATAACGCTGATTCACCTTACCTCTATTATGGAGGTGCAGGTATCAAGATGACAAATGGTCACTTGGTATTTACTGCTGAAGGTGCAAATGCTGATGGTGCACCAACAGTATACTGGTTCGCAATCAACTCTAATCTTGGTTTGCCTAAGAATCCAGGTGAAAAACCTGAAGAACCTAAGGCACCAACACCACCAACAGCACCGGTTAAACCAGTTATTAAAACAGTTGGTATCAATCCACAAGCACCAACACCACCAACACCACCAAAAGAGCCAGTGGCACCAACGCCACCAACTCCAGAGGTAGTTGAAGTACCTGGTAAACCACAAGCACCAACACCACCAACAGGTCCAACGGCACCAACACCACCAACACCAAAAGTAGTTGAAGTTCCTGCTAAACCAGTAGAACCTAAAACTCCTGAAAAACCAAGGGTTGTATGGCACAAGAACTATGTCGTTGAGAGAGAGTCTCACGTGGTACCACCAACACCACCGACTCCACAAACACCACCAACACCTGTTACTCCTCCAACTCCAGTGACACCGCCAACTACACCAACTCCAGATACTGAAGTTCCTGTAGTGCCTCAAGCTGAGTTGCCACAAACTGGTGAGCACACTAGCAATGCTGGATTTATTGGACTTCTTTCAATGATTTTTGCAGCCTTTGTAGGATTCTTCAAACGTCGTAAAGAAGATTAAGTGGTGCTATTAAATTAGTTCCCCATCAAAACTAGATTCTATTTAGAATCTAGTTTTTATTTTTGCTAGGTTTTACTCCCTCGTATCATTTCTATTTACTGTTGAAACATGTTATAATTATTCTGAACGACTATTATAGAAAGATGCAAGGAGACGAGCATGGAAGAACTTAAGAAAATCGCTGGCGTAACCGCTGCCAAATACGTTGAAGATGGAATGGTTGTTGGACTCGGTACAGGGTCAACAGCTTATTTCTTCGTGGAGGAAATTGGCCGTCGTATTAAGGAAGAAGGCCTTAGTGTTGTTGGAGTAACGACATCAAGTCAAACCACTAAACAAGCTGAAGGCTTAGGTATTCCTTTGAAGGCAGTGGATGATATTGACAGTATTGATGTTACTGTTGATGGCGCCGACGAAGTAGACCCTCAACTCAATGGGATTAAAGGTGGCGGTGGTGCCCTTTTGATGGAAAAAATCGTCGCTACACCTACTAAAGAATATATCTGGGTAGTTGATGAGTCAAAAATGGTTAATCAATTAGGTGCTTTCAAATTACCAGTTGAAGTGGTTCAATATGGTGCTGATCGTCTCTATCGTGTCTTTGAGTCGAAGGGCTATAAGCCATCATTCCGACTTACGGAGGAAGGTAATCGCTTTGTTACAGATATGAAGAACTATATCATCGATCTTGATTTAGGTAAGATTGAAAATCCAGTAGCTCTTGGTGAAGAACTAAAAGCTATGACAGGTGTTGTCGATCATGGATTGTTCAATGGTATGGTTAACAAAGTCATCGTTGCAGGAAAAGACGGTGTTAAGGTCGTTGAAGTCAAGGCCTAGTCCAATTTTGATTTCCCCTCACTTTTAATGAGGAAAACTAATTAATTTTTGTCAAACTATTAAATAATATAGAAAGGCAAGAGGTAATTTCGAAAAGATTTTATCTCTTTGTGGTGTTGTTATGTCCAAATTTAACCGAATGCATTTAGTCGTTCTTGATTCAGTAGGAATTGGTGCTGCTCCAGATGCCAATGACTTTGTCAATGCAGGTGTGCCAGATGGTGCTTCAGATACCCTTGGTCATATCTCTAAATCAGTAGGATTGAATGTGCCAAATATGGCTAAGCTTGGTCTAGGAAATATTCCTCGTGAAACACCTTTGAAAACAGTACCAGCAGAAAGTAACCCAACTGGTTATGCAACAAAATTGCAGGAAGTTTCTCTTGGTAAGGATACGATGACTGGTCACTGGGAAATCATGGGTCTCAATATTACTGAACCTTTTGATACCTTCTGGAATGGATTCCCAGAAGAAATTCTCACTAAAATTGAGGAATTCTCAGGTCGTAAAGTCATTCGTGAAGCTAATAAACCATACTCAGGTACAGCTGTTATTGAAGACTTTGGACCTCGTCAAATGGAAACTGGTGAATTGATTATTTACACTTCAGCTGACCCAGTTCTTCAAATTGCTGCACACGAAGACATTATTCCATTGGATGAGTTGTATCGTATTTGTGAATATGCGCGTTCAATTACCCTTGAGCGTCCAGCTCTTCTAGGGCGTATCATTGCTCGTCCTTACGTTGGTGAGCCTGGAAACTTCACTCGTACATCTAATCGTCGAGATTTGGCTGTTTCACCATTTGCACCAACTGTTTTGGATAAATTGAATGAAGCTGGTATTGATACTTATGTCGTTGGTAAAATCAATGATATTTTCAACGGAGCTGGTATTAACCACGATATGGGCCACAACAAATCAAATAGCCATGGTATTGATAATTTGATTAAAGCTATGACTTCTGAAGATTTCAAACATGGCTTCTCATTCACAAATTTGGTAGACTTCGATGCCCTTTATGGACACCGTCGTGATCCACATGGATATCGTGATTGTTTGCACGAATTTGATCAACGTTTGCCTGAAATCATTGCTGCTATGCGTGAAGATGATCTCTTGATGATTACAGCAGACCACGGAAATGATCCAACTTATGCAGGTACAGACCATACTCGTGAATATATTCCTTTCTTGGCTTATAGCCCATCATTCAAAGGAAATGGACTTATTCCAGTAGGTCATTTCTCTGATATCTCAGCAACTGTCGCTGAAAACTTTGGTGTAGATAAAGCCATGATTGGTGAAAGCTTCTTGGATAAACTTGTCTAAAATGAAGCGCTATGCATTTTTGGTTCGTGGGATAAACGTTGGTGGTCGTCACAAGGTAGTCATGGAAGAGTTTTGTCATGAGTTAAAAGAACTTGGGATGTCAAATGTTTCTTCCTATATAAATAGTGGAAATTTTTTCTTCGATTCATCCTTGATGAAAGTGGAACTCCTCTTAGTTTTAGAGAGATTTCTTAATAAGACTTATCCATTTATTAAGGTGTTTTCTCTTTTTACTCTAGAAGATTACCAAAATGAAGTGGCATCTTTACCTAAGTGGTGGGAAGATGATTTCTATAGAAAAGATGTCCTCTTATACACTGAAAGACTTGATAAGAACGAAATGAGGAATGTTATTGAATCTTTAGAGTTTGGAGATGAAATTATTCATCTTGGTCAACTTGGGATCTACTGGGGTAAATTTGATAAATCAAGCTATAACCAAACGGCTTATCATAAGAAGCTATTGAAAGCACCTTTTTATCCTTCTATAACCATTCGAAATGCAAGAACTTTTTCAAAAATTGGTCAGTTTTTAAGAATGAAATAAAATTAAGGGAGAATTAACATGTCGCTACTTGAAAAAATTAGAGTTACTCAAGCATTTTTGGAAAGCAAAGGAATTGAAAAACCTGAGTTTGGTTTAATTTTGGGTTCTGGACTTGGTGAGTTGGCTGAAGAAGTTGAAGACGCAGTTGTCATTGACTATGCGGATATTCCAAACTGGGGACAATCAACGGTTGTCGGTCATGCTGGAAAACTTGTTTATGGAACTTTGTCTGGACGTAAGGTTTTAGCTCTTCAAGGACGTTTCCATTTTTATGAAGGAAATCCGCTTGAAGTAGTTACTTTCCCTGTACGTGTTATGAAAGCTCTTGGATGCGAAGGAGTTGTTGTAACCAATGCAGCAGGTGGTATCGGCTTTGGTCCAGGCACTTTGATGGCCATCACTGACCACATCAACATGACTGGTCAAAACCCATTGATTGGTGAAAACTTGGATGATTTTGGTCCTCGTTTCCCTGATATGTCTAAATCGTATACTCCAGAATACCGTGAGACTGCACATCGAGTTGCTGACAAATTGGGCATTAAATTAGATGATGGTGTCTATATCGGTGTAACTGGTCCAACTTACGAAACTCCAGCTGAAATTCGTGCTTATAAGACTCTTGGTGCAGATGCTGTTGGGATGTCAACTGTCCCTGAAGTTATTGTTGCAGCACATTCTGGTTTGAAAGTTCTTGGTATTTCATGTATTACCAACTTTGCGGCTGGTTTCCAAGAAGAACTCAATCACGAAGAAGTTGTGGAAGTGACAGAACGTGTTAAAGGGGATTTCAAAGGCTTGCTTAAAGCTATTTTGGCTGAACTTTAAAAAGGAATAATTGATGTCAAATTTAATGAATAATCCATTATTTCGTATCATTCGTGGAGTTTTTATAATTGCTTTCCTAACCATGGTTTGGTTGGTTATATTTTCTGCTATAGATACAAGTGGTAGTGAGATAGATTATGAACCATTTCAAGGAGCATCTATCGTATTTGCAGTTTTAAGCTATATCATAATAGTGTTTCTATTTCAATACCATAAAGTTGTTAACTTAAAGGAGTCAATTAAATCATCATACAGTGCAATTGAAATTAAAGAGCAGTATGTGGAAAAATTGATTGTACAACTGCGAGAACTGACTGATAAGATTGTAGACCATGAGTTAAAAATGTCTGTTAGAAAAAATGTTTCAGAATTGTTAGAGGAAAAAAAGTCTGTCAACAATTTGACTAACGATGAAAACAAAGCTAATCATTCAGAATCTAAGCGGAAGTCTTACGGTGAGTCTGGCAATTTTTCTAAACATGAATACTCTACTAAACTAGAGGAAACGAAGAATAAAATTATAGAGGAAATCGAAAGAGATACAAATATTACAGCTGATCAAAGTATAAAGGATTTGATTGCTGAGATTAAAGAGTCAGAAGTACTTGTTGCTAATCAAAAATTATACTACAATGAAATGGTGTCGCAATATAATAAAACAATTTACAGTTTGCCACTTGCTTTGTTAAGAACAACCTTAGGTCATTCAGAGATAAACTACTTATAATATAGAACAAAATCATTAAGACTAGAATATAGTTAAAAAGGTCAAAGAATGAAAGCTAGTTTTAGTTTTTCTAATTCAACACGAGATTGCCTTACTATGAGATAAAAACAAAGAAGGGATTGACCCTACTCTAAAGACAGTAGGAAAAGTTGGTTAAAGCAATTTTAGCCATACTCTAATATATGGGTAATAAAGAGAGAAAGAGTTTGACTTGGCTCCCCAAGTCGATTAGGTTAAGTTTGGCTGTTTTGACAACCGGAATAGCTTCTGGTCTGATTGGTATTCTTTGCCACTATCTTTTAGATTTTATAAAATTTCTTGCTTTTGGTAACGATACGTCAGATCTCTTGTTACAATTTAACTCTATAAGTGCTTATCGACGCTTCGTAGTTATAGTGGTAGCTGGTGTCTTAGCTAGTATCTTTTGGTATTTCCTTCAGCGTCGAGTGTCCCTTCTTTCCATTAGAAAGGCTAAGCAACTCGTTGGCAAGAAGAGTCCAAATTTTCTTGGCCAAAGTCTACATGCTTTGGTTCAAGTAGCAATCGTTGGAGCAGGTGCTTCGGTAGGCAAGGAAGCAGCTCCACGAGAATTAGGTGCCTTATGTGCTGGCAGTTTATCAAAAAAACTGGGTTTAGAAATTCCTGAAAGACAACTCATGATTGCATGTGGTGCAGGAGCAGGTTTAGCTGCGGTTTACCAAGTTCCCTTTGCCAGTACACTGTTTGTTTTGGAAACTTTGGGAGTTGCTTGGAAACTGAAAAACATTGGTATCATTCTTGTGACAACCTATTTGTCAGCTTATTGTGCTCGTCCAATTGTTGGTGGGAAAGCTATATATTTAGTTGATAAAGTAAGCTTACATCCTACTAGTTTGATACAGATTCTTGTTTTGACGCTGTTTGTAACTCCGCTTGCTCTTATATTTAAAGTTTTAGCTAAAAAGGCGAGTAAAAGTCGTATAACAGATAAACATATTCTCTGGACCATGCCCGTCTCTTTTATAATATTAGGTGGTATTGTAGCTTTCTATCCTATAATCATGGGAAATGGTCAGGTTCTAGCACAATGGATGTTTTCTGGAGGAACTTCGGAATACCTTCCGATTTTGCTAGTAATCAAAGGGCTTATTGTGTGCTTGTTGCTATGGTCAGGTACTTATGGAGGGACACTGACGCCTTCGTTTACTTTAGGTGTCGGATCGGGTGTCTTATTAACAAGGTGTCTTGAGACTTTTGGTTTGTCCCTAAATCCTAATCTAGGAATGTTACTTGGTGCAACCATATTTTTAGTAACAACTTTGGATGCTCCTCTGACGGGAATAGCCTTAGTTCTAGGTTTTACTGGTCAAGGAGGGCTGGTAGCAGTTCCTCTAATCTTAGCGAGTCTACTATCAAGGATAATTAATAATAAATGGAAGAAAAAACAATGAATATTCATTTTATCTTACACGAAACGTTTGAAGTTCCAGGAGCCTATTTAAAATGGGCTCAAGACCGTGGGCATAATATCACATCAACCAAGGTATATGAGGAAGAGGTCCTTCCTGAAACCGTTGAAGGTATTGATTTTCTAATTGTGATGGGTGGTCCTCAGTCACCTGATGAGGATCGTCAGACCTTTCCTTATTATGACCCAAACGCTGAGATTGCATTTATGCAAAAAGCAATTGCTGCTGATATCTATATTGTTGGTGTATGTTTGGGAGCTCAGCTTCTATCTGTAGCCTATGGTGGTAAGTATGAGCATAGTCCAGAACGCGAAATTGGTGTGTTTCCAATAACACTTACGGATGATGGATTAGCTGATGAGCATGTCAAAGGTTTTGGCACAACTCTCAATACTGGCCACTGGCATGGTGATATGCCTGGATTGACTGATAATGCAGTTGTTCTTGCTACTAGTCAAGGTTGTCCACGTCAAATTATTCGCTTTAGTCCTAAACACTATGCCTTCCAAGCACACCTAGAGTTTGATTCCCAAGCCATTGATTTGCTCATAGCTGCGGATGGCGAAGAACACTTGCGTAAGCAAAATAAGGAGTTACCTTTTGTTCAAACACCTGAACAATTGCGTACCAACGATTATTCAGAAATGAACAAGAAGTTATATGATTTTCTTGATTCATTGACTCAAGCTTAATCCACTTAAAAAAAGTAATTATTTATCAACTATATAATAGTAGATAAATTATTTAAAAATAAAAATTAAGAATGGTAGATAGTGTGTTCAGGTTGCTCTTTTACCATCAAAAAATAGAAAGGACGGGTTAACTGTATTCACTAAATTGAATACGGGCGGAGAACGAAGTAAAAAGATAAACTGTCTAGCATTTATAATGCGTCGTCAGTTTCCTATTATTACTTTGTTCTCTGTCGCCTGTCCTGTATATAAAAAATGAAAGGAAGGGTAGTTCGGGTTGAAACTGAACCCGGGCTAGAGGCTGTGTAAAAAAGATAAATCTTCCTCGATGCGAAGCATCTTTGTCGGATTTCCTATTTTTACTTTGCCTCTTTAACGCCCTTGGTATCTTATATTATGTCTATCCATATTGCTGCTAAGCAAGGTGAAATTGCTGATAAAATTCTCCTACCCGGAGATCCTTTACGTGCGAAATTCATTGCCGAAAATTTCCTCGAAGACGCTGTATGTTTCAATGAAGTTCGTAATATGTTTGGTTACACAGGAACATACAAAGGTGAACGTGTCTCAGTAATGGGAACTGGAATGGGGATGCCATCTATCTCTATCTATGCTCGTGAGCTTATTGTTGACTACGGGGTTAAAAAATTGATCCGTGTGGGAACTGCTGGTTCATTGAATGAGGATGTTCACGTTCGTGAGTTAGTTCTAGCGCAAGCGGCAGCGACAAACTCTAACATTATTCGTAACGATTGGCCACAATACGATTTCCCACAAATTGCAAGTTTCAATCTCTTAGATAAGGCTTACCACATTGCTAAAGAGCTTGGTATGACTACACATGTTGGTAATGTCTTGTCTTCTGACGTCTTCTATTCGAACTATGGTGAAAAGAACATCGAGCTTGGTAAATGGGGTGTGAAAGCTGTAGAAATGGAAGCAGCAGCACTTTACTACCTTGCAGCCCAACACCAAGTAGATGCTCTTGCCATCATGACTATTTCTGATAGTTTGGTTAATCCAGATGAGGACACAACAGCTGAGGAACGTCAAAATACTTTCACCGACATGATGAAAGTTGGTCTTGAAACACTAATTGCAGACTAGTTTGTAAAAGGACGCCATTTGGTCGTCCTTTTCTGTTGTAGCTAATATCTATTTGAAGTGACAATAGGTTAAAATTTTTCAAACTACTATAAAAAAATAAAAATATTCGTAAGAAAGATGCTTTTAAGGAATAAGTAAATATCCGACAATTTAAAAAACAACCGCTAAAAATGTGAAAAACAACTTACAAAACAATGAAAAATGATAGAAATTAAATGCTTGATATCATAATGAAAAACGGTTTCTTCTTTTTTAAAAAGAATGACAATTGAAATGAAGTTATAGTAATGTTATAATAATAATGGGAAATGTCTAATTTTAATTTTTAGGAGCAATTTATATGAGTTCGCGTACGAATCGTAAGCAAAAACGTACGAGTAATAGATCGTGTGGGATGGTCAACGTTGGGTTGACCATTCTGTATGCTATTTTAGCATTGGTCTTATTATTCACCATGTTCAATTATAATTTCCTATCCTTTAGGTTTTTGAACATCATTATCACCATTGGTTTGTTGGTAGTTCTTGCTATTAGCATCTTCCTTCAGAAGACTAAGAGATCACCACTAGTGACAACGGTTGTACTGGTTATCTTCTCGCTAGTTTCTCTGGTTGGTATTTTTGGTTTTAAACAAATGATTGACATCACTAACCGTATGAATCAGACGGCAGCATTTTCTGAAGTGGAAATGAGCATCGTGGTTCCTAAGGAAAGTGACATCAAAGATGTGAGCCAGCTTACTAGCGTACAGGCACCTACTAAGGTTGATAAGAACAATATCGAGACCTTGATGTCAGCTCTCAAAAAAGATAAAAAAGTTGATGTTAAAGTTGATGATGTTGCGTCATATCAAGAAGCTTATGATAATCTTAAGTCTGGCAAATCTAAAGCTATGGTCTTGAGTGGCTCTTATGCTAGCCTATTAGAGTCTGTCGATAGTAACTATGCTTCAAATCTAAAAACAATTTATACTTATAAAATTAAAAAGAAGAATAACAACTCTGCAAAACAAGTAGATTCAAAAGTCTTCAATATTTATATTAGTGGTATTGATACCTACGGTTCGATTTCAACAGTGTCACGTTCAGATGTCAATATCATTATGACAGTAAACATGAATACACATAAGATTCTCTTGACGACTACTCCACGTGATGCATACGTTAAGATTCCTGGTGGTGGGGCAGACCAGTATGATAAACTAACCCACGCAGGTATTTATGGCGTTGAAACATCTGAACAAACTCTGGAAAATCTTTATGGTATTAAGATTGATTACTATGCCCGAATTAACTTCACATCTTTCCTTAAGTTGATTGACCAACTTGGTGGTGTGACAGTCCATAATGATCAAGCTTTCACAAGTCTTCATGGGAAGTTTGATTTCCCAGTTGGAGATATCCAAATGAATTCAGAGCAAGCACTTGGATTTGTTCGTGAACGCTATAGTCTCGATGGCGGAGATAATGACCGTGGTAAAAACCAGGAGAAAGTGATTTCTGCGATTGTAAACAAGTTGGCTTCACTAAATTCAGTATCAAACTTTACTTCAATTGTTAACAATCTTCAAGACTCTGTTCAAACGAATATGTATCTAGATACCATTAATGCTTTGGCCAATACACAACTTGATTCTGGTTCTAAATTTACGGTGACTTCTCAAGCAGTAACAGGTACAGGTTCAACTGGACAATTGACCTCTTATGCTATGCCAAATTCTAGTCTCTACATGATGAAGCTGGATGATTCTAGTGTGGAAAGCGCCTCTCAAGCGATCAAAAATTTGATGGAGGAAAAATAAGTGATTGACGTTCACTCACATATTATTTTTGATGTTGATGATGGTCCTAAAACTTTAGAAGAAAGTTTAGACCTCATTGGTGAAAGCTACGCCCAAGGGGTACGTAAGATTGTTTCAACATCTCACCGTCGTAAGGGAATGTTTGAGACTCCAGAGGATAAAATTTTTGCCAACTTTTCTAAGGTAAAAGCAGAAGCAGAAGCACTATATCCAGACTTAACTATTTACTATGGTGGTGAACTTTATTACACCTCAGACATTGTGGAGAAACTTGAAAAGAATCTTATTCCGCGTATGCACAACACTCAATTTGCTTTGATTGAGTTTAGTGCTCGCACATCTTGGAAAGAAATTCATAGTGGGCTTAGTAATGTTTTGCGAGCGGGGGTAACGCCTATTGTTGCTCATATTGAGCGCTATGATTCACTCGAAGAAAATGCTGACCGTGTTCGAGAAATCATCAATATGGGGTGCTATACTCAAGTTAATAGCTCTCATGTTCTAAAACCAAAGCTCTTTGGAGATAAAGATAAAGTAAGAAAAAAACGTGTTCGTTATTTCTTGGAGAAAAATTTGGTTCATATGGTTGCTAGTGACATGCATAATCTTGGTCCAAGACCACCATTTATGAAAGATGCTTACGCTATTATCGAAAAGACTTACGGAACGAGACGTGCTCGTAACCTTTTTATTGAAAATCCACAAACACTACTTGAAAATCAATATATATAGGAGAAACTATGACTCAGGAAAACACGAAGCGTGTTGAAATCGATGTACTTGCACTTTTGCAAAAACTTTGGACTAAAAAAGTATTTATTTTATTTACAGCCTTTTATGTCGCTGTCTTTGCCTTCTTGGGAACTTACTTCCTAATTCAGCCAACATATACATCGTCTACACGTATTTATGTGGTTAATCAAGCTAATGATGGCAAAAACCTTTCTGCTCAAGATTTGCAGGCTGGTACATTTTTGACAAAAGACTACAAAGAAATTATTACATCAAACGATGTCTTGTCAGAAGTTATCAAAGATGAAAAATTGAATATGACAGAAGGAGAACTTGCTAAGATGATTTCAGTTAATATCCCTGCTGATACTCGTCTTATCTCAATTTCTGTTAATGCAAGAACAGGTCAAGATGCGCAAACACTTGCTAACAAGGTTCGTGAAGTTGCTTCAGAAAAAATCAAGAACGTGACCAAAGTTGAAGATGTTACTACACTTGAAGAAGCAAAATTGCCGGAGTCTCCATCTTCACCAAATATCAAGCGTAATGTGCTTCTTGGAGCTGTGCTTGGAGGTTTCCTTGCTGTAGTTGGTGTATTGGTACGTGAAATCTTAGATGATCGTATTCGCCGACCAGAAGATGTGGAAGATGCTCTTGGAATGACACTTCTAGGAATTGTCCCTGACACAGATAAAATTTAAGGAGAAAAAATGCCTCAATTAAAATTAGTAAAATCTAAAGCAAACTTTGCCAAACAAACAGAAGAGTATTACAATGCCATTCGCACAAATATTCAATTTTCAGGTACTCAGATGAAAGTGATTACTATTAGCTCAGTTGAAGCTGGTGAAGGAAAATCAACGACATCTGTTAACTTGGCGATTTCATTTGCTAGTGTTGGGCTCCGAACACTTCTCATTGATGCGGATACTCGTAACTCTGTTTTGTCAGGTACATTTAAATCAAATGAGCCTTATAAAGGTCTTTCAAATTTCCTTTCAGGAAATGCCGATCTAAATGAAACGATTTGTCAAACTGATATTTCTGGTTTGGATGTCATTGCATCTGGTCCTGTTCCACCTAATCCAACAAGTCTTTTGCAAAATGACAATTTTAGACATTTGATGGAAGTTGCTCGTAGTCGTTATGATTATGTCATCATTGATACGCCACCAATTGGTTTGGTCATTGATGCTGTTATTATTGCCCATCAGGCTGATGCTAGTCTTTTGGTTACAGCAGCTGGGAGAATAAAAAGCCGTTTTGTAACTAAGGCTGTTGAACAATTAGAACAAAGTGGCTCACAATTCTTAGGAGTCGTCCTTAATAAAGTCGACATGACAGTTGATAAATATGGATCATATGGTTCTTACGGATCATATGGTGAGTATGGAAAAAAATCTGACCAAAAAGAAGGTCATTCAAGAGCGCATCGTCGTAGAAAAGGATAGCATTAAAGGGGATAATGCGGCTCCTTATATCTTAACAGATTAAAAAGAGGTTTAGAGTGAAAGAAAAACAAGAAATCCGTCGCATTGAAATTGGTATTATACAGTTGGTTGTGGTTGTTTTTTCAGCCATGGTAGCTAGTAAAATACCTTATACAGAAATTACCCAAGGAAGCATCGTCCTTTTAGGTGTCGTTCATGTAGTTTCCTACTATATTAGTAGTTATTATGAAAATCTAAAATATCGGGGTTACTTGGATGAACTCATTGCAACAATCAAATATTGTTTCATATTTGCTCTAATTGCAACTTTCCTATCATTTTTTGCAGATGGAAGTTTTTCAATCTCTCGTCGTGGACTTCTTTATGTTACTCTGATTTCAGGTGCTCTCTTATACCTAACGAATACTGTTCTTAAGTATTTCCGCTCATCTATTTATACTCGACGTAAAAGTAATAAGAATATTCTTTTGATTTCTGATCAGGCACGTCTAGAAAATGTTTTGTCTCGTATGAAAGACAATATGGATGGTAGGATAACAGCAGTTTGTGTCTTGGATAACCCTTATTTCACTGATCCATTTATCAAGAGTGTTAAACCTGAAAATTTGATTGAATTTGCGACACACTCAGTAGTAGACCAAGTTTTGATTAATCTGCCAAGTGAGCAATACAAGATTTGGGATTACGCCTCACCTTTTGAACTTATGGGGATTCCAGTATCCATTAATTTGAATGCCCTTGAATTTATGAGTCAAGGTGAAAAACGTATTCAACAATTGGGTCCTTTCAAAGTTGTTACGTTTTCTACGCATTTTTATAGCTATGGAGATATCTTGGCGAAACGCTTCCTCGATATCTGTGGAGCTTTAGTTGGTTTGGTGCTCTGTGGTATTGTTGGAATCTTCCTTTATCCTCTTATTCGTAAGGATGGTGGGCCAGCCATTTTTGCTCAAGACCGTGTGGGTGAGAATGGACGTATCTTCAAGTTTTATAAATTCCGTTCTATGCGTGTTGATGCGGAAGAAATCAAGAAGAATTTGATGGCACAGAATCAAATGTCTGGTGGTATGTTTAAGATGGAAAATGATCCACGTATTACCAAAATTGGACATTTCATTCGTAAAACGAGTCTTGATGAACTTCCACAATTTTGGAATGTTCTCAAAGGTGATATGAGCTTGGTAGGAACACGTCCACCAACATTGGATGAGTACGAATCTTATACACCGGAACAAAAACGTCGCCTCAGCTTTAAACCAGGTATTACTGGTCTTTGGCAAGTGAGCGGTCGAAGTGAAATTACTGATTTTGATGAAGTTGTAAAACTGGACGTTGCTTATATGGACGGATGGACAATCTGGCGTGATATCAAAATCTTATTGAAAACAATTAAAGTAGTGGTAATGAAGGATGGAGCAAAGTGAAGGCTTTCTCCATTTCTTTTAATGGTGATTAAATGACAAAATCAGTTTATATTGTTGGTTCTAAGGGGATTCCCGCAAAATATGGTGGATTTGAGACCTTTGTTGAGAAGTTGACAGAGTTCCAACAAGACAAAGATATCCAATATTATGTAGCTTGCATGCGTGAAAATTCTGCTAAATCAGGAATTACAGCAGATACTTTCGAACATAACGGTGCTAAATGCTACAATATTGACGTCCCAAATATCGGACCTGCACGTGCCATCGCTTATGACATCGCAGCTCTTAATAAGGCCATTGAGATTGCTAAGGAAAATAATGATCAAGCACCGATCTTTTATGTTTTGGCCTGCCGAATTGGTCCATTTATCTCAGGTATTAAAAAGAAAATCAAGGCTATCGGTGGTACGCTTTTGGTTAACCCGGATGGTCATGAATGGCTTCGTGCAAAGTGGAGTCTTCCAGTTCGTAAGTATTGGAAAATTTCAGAGCAACTCATGGTTAAACATGCTGATCTCTTGATTTGTGATAGTAAAAACATTGAATCTTATATTCAAAAGGATTATGCGAAGTATCGTCCTCAAACAACCTATATTGCCTATGGAACTGATACAACTAAATCTCGATTGACTAAGGTTGATGATAAGGTACGCACATGGTACTTCGAAAAGGGTGTTATTGAAAACAATTATTATCTTGTTGTAGGACGTTTTGTGCCTGAAAATAACTATGAGGCTATGATTCGTGGTTTTATGGCGTCTAGCTCCGATAAGGATTTTGTTCTCATTACCAATGTTGAAGAAAACAAATTTTACGACAAGTTGCGCCAGGAAACTGGTTTTGACAAGGATCCTCGTGTGAAGTTTGTCGGAACTGTTTATGACCAAGAATTGCTCAAGTACATTCGTGAGAATGCCTTTGCTTATTTCCATGGTCATGAGGTAGGTGGAACCAATCCATCACTTCTTGAGGCACTTGAGTCAACTAAGCTCAATCTCTTGTTGGATGTTGGCTTTAACCGTGAAGTTGGTGAAGATGGTGCTCTCTATTGGAAAAAAGACCAATTAGCAAGTGTCATTAATCAAGCTGAACAATTGGATGAACAAGCTATCGCAGACCTCAATCAAAAATCAAGTAAACGTATCGAAGAAGCCTTTACTTGGGAAAAAATTGTTACAGACTACGAGAAAGTATTTAAAGGATAGAAATGCAGAAAATTTTATATCTTCACGCTGGTGCCGAAATGTATGGTGCTGATAAGGTTTTGTTGGAGCTTATTAAAGGATTGGATAAAGAAGCCTTTGAGGCTCATGTCATCTTGCCCAACGATGGCGTCTTAGTGGGTGCATTGGAAAAGGTTGGTGCTAAGGTAAAAGTTATCGATTATCCAATCTTGCGCCGGAAGTATTTTAATCCTAAGGGAATTCTTGAGTATTTTGGCTCTTATAATCGTTATTCAAAGCAAATTGCTAAATATGCTAAGGAAAATGGCATTACTCTTATTCACAATAATACGACTGCGGTACTTGAAGGGATTTATCTTAAACGTAAGTTGAAATTACCTTTGATTTGGCATGTGCATGAAATTATCGTCAAACCAAAAGCAATCTCTGATTTCATCAACTTTTTGATGGGGCGTTATGCTGATACGATTGTGACAGTTTCAAATGCTGTGGCCAACCACGTGAAGCAGTCTGGCTTTGTAAAAAATGACCAAGTTCAGGTCATCTATAATGGTGTTGACAATGCCGTCTATCATGAAATGGATGCCAGCGCAGTTCGTGACCTGTTTGGTATTGCACAGGATGCCTTGGTTATCGGAATGGTTGGTCGAGTGAATGCTTGGAAAGGTCAAGGCGATTTCTTGGAAGCAGTGACTCCAATCTTAAAGGCTAATCCAAAAGCAATAGCCTTTCTGGCAGGGAGTGCTTTTGAAGGTGAAGAGTGGCGTGTTGATGAGTTGGAAAAGGCAATATCAGACTCACCAGTAGCTGGACAAATTAAGCGCATCGATTATTATAGCAAGACGACAGAGCTCTATAATATGTTTGATATCTTTGTCTTGCCAAGTACCAATCCAGATCCTCTACCAACTGTAGTTCTCGAATCAATGGCTTGTGGCAAACCTGTAGTCGGCTACCGTCATGGTGGTGTCTGTGAAATGGTTAAAGAAGGCGAAAACGGCCTTCTTGCCACACCAAATCAGCCTGCAGAATTGTCTAAGGCCATCCAAGAATTAGCTGATAACACTGAGAAGAGAGAGCAATTTGGCAAGGCCTCTGTCAAACGCCAAAAAGAACTCTTCTCATTACAAAGTTATATTCGTAATTTCTCAGAACTATATAAGAAATAAAAAGAAGTACTAAGAAGTACTAAGAAGTACTAAGAAGTACTAAGAAGTACTAGTATGAACAGCGAAACACTAAAAAATAAATTAAAACTAATCGTTTATCCAATTATTAATTTTATTCCTAGACGAAGACTTAAGAATAAAAATTTTACTATCATTTGTGATAATTGTTGGGCTGGAAAAGTCTATCAGGAATTGGGCTTGCCTTATCAAACTCCATTTGTAGGGATGTTTATCTTTTCTCCTGATTACATCAAGATGCTCAAGAATTTAAAACACTATTTGAGTGGTAATATTCCTTTGACATTTGTTATAAGGAATCGAAATACATCAAAGACTTTGATAATGCCTATCCTCTAGCACTTCTTGATGATATTGAACTTCATTTCCTGCATTATGCTGATGAAGAAGAAGCAACTCAAAAATGGAATCGTCGTTTAGAAAGAATACATTGGGATAATTTGTATTTCAAGTTTAATGATAATGATGCCTGCACTTATGAGCTGATGAAAGAGTTTGAAGAACTTCCATACAAGAGTAAGGTTATTTTCTCTTCGAAGAATTACAGTGACCTACCTTCATTGGTCCACTTTAAATCAGCTGAGAAGCAAGGACATGTTGGAATTGATTTAAAAACTTACCACCGCTATTTTAATGCTGTTACCTGGTTGAATAAGGGTGGTGAAGATTTAACATAAAATAAAAATTTAGGTGAAGAATCCATGAAACCACTTTTAACTGTTGTCATTCCAGTTTATAATGTCGAAAAGTATTTAAAACGTTGTGTAGAGAGCGTTCTTGTCCAAGAGTGGCATAATTATGATATTTTACTTGTAGATGACGGAAGTACTGATAGTTCTCCTCAAATCTGTGATGATTATGCTAAAGTTTATGACTTTATCTCAGTGATTCATAAAAAAAATGGAGGGCTTTCTGAAGCTCGTAATACTGGTATTTTACATGCTAAGGGAGAGTATGTATATTTTCCTGATTCGGATGATTGGATTGAAACAGATACTTTTCTAGCGCTTGCAGAAGTGCTAGAATCTCAGAAGTTTGATATTATTTCTTTTAATCGTGAGTTCGTTAAAGATGAAGACGATGCTATTGTTTCGGATTCATTAGTGACTCAAGCTTTTGAAGGTAAAGATGCTTTTGTGCAAATGCTGAAGCATAGTTATATTACTGGTTTTGCTAATGACAAAATCTATCGAAAATCTTTATTTATAGATAATAACATCTTATTTCCTAAAGGAAAATACTATGAGGATCTTGGTACAAATTACAAGCTCTTTCTTTCAGCTAAGAAGGTCTACGCGACAAATCAAAAGTACTATCATTATCTAATTGATAATCCTGATTCTATTACGCAGTCATGGAATGAGAAGAAATTTAGTGATATGTTTGGATTCTACAAAGATATTTTCTATTCTGATTTTGTTCGTTCACAATTGAATCAAGAAGAATTACAAATTTCACAGCTATATTATGTGAATGGCTTGATTCATATCTTGGCAAGTTTATATAAATCTAAATTAGATAAAAAATATATAGACATTACTGATCAAGTGAAACAAGAGTTACTTAAGCATGGTGTTTCTCTTTCTCAAATGAAAGAGCAACCAAATAAGTTAAAATATATACTTTTTAGATTTAAAGTATTAAAACTGGCTTTTAGTATTCAAAACATTTTCTGATATGATTAAGGAGTTTAATTTGCATTCTTTATTCAGAGTTTTAGGTAATGAAGTCTAAAATATTTACTTCTGATAATGGGATACAAAACGTTGGCTTAATTTGAGTAACTTGGCTTGGAAAAATATTTTATAGGTAATTTAACATGGAAAAAAAAATTGATTTCGTTGTACTTTGGGTTGATGGAAACGATCCGGAATTCATTAGAGAAAAAAATAAATACACACCTTACATTGAGCAAATCGATAATGATGAAGATAATTTGCATCGTTATCGTGACTATGGAACATTCAATTATTGGTTTCGAATGGTAGAGAGGCATGCACCGTGGGTAAATAATATTTATCTTATTACTAACGGTCAAAGACCGAAATGGTTAAATGTAAATCATCCTAAACTTAAATGGGTTAAACATGAAGAATTTATTCCAGAGGAATATCTTCCAACATTTAATTCTTCTGCAATTGAGATGAATATACATCGGATAGATGGTTTATCTGAAAATTTTGTTTTGTTTAATGATGATATGTACCTAATTCAAGATGTTAAATATAGTGATTTTTTTGTCAACGAAAAACCGAAGTTATTAGCTGTTTATGAAGCCTTAGTTCCATGGTCTTCTTTTTCAAAAATTTATTTTAATGATGTACTTGTTCTTTATAGACATTTTCCAAATAAAAAGGCCTTGAGACAGTCACCATTTAAGTTTTTTAATATTAAATATGGTCAATTGATGTTAAAAAATATCTTATTACTTCCGTGGAAGATAACTGGATACTATAATCAGCATATCCCAGTTCCGATTAAAAAAAGTACTCTAGCTCATTTATGGAATTTAGAGGAAGATGTTTTTATTCAAACATCCAAAAACAAATTTAGAGACTATAATACGGATATTAATCATTATCTATTGTGTTACTGGCAAATTGAAAGTAATGAGTTTCTACCATCTAGTAAGGATTTTGGGAAATCAATCCCAATTACAGCTATTGAAGAACTTCCTAAATTATTATTAAAAAAACGAACAAAATTACTTTGTGTTAATGATGATATGGCGATGACTGAAAATGATTTAAAGAAATTTTCTAAGATATTGTCTGAACGTTATCCAGAAAAGTCTCAATTTGAATTATAACTTTACAGTGTAGTTATTGGAGTAAATAGATGAAACCTAAAATTTTGCAAATGGGAGCAGATAATTTTGGAGCAGGTGGTAGATCTGTAATAGCATATAATATGACTCGTCCCTTGACGAATGACTTTCAAGTTGATTTTTTAGCAATTGGAAAATTGAAGAATCCTAGTTTTCATCGAATAATTGAAGAAAACGGGGGACATGTTCAACATGTCAAGGAAGTATCAAGTAAAATAAAAAGGCTAAGAAGTATCTACTCTATTTTAAAAAAAGAAAAATATGATATTGTTCATATTAACGCAGATGATGCTATCGAGGGACTGTTTAATATCATTCTGTCAAAGCTTTCAGGTGCTAAAATAGTGCTTCATGCTCACACTACTTCATCTAGTCGTGGTGAGGGATTTATTGGCAGATTAAAAATGTTATCGGCAAAAAAGATAGTTAATTTTCTTGTTGATTATAAGTTGGCCTGCTCACTTGAAGCAGCGGATTATTTGTATGGCGATACTGATTTGTCTGATGTGGCGATTATAAAAAATGGTATTATAATCAATGATTTTTTATATAATGAAGAGTTAAGGCAAAACGTGCGAGAAAACCTAAATATTCCAATGGAGGCTATCGTTTTAGGTACTATCGGAAGGTTGTCATATGAAAAAAATCCTGAGTTTATGGTTAGCCTAATACAAACTCTTTTTTCAAAGGCACCTAATTTTTATTTTATATGGATTGGTGACGGTGAGGAACGAGCTAGTATAGAAAAGAAGCTAGATGAAGAAATAAAATCAGGAAGGGTTCTATTACTTGGAAAACAGGAGCAACCGGCACAATATTTACAAGCAATGGATGTTTTTTTGTTACCTTCTCTTTATGAAGGATTTGGAATTGTGAATATTGAAGCACAAACATCTGGATTGCCTTGTGTGGTGAGCTCTGTTGTTCCAGAGTCAGCTTCGGTTAATTCGAACTTTTATAGATTATCATTATCTGATGGTGTTGAAAAGTGGTCGGATTTTATCATCTCTATGAGTTATAAACGTCTTCCATATGGTTCCGCAGAAAAAATAAAAGAAGCTGGATTTGATATAGAGGATAGCGCTAGAAAGTTACGAACAATCTATCAGAAACTGGCGAAGTAATACAAAGGAGATTCTATGTACTCATTAATTATTACTGATTACAAATCAATGAGTGACACAGTAGATTATATAAAAAAGTTTATTGATATATATGTAGGGAATGATGTCCATTATATTATCGTAGATAACAGTGCGGAAGAATTAGGAAAACAATTCTTACAAGATTCTAAAGTTGAATTCCTTTCCTCTACTTTTAATGGAAAAAAAGTCTATTCTTTTGAAATATCACAAAGGACTATTTATATAATTGATTCCAATGAAAATGGTGGATATTCTAAAGGCAATAATTTAGGTGCCAAATTTGCAATTCAGAACTTTGATACACCATATCTAGTTTTTTCAAACAATGATTTAGAGTTTCCTAATGGCTTACAGTTGGAAGAATGTAAAACTATCATTGAAACGAGTGATAATCCAGTAGGTATAGTTGGTCCTAAAATTCTCACTCCTCAAGGAGATATTCAAAGCCCTCGTAAGCGGATGAATTTTGTAGAAGAAATGATACTTCAGGATTACAATAGACAGTGGTTTGATAGTAAGATACATAAATGGATAGATATTGACTATACTGCTCCTGAGGGTGAGACTGGATGGGTTAGTGGTAGCTTTATGTTTGTTTCTAGAAAAGCTTTTGAAGCAGTATTAGGATTTGATGAAAATATTTTTCTTTATTGTGAAGAAATGATTTTAAGTGAAAGAATGAGGAATAAGGGATATATGACTTATTTCTATCCTGAATGGACAATTTATCATTATCATAGAGGAGCACATAATCCTGAGTCAGAGAAAATTGGCCGTGTATCAAAAAAATATTATTACAGAGAATATAGAGGGGCCTCTACACTTTCTTTAAAAATATCTGATATATCCTACTTTTTATGTAAAAAGATATATCGATTGAAAAAAATATTGGATGGTACGTATTTCAGGGAGAAAAAACATTGAAATTTAATAAATATCTTTTTCTATTTTTACTATTCTTTTTAATTGAATTTAGAGGGTTTTATCTAGTAAGTTGGCCAAGTTTGCTAGGAGGAGCTGCTAGTAACAAATTGGGTATTGCATTCTATGCCATAATATTATTTTTGGTATATTTTATCCACAATAAAGGAAAACTTAAAGTAGGTATTTTTGGAAATTATATCCTGGTTTTTTATCTAATTCTGATTTTAAGTTCACTTGTGTCCATGTATTTATTTGGCTATTCAATTACGCAAGTATTGTGGGATATCCTGCCTTTTTCAATCTTACTTCTCTATTTTCCTCTTTGTGAGGTATTTCAAAAAGATAGTAACTATGCACTTTTTGTTAAAATAGGTCAAATAACAATTTCAATAGTATCAATACTGTTTATTATACAAGTATATAAATATCAAGGTTTACCAACAGTATTTTTGAAAATTGAAGATATCATACCTTTAAGCTATATTTATAATTTGACTGTACCGTTACGTATTTATAGTGTTTTTGAGGGGCTTGTTCGGATTTTTGTCATATTAGTTGCATGGAAAATTATTGCAAAACAATTTAGAAGATCTTTTTGGGACATCATTAGTTTATTATTGATGTTAGGTGCTATTTTTTATGTCGATCAGTCTAGATATTATTTAGTAACAGTGCTAGTAGCCATCTTATCAATGTACTTGATTTATAATAGGAAGAATCTAACAGTTTCATCATTATTAGGTACTCTGATTTTTGGTACGGCAGGTCTTCTCATTATTTTTAATAGATTTGGTTCAATTTCTGATAGTATTTCAGATAATACTGGTTCCTCATTTGCTCGAACAGGTGCAATTGAATATTATTTAGATAAGATTTTCACTTATCCATTTGGGTTGGGGTTACATACTCCTGATAAGGGAACTTCTTTGTATTATTTGATTAAAGGACCCGACGGATATTTTAATTATGATGATATCGGGTTATTTGGAACACTAGGTTCCTTGGGACTCCCTGGATTTATTTGGTATATCTTTTTGACTATAAAATTAGTTGTGACATGGATAAAGAGAATCAGTTCTAACGCATTAATATCAGGACTATTGATTAGTTTTTTGATGAGTCTTACTATCATGTCTTATCTTGATAGGCCACGGATTATTGCGCTAATGTTGACATTGGTTATTGTCAATAAAGAATCTTTAAAATTAAATAGAGATGGAGATTTAATAAATGACTAAAAAGATGGGAGTAAATGCTGCTTTAAATTTATTTAAAACAGCACTTTCAATTATATTCCCTTTAATCACCTATCCCTATATCAGTAGGATATTAGGAGTAGAGAACCTTGGGAAAATTAATTATACAGCTTCTATTGTAGGTTACTTTTCTTTAATTGCTGCCCTTGGAATTTCTACTTATGCTATTAGGGAAGGAGGTCGTATTAGATCTAATTCTGAGAAGCTAAGTCATTTAGGTAATCAAATTTTTACTATAAATATTTTATCGACGGTAGTATCCTATCTGTTGTTATTATTAGTTGTCTGGTTATTTATTCCAAGTAGAGAATATCAAATTCTGATTTGTATTCAAAGTCTAACTATTGTTTTTACAACATTGGGAGTGGATTGGATAAACGTTCTTTTTGAGGATTTCCTTTATATTACGATTAGAAGTATTATTATACAAATCTTATCGTTGATATTGATGTTTGTTCTTGTTAAAACAGCTAACGATTTATACCTATATACATTTATCTCGGTAATTGGTTCAGGGATATCTTGTATTTTAAATTTAATCTATTGTAGAAAGTATTTGAAACTCTCTCTTGTTTGGAGACTTGATTTAGTAAAGCATTTTAAGCCAATTATGGTCTTGTTTTCTGGTGGTCTAGTGATTAGTATCTACGCTAATTCTGATATGCTAATATTAGAGTGGTTCAAGGGTGCATATTACGTTGGATTATATGCTGTTGCGGCTAGAGTGTATACAATCTTAAAAAATTTATTGGCTTCCATCTATTCTGTTACAATACCCAGGTTGTCACATTTGTTTGGTGAACAGAAAATTGATGAATTTAAAAAAAGTTATACCCAAATACTTTCAGTTGTAACTCTAATCTTAATTCCAATGAGTGCAGGCCTTATTGTTTTATCTAGGGAGATTATCTTATTTTTAGGTGGAATTAAATTTATTGATGCTACTTTAACATTGCAATTATTAGCTATTAGCTTAATCGGAGCTATATTTGGTGGAATATTAACCTATGGTCTTAATATTCCTATTGGACGTGAGTCTGTAAACCTAACAGGAGCGCTATATGGAATTATTGTGAATATCGGAATTAGTCTTCTTTTAATTCCCGTATTTAAACAGAATGGTGCAGCAGCAGCAACAATCGCTTCAGAGTTTTTTATTGTTTTATATAACTTTCTGGTTGTAAGAGAAAGTAGAAAATACATTGATTTTGTAATATGGAGAAAGAACTTAATTCAAGCTTTGCTAGGTTTCTTTTCTATAATAATCATTGGTTTTGGGGTTAAGTTATTCGTAACTAATTCACTTCTTTTAATTTTTAGCATTACTTTAGTTGGCATAATCGTCTATTTATTAGAGCTCAAACTTTTAAAAAATCCATTGTTAGATCATATTTTAGATATGGTTAAACATAAATTTAGGAGGGGTTAGTTTGAAGATTGTAATTCCAAGAATTATTCATAACAAAGAACAACTGACCTGGGATTGGTCCGGGACAATAACTAATATAAAAAAATATTTAGGGAAATACGAGATTGTTGAGGAACAGAATATTTTCTATACTTTTAGAATGAATGTGCACAAAATGCTTGTTCGTTTAGGTATTAGAAAATCCGATATGAACATGACGTATATAAAATATGCTGAAAATCAAGTTCATCTCTCTCCAAAGGATGTATGTCTTACATTTGATGAGTTTCCTTTATCTTTTCCTGATAATCCAGTTTATATCTATCAAGACTTGAATCTTCATTATTTGATAGATAGTTCTCAAAACAATAGTCAATCGTTCAAATATAGTGGTTTTCAAAACGTCCCGGATGATATTCTAGATAGCCGAATGAGAAAACAGGAAATATTTTATAATCAAGCCACTGGAATATTTACTATGAGTAAATGGTTTTCAGATTACCTGATTGCTCAACAAGGGCTTCCAGTTGAAAAAGTTCATTATGTGGGAGCGGGAACAAATACGGATAACCTATTACTTGAGCACTCACATAAGGAACGCAATAAATTTTTATTTATTGGCAAAGATTTTTTACGTAAAGGTGGAGATCTTGTTTATAATGCTTTTGTTTATTTGCAAAGTAATCTCATGCCGGAGGCAGAGTTGTACATTATAGGTCCTTCAGATGCTCCGATGGAATTTAACAATCCAAATGTTTATTTTTTAGGTAATCTACCAGCTGATAAGGTTCAATATTATTATAATATTTGTGATGTATTTGTTTTACCATCTCGATTTGAAGCATTTGGAATTGTATTTGTTGAAGCTCTTTGCTATGGTTTACCATGTATTGGCCGTAATTTAATGGAAATGCCAAATCTAATTCAAAATAATGAAACTGGATTATTAATACCTGCTGAAGAGGAAAATCCACAGGTTTTAGCTGATAAAATGTATAATCTAATAAAAAATGAAAGTTTCTTTAGAAATGTTCAGACGAAACAAGATTATTATAAAGTAGAATATTCGTGGGACACAGTTGCAAAAAGAATGATTTCGGTAATGAAACAGGATTTGGATAAGATGTAGCTATCTCGTCTACATGGCTACTGTTTTGAATTCAATTTATTCTGTATTTTTATTTAAGAGATTCCGATGGAATCTTTTTTTATATCCAAGAATAGTATCAGTTTTTCCTAGTATGGTACTGGTAAGCGTTTTCCAAAAGGGTTATAATAGGGATAAGTTAGTCAAGGAGGTGCTTTATGACCATTAAGGTGATTGCATCAGATATGGATGGAACATTTTTAGACGATAAAGGGAGCTATGATAAGGAGCGTTTTAGTCAGATTTTGGATGCCATGGCTGCGCGTGATATGCACTTTGTTGTTGCCTCAGGTAATAGTATGAGTCGCCTTAAACCGATGTTTGCGGAGACTTTTGACCGCCTGCATTTTGTAGCTGAAAACGGTGGTCAGGTGGTTAGCTATGGCAAGCTTCTGTGTCAAGAGTTCATGGCATTTAATGATGTTGAAAAACTACTAAGATATTTTAATTATGATTTGTTAGATAAACCGACTATATTTAATGGTGCTAAATCTGCTTATATGCTATCAGGAACGAAATTACATTTTGGTAAAGAGATGATAACAGAAGAAGAGCAAGCCGCCATGGAAGCATCCATTCAACGTTTGAATAGGTTGGAGGATTTAGAGGATGATTTCATCAAAATTACCATGTTGCTGAGTCCTGAAGAATCCAATCGTGTTTCAGAGGATTTTAATCGTAATTTTGATGGTAATCTTGTCGCTGTTCCAAGTGGTTTTGGTGCTATTGACTTCATTCAAAAAGGCATGCACAAGGCTTGGGGGCTTAAGCAGCTTCTTAACCATTGGGACTTGAATGAGGCAAATGTTATGGCTTTTGGTGATGGTGACAATGATATTGAGCTCCTGCGTATGGCTAGTCATTCTTATGCGATGGAAAATGCCAGCCCTGCTCTTTTGCAAGTGGCAGACCAAGTAGCACCGCATCATAAGGATCAAGGTGTCTTGACTATCTTAGAAGACTATTTAGGTTTATATTAAAAAAGGGTGGTAAAGAAATGAAATTATATTTAATGCGACATGGTGAGACATTATTTAATACACAAAAGCGTGTTCAGGGATGGTGTGACTCTCCCCTAACTGAAAATGGAATCTGTCAGGCAGAACAAGCTAAGCAGTACTTTGCGAAGAAAGGTATTTCTTTTGATGCTGTCTATTCATCTACGCAAGAGAGAGCAACTGACACGGCAAAGATTGTGGCGCCTGAGTACACTGTAACCCAGATCAAGGGAATTAAAGAAATGAATTTTGGGTCTTTTGAAGCTCAACCAGAGCATCTCCTACCCAAACATCGTCCAGGTTCACGATCCTTTGAAGATCTCTTGGTCCCATATGGTGGCGAAGATATTCGCAAGGTTGGACAGAGAGTTTTAAAGACTGTTTTAGAAAAAGCAGAAGAACACACTAAAGATGGTGCTGAGAATATCCTATTTGTCAGTCATGGGGCGGCTTTATGGGGATTAATCATTACCATGGACTTAGCCTTTCCTGAAGGAGTGCGTTTTGGGAATTGTAATATTTGTGTTTATGATTATAACCAAGGACAATTAGAGCTTCTTCAGGTGATTGATCCGATTTCTGGTTTAGAGGTAACATTATGAAAGAATTTTATTTAATGAGGCATGGAGAAACACGATTTAATGTTCAGCATAGGCTTCAGGGGGTCTGCGATGCCCCTTTGACGGAAGTCGGGATTGAACAGGCTAAAAAAGCTGGTCAATATCTAGCCAAGCAAGAGCCAATTTTTGATCATGTCTTTACGTCAACCTCTGAGAGAGCTAGCGATACTCTAGAAATTGTGACTGGACGAACAGATTATGAAAGACTTAAAGGTCTTAAAGGACAGGATTTTGGTGCTTTTGAAGGGCAGCCAGAGTATCTTACTCCTAAAACCTTACCTGATGGACAAGGCTATGGTGATTACTTCGTTCAATTTGGTGGCGAGAGTACGACCCAGGTCCGGGATCGTATGGAGTTGACGATTAGGGCCATCATGGAGAGTGTAGCCGATGGTTCTAAGTCCTTGCTGGTTAGTCATGGTCCATCTATTTTGCAATTTTGTAGACGTGTTTTAGATCCTGTTCCAGATATTCGTGGTCTTAAAAATTGTTGTATTTTACACTTTACTTATGATCAAGGTCAATTTGAACTGGTCTCAGTTTATAATCCAGTAAAAGAAGAGTATATCTATGGAGGTGAAGAATGACACGATTCTATTTAATGCGACATGGACAAACACTTTTTAACACACTCAATCGAATTCAAGGTTGGTGTGATTCCCCTTTGACTGAAAAAGGTCAGGACCAAGCTCGTCAGGTGCGTGCCTATTTTGAAAAACATGGTTTGAGTTTTGATCAGTATTATTGCACGACTACTGAAAGAGCTTCTGATACGCTTGAATTGGCTACTGGGCGTACTGATTATAAACGTGTTAAGGGACTTAAAGAGATGCACTTCGGTATCTTTGAGGGGCAACCTGAGTATCTTCATCCTAAAATTCAAATTCAGGGGCATTTCGGTGACCATTATGCTCAGTTTGGTGGGGAAAGTCAAGATCAGTTTGTAGAACGAGTGGTTGCGAGTGCTAAGGAAATCGTTGAAAGGCATCCTGAACAATCTGTTTTGGCTGTTAGTCACGCAGGAGCCTTGATGACTTTTCTTCATGCTGTCGAGCCGGAGCGTGCCTTTCAGTCTTGTCCAGGCAATTGCGCCATCTTAGTCTTTGATTATGATGGATCTAACTTTCACTTTGTCAAATTGATTGATCCTTTAACGGATCAAGAGTTCGTGGAATTTTAGTGGCTTTCATGATCAAAGATAGTAAGAAACCCTTTCTTAGTGTATAATGGAAGGGTATTTTAAATTATGGAGTGCCTATGAAATTTACAAAAAATCAGTTCATTTGGTTGGCTGTCCTCTTTTTCAGCTGTTTCTTGATCTATACTTACTGGGAAACAGTTGTTTCAATTTGTAACACCATTTACGTTGCTAGTCAGCCCTTCCTGGTTGGAGCAGGGATTGCCTTTGTGGTAAATATCCTGATGTCTTTTTATGAGAAGCTGCTGGTCAAGTTTATTCCATTTGGTTTTATCGCTAAAATCAAGCGTCCTATTGCTCTGCTCTCGGCATTGGGAACCATTGGTTTGGTCTTTACTTGGGTCGTGTTCACTGTTCTTCCTGATTTGATTGACAGTATCAACACCTTAATTAGTCAAGACCGCTCAGCTATTAATAACTTGATTAATTGGTTGCTTAAAAACAAATCCTTGCAAAAAATTATTCAAGATTTTGGTGGTGTGACACAGGTTAGAGAGCTAATCAATAGCTATAGTGCTCAGTTGCTTCAACAAATCATGAATGGTTTGACCAGTTTCTTGACTTCTTTAACGAGTCTGCCATCAACCTTGATTAATCTTTTTATCAGTATTGTCTTTTCTTGTTATGTCTTAGCTGGAAAAGAGAAACTTGGGAATCAGGTTAATCGTTTGGTAGACGTCTATTTAGGACGTTATGGTAAGACTTTCCACTATGTAGTTGCTATTCTCAATAATCGATTCCGTAATTTCTTCGTCTATCAGTCGCTTGAGGCTTGTATTTTGGGGACCTTGTGTTATATTGGGATGATTATCTTTAATTTCCCATACGCAGCGACTATCTCTATCCTGATTGGTTTTTCAGCAATGATTCCAGTTGTGGGGGCTTATATTGGTGTGACGATTGGTACCATCTTGATTATGACGCACTCTGTAACCTTGGCGCTTTTGTTTGTTGCCTACGTGGTTATTTTGCAGCAGTTTGAAGGGAATCTCATCTATCCTTATGTGGTCGGTGGATCTACCGGACTCCCTGGTATTTGGGTTATCTTCGCAATCACCATAGGTTCTGCCTTGGGTGGTATCTTGGGTATGTTGGTTTCTGTGCCAGTAGCCGCGACCCTATATCAGATTGTTAAAGATAATGTTGTTAGGCGAGAAGAAGCCAAAGCAGCAAATGCTCTTGAAAGTAATGACTAATTCAAACAGACTTCGGTCTGTTTTTTTTTTCGTGCTATAGTATCAGATTCCAATAAGATAGTATAAGTGTAATCGTTTTCTAAGTGTTATACTATTAGTAAATTGAACAATGCAAGGAGATAAAAGATGACATATACATTTCCAAAAGATTTTCTCTGGGGTGGTGCAACAGCTGCCAACCAGTTTGAGGGTGCTTACAACCTAGATGGCAAAGGCTTGTCCGTACAGGATGTAACGCCAAAAGGCGGTGTTCCCTTTGAACCCGGGGCCTTGAATCCTTTGATTACTGACCAACCAACACCAGATAATCTAAAACTAGAAGGTATAGATTTCTATCATCGTTATAAAGAAGACATAGCACTTTTTGCAGAGATGGGCTTTAAGGTCTTTCGTATGTCAATTGCATGGACTCGTATTTTCCCAAATGGTGATGATGCTGAGCCAAATGAAGCTGGCCTAGCCTTCTATGATAAGGTTTTTGATGAATTGGCCAAGTATGGCATCGAACCGCTTGTAACCTTGTCCCACTATGAAACACCACTCAACTTGGCACGTCAGTACAATGGATGGACTAATCGTAAATTAATTGGTTTTTATGAGAATTATGTTCGTACAGTCTTCACACGTTATAAAGATAAGGTCAAATATTGGTTGACCTTTAATGAAGTGAACTCTGTTTTACACGCACCGTTCATGTCAGGTGGGATTGCAACTCCGATGGAAGAGCTCTCTAAACATGATCTTTACCAAGCAGTTCATCATGAGTTAGTCGCTTCGGCTTCAGCAACCAAGATTGGTCATGAAATCAACCCTGACCTTAAGATTGGTTGTATGGTTCTTGCCATGCCAGCTTATGGAATGACAGCTAATCCTTTGGATCAGTTGGCTGTTCACGAGTTTGAAAATCAAAACTATCTCTTCTCAGATATCCATGCGCGTGGGAAATATCCAAACTATATTAAACGCTATTTCAAAGAGAATGATATTGAAATACAATTATCTCCAGGTGATGAAGAAATCTTGAAGAATACCGTTGATTTTATTTCATTCTCATATTATATGTCTGTGGCAACAGCACACAATCCGCAAGACTATAAGGTTGGAAAAGGCAACATCTTAGGTGGTGTCGAAAATCCCTACCTTGAAAAATCTGAATGGGGTTGGGCTATTGATCCAATCGGTCTTCGACTAGTTTTGAATGACTTTTATGATCGATATCAGTTGCCATTGTTTATCGTCGAAAATGGTCTAGGTGCCAAAGATGTTCTCGTTGACAGTCCTGATGGTCCAACAGTTGAAGATGATTATCGTATTGATTACCTTCAAAAACACTTGATTCAAGTTGGCGAAGCCCTTCAAGACGGTGTAGAACTTTGGGGCTATACGACATGGGGGCCAATTGATTTGGTATCAGCTTCAACGGCTGAACTCAGTAAACGTTATGGCTTTATCTACGTTGATCGCAATGATGATGGTAGTGGTAGCTTGGCTCGTTATAAGAAAAAATCATTTGTTTGGTATAAGTCTGTTATCGAAAGTAATGGTGAAGCCCTTTACAAATAGAATATGACTAAGAATCTCAAAAATATTTGAGATTCTTTTTAGTATTAAAGTACAACATTGATATATCTGGGTTTCTGTTTCTACGAGTAAAAATAAAGTATTCCAATACACAATAACTTTGTTTATGTTATTCCACATATTTTCTGAAAAAGTGGTAAAATAAAAGTGTGAAAGCGTTCTTATATTTTCCAAAGAAGTAGCGAGTCTATCTCTTTGCTTTTCCTACTTAGATGGAGGTAATGATAATGAATGATTTGAAAAAAGTTCTCTTAGCTGGAATCGGGTTGACTGCTATGACAGTTGATAAGGCCGATAGCTTTGTCAAAGAGTTGGTTGAAAAGGGGCGTTTGACTGTTGAAGAAGGTAAGGAACTGGAACAAGAGCTCAAACGTCAAAGTAAGGAAGAAGCTCAAGAATTTTTAGCGAAACTTGATGCTAAGAAATCTTCAGTTGAGTATGCGACTAAGGATGATGTGAAACGTCTTGAAGATAAACTTGACGCTTTGCTCAGTCAAAATAAATAAAATGTAAGGAGTCTAAAATGGCTAGTAAACGATTGAGACATGTGTTGAAGGTTTTCTCGTCAGTTGGTCTCCTTTCTTATCGTGAAAAGCATCTTCCTCAAGACCAACAGACAACACCTGTCAAGCTACGCCAAGCCTTTGAGCAATTAGGACCTAGTTTTGTTAAAATTGGTCAAATCCTATCCACGCGCTCTGACCTTTTGCCAGAAAACTATATCAAAGAATTATCAAAGCTCCAGAGCTCAGTTCCTCCCTTGAATAAAGAGGAAGTCATGACTGCCATTAGGCGAGAATTACCTAATGAGCTTTCTGACAGTTTCCTTGATTTTTCGGAAGAGCCCTTAGCTTCTGGTTCTGTAGCTCAGACCCATAGAGCTAGATTATTGTTTGGTCAGGAAGTGATTGTAAAAATCCAGAGACCTGGTATTGATGAGGTCGTAAAGGAAGATATTCAGCTTCTCATTAAGCTTGCACGGCATATACCAAAGCATTTTATCCCCATGGTCGATGTTCAGGAGGTTTTGGAAAATCTGCGTGAAACCTTAATTAAGGAGCTAGATTTCAGGAATGAAGCAGAGGCCATGAAGTGCTTTAAGGCCAATAACAGGGCTGTTGCTTGTCTAGGTGTCCCCGAGGTCTATGATACCTTCACGACACCTCACCTCATAGTTGAAGAGTATATCAATGGGATTCCGCTTAATCACTACAGCCAGCTGATTGAGGCTGGCTATGACTTAGAAGATGTGGGTAAGAAACTTATGCTGTCATTTATCAAGCAGGTCTTCAAAGATGGCTATTTTCATGGTGACCCCCATCCTGGAAATCTGTTAGTATGTGATGGCAAGATTTATTTCATTGATTTTGGAATTATGGGTGAGTTGGAAGTGGGGATGCGTGCGTCCTTAAATGACATCCTGTACAGTTTTACCGCACAAGATGTTGATGGTATGACCAAGGCCATCTTGTCCGTTACACAATTTGATAATGGTCTTAATCGTGCAGTCCTAAGTCAAGATGTAGAGCAAATGTTAGGTCGTTATTCTGGTATTGACTTGGGAAGTCTCTCTATAACAGATTTGTTGCAGGATTTGATGGCTATTTTCCAGAAAAATCATCTTAAAGCCTCCTCTCAAATTACCATTTTGGAGAAGGCTTCGCTTCAAATTGAGGGGATTTTCCGAGAGTTAGCGCCAAATATGGATCTTATGACCCTGGCCAAGGATTACTTCCTAGAAAATATGGGACCTGACATGCTTAAGCAGGCCCTGAATAAAGAGAGTATCTTGATTGAACTCTTTTATCTGATTCGCAATGGGAAGAACATTCCACGTCGTCTGCATCAGCTCTTGGAGCAAATTTTAAACGGACGAATTGTGGTGAACCATGATTTTATTAACTTTTCGGGTCGAATTAAAGTTTTTGAGAAAGTATTAAATAATCTGGTTTTAGCCTTATTGACATTGGGATTTCTACTTTCAGGTGCCCTTTTGGCTAATAAATCAGGTTTTGAAAATCTTGCCTGGCTATTTCTTGGACTTGGAACTTTTCTAGCTTTAATCACAGTAGTGCGTATAATATTTAAGAAAAAAGGATAAAGTATGAATGAAACAACTAGGCCTGAGCTTGTAGCCTATCAAGAAGAGCGTTTAGCCAAATTTGTGAATGAAAATCAAAAGTTAGACAAAGGCCAAATCGTTTTTGCAGGGGACTCCATCACGGAGTTTTTTGCATTGAAAAAATATTTGGGTCGAGAGTTTCCCCTTGTTAACCGTGGGATTGCAGGAACAGACTCGGTTTGGCTTTTAGAACACCTTAAAGAGCAGGTCTTAGATTTGGAACCAAGTAAATTGGTGCTCTTGATTGGCATTAACGACATCGGAAGAGGTTACCCTATTCGAGATATTGTCACTCGTATTTCCGATATTATCATGACAGTTCGTCAGGAATCCCTCTTTACTGAGATCTATTTGCTGAGTGTCTTTCCAGTTAGTGAAGAATCACAGTATGCTTCTAAGGTTAAGATTCGAAATAATACAACTGTACGTGAGCTAAATCAACAATTAGCTGTCCTCCCAGGTGTGACCTATGTTGATCTTTTTGATTACCTTACTGATGACATGGGACAGTTAAATGACAACTATACAACGGATGGTTTGCACTTGAGTCCACAAGGTTATCAAGTCCTTACAGAACCAATCATAAAGGAGATTTTAGAATGAAAGTTGGCTTAGTCCTCGAAGGCGGGGGGATGCGTGGCTTATATACGGCTGGTGTATTAGATGCCTTTTTAGAAGCTGGAATTAAGGTGGATGGCGTTGTTTCGGTATCGGCTGGAGCACTTTTTGGTGTTAATTACCTTTCTAACCAGCCCCAAAGAGCCCTTCGCTACAACAAGCGTTTTATGGGAGACCGTCGCTATATGAGTTTCTGGTCATGGCTGACAACAGGTAACTTCGTTAATAAGGAATTCTCCTATTATAAGGTTCCCATGGAGTTGGACGTTTTTGATCAGGAGGCCTTTGCTGATTCAGGTGTTCCCTTCTATGTGGTCACTACAGATATTGAGACCGGAAAACCAGACTATATCAAGATTGACCATGTCTTTGAGCAAATGGAAGCCCTTCGTGCAAGTTCCGCCCTACCTCTGGTTTCTGAAATTGTCGAGTACAAGGCTAAACGCTACATGGATGGTGGTCTGTCTGATAGTCTCCCTATTGATTTTATGGAAAATTTGGGCTTTGATAAACTCATTGTAGTTCTGACACGTCCTAAAGGCTACCGTAAACAGCCATCTAAAACGAGTAAGCGAATCTACAAGCTCTTTTATCGTAAGTATCCTGAATTTGTCCAAGTGGCTTCAAATCGCCACATCCACTACAATAAGAGTATTGAAAAGATAGAGGCTTTGGAAAAAACTGGAAATCTTTATGCTATCCGTCCAGAACATGCACTTGAAGTTAGTCGTTTGGAGAAGGATCCTGAAAAGTTTGAAGCCATTTATCAAGAAGGATTGGATCAAATGCGTAATGATATGTCTAATCTCAAAACATTTCTTGGAGACAACTAAAAACGTGCTCAGTTGAGCACGTTCTTTTAGTTATTCATTTGTCTTGCTTGACGACGTTCTTTAACTTTTTGACGTCGTCCTTTTTCATTATGGTAAATCAAGTAGAGGAGTCCAACTGGGACAAGACATAGCAACCAGAAATAAACTGGGAGTTGGCTCTTATCTGTTGTTTTAGTAGCCTTTTTATCTTTCTGGTTACTTCCAAAATCGAACCATCCCTTAACTTTAGTTGCCTTAACAGAAGTAGCTTTGATATTAGGTGACACTGTCTTCAGACCATTATCAATGACAATGTGATCATCTTTAACAGAGATTTTAGGGTCTTTACCTTTTTTAACGGTGGCATAGACGTCTTTTTCGACATTGTATTTTTTACCGTCGATTTCTTGTTCACCCTTGCTAAGAACTTTCTTGTAAGAGAAGTCTTTGTACATCTTCTCAACGAGAGCATTACCAAAGGTATGACGAATCTCTTCACCTGTTTGGTCAGACCAATCACCAGAACCCATGATGACAGCAATCATACGTTGATCACCACGCTTGATGGTATCAATATAGTTGAAAGCACCTTCTGGGCTAGATCCTGTCTTCAACCCATCAACCCCATCAATTCCGTATTTGGCACCTGGAATAGAGTAGTTGTAAGTCTCGAAGGTTTCCTCGTAAGGTGTTCCCTTTTTAACAGTGACAACAGGTTTGCTAGTGTACTTGAGAATGTCAGGGTATTTCTTGATGAAGTTATAGGTCATGATAGCCAAATCACGCGCAGTTGTTTGGTTGGTTTGGTTGTTATCATAACGTTGAGGACTGTAGTAACCTTTGAAGGCAACAGCAACGGCACCAGAAGCGTTGAACCATTTGGTATTGGTCATCCCTAGCTCTTTAGATTTCTCATTCATCATGTCTAGCCATTTATCAGGATCATTATTGGTCAAGTAGTTGGCTAGCATCACGGTTGTAACGTTAGAGGAAGGCACCGCTGTCATAGTGATGAGTTCTGAAACGGTATAATCAACACCCGCAACAATCTTGTTGTTTGAAATTTCGTAAATGTCGGCAATAGCTTGGTCGGTTGGAGTAGCTGTAATAACAGTATCTTCAGAAATCTCTCCTTTAGACATAGCTTCAAAGACCAAATAAAGTGTCATGGCCTTAGACATAGAAGCTGGGTCACGCACCTCATCAGCATTTTCTTCCCAGAGGACATCTCCGGTATTTCCATCGATTAAGAGGGTTGACTTGGGGCGATAAGCCTCAGTGGCTTCAGTATAACCAGCAGCGCGTGTAATATCCATCAATTCGTCTGCACTAGACAAACTCGGTGCTAGAGCTAGACAAGCTGCTAAAAGGACGGCAACAATTTTCTTTTTCACAATGTGTCTCCTTTAATATCTATGGGGTTCTGTAGCTGGCAGAACCTATTTTTATCTATTAATATCATTTGCCTGTCAAAACCCTAAATTCGGTAGTGACAAACATCTTCATTATAACATATAAAAGTTAGAGTTTTCCTAACATTTAGTATTTTAATGTAATTTTTAGAATCGATTGAATGTTACACAAAATCTATTTGAAAGCAGAAAAAAACGAGCTTGCTTGCTCGTTACTTTTCATCTTTTATCCTTGTGACTTGGTGGTAAATCATGAACCAGGTTTCATTTCGACGCCAGATACTAGTGTGGAAATTTCCTCCCAACTCATAACTAATTAATTTCGTTTTTTGACTAACAGATGTCATCTTGAAGCTGTCAAAATTATTGAGAAGTGGTTGGTGATTGGCAATGACTTCTTCACGATTGTAGTGGTGACCATTTTCATCGATTAAGTAGAAGTCTGGTGCTAAGAGATTTTCATAGTCAGGAATTTTTGACAGAATAATCTTTTCATTGCGAGAGAGTTTGTGAAGGACATTGCCATAAATTTCATCTTCGGGAATAGCAGCTGGTTCTACATGGACATCAGTGTCATAGACAGAGAAACGCTTGCTGAGAACCTCTTCAATTTGTTCAGTAATGGCATGACTCTCGTAAACAGAGAGGTCAGGATTCATTTCAACCACCATATCAAGATAGACGTTGCTACCATAGGAACGGCCACGCTGCTTCTTAACCTTAGTGACTTTTGGAATCTCAAGAATCGCTTTCTCATAGGCTTTGAGGTTTCTCTCATCGAAACCGTCTGACAAACTAAAGGTTGCTTCCATGAAGATATCATAGGCTGTCTTTAGAATGAAGGAGGTAATGATAATGGCTGTAATATAGTCAATAATCGTGAGGTTGAAGGATGCTGCAACAATGGCGATTGACGTTCCAATAGAAGTTACGGCATCGGAGAGATTATCCTTAGCGGCCGCAATCAAAGCGCTAGATTTCAGCTTTTTAGCAAGTCCTTTATTGTATAAGTAAACGCCACACATGACGATAGCAGAAAGAAGTCCGACGGTTGCACCAAGGGGATCGACTACAGTTTCCTCTCTTAGAAAAATCTTTCGGACTGTTTGAATTAAGACTTGGAAGCCCACCACGAACATGATAAAGGAAGTGACTAGGCTTGATAAGTCTTCAATCTTCCAATGACCAAACCTATGATCTGCATCAGCAGGTTGACTAGCTAGGTGCAATCCAATGAGTAGGGCCACGTTCCCTAAAATATCTGACAAGTTATTGAAACCATCGGCAATCAAAGAGCTAGAATTTAAAAAGTGTCCAGCTAGAAGTTTTGCAATGGTAAGAAGAAGGTAGGCAGCGATGCTGACAATGGGACCTCGTCTGGCTGCTCTTAAATTTTCATACGTAGTCATAGGGTTACCTTTTCTGTTAAAATACAAGTTTAAATTATAGCATAAAACTATAACGAGTTAAAGGTTGTAAGCCCTTTAAACTTATGGAGTAATGTATTTTTAAAACTTGATAAGAAATGCTTCGTAATCATGCTGTTTTTTCAGTATTTTCCGAATATTCCCTACAAATTATGGTATAATTTAGGGTGTAAAACAGTCTAAAAAGAGGTTTTTATGGAACATTCGACATGGCACAAGCTTCTGAAAGAGGAGCTGCCGGACCATTATTTTTCAAAGATAAATCAGTTTATGGACCAGGTTTATAGCCAGGGGACAGTTTATCCGCCGCGTGACAAGGTTTTTAATGCCTTGTTGGAGACTCCGTTTGAAGAAGTGCGGGTGGTAATCCTTGGTCAGGACCCTTACCATGGGCCTAATCAGGCTCAAGGTTTGTCATTTTCAGTACCTGAGACGATTCCAGCTCCCCCTTCTTTGCTTAATATTCTCAAAGAATTGGGGGAGGATCTTGGTCCTAGAAGTCATCATGATTTAACAAGCTGGGCCGAGCAAGGGGTGCTATTACTTAATGCCTGTCTGACTGTTCCAGCTGGTCAGGCAAATGGACATGCTGGTCAGATTTGGGAACCTTTTACAGATGCTGTTATTAAGATTCTTAATCAAAAGGATACTCCTGTTGTCTTTATACTTTGGGGCGGCTATGCTCGTAAGAAGAAAGCGCTAGTGACCAATCCTAAGCATGCCATTATTGAGAGTGCCCATCCTAGTCCTTTGTCGGCCTATCGCGGTTTTTTTGGCAGCAAGCCTTTTTCAAAAGCCAATGCCTACCTTGTATCTCAAGGCCAATCCCCAATTGATTGGTTGAAGTAAAATAGAAAGTTGGAAGATTATGTTACTGATTAAAAATGGTCGCGTTGTAGACCCTAAATCTGGTTTGGATACGCAAGCTGATGTTCTTGTTGATGGTAAAAAAGTCGTTAAGATTGCTGAAAATATCGAAGCTGGAGATGCTCAAGTCATCGATGCGACTGGTCTTGTGGTTGCTCCTGGCTTGGTTGATATCCATGTTCACTTCCGTGAGCCGGGTCAAACTCATAAGGAAGACATCCATACTGGTGCCTTGGCAGCAGCAGCTGGTGGTTTTACAACGGTTGTAATGATGGCTAACACTAATCCAACGATTTCAGATAAGGAAACCTTGGAGGAGGTCTTGACTTCGGCAGCAAAGGAAAATATCCATGTTAAGTCTGTTGCGACTATTACTAAGAATTTTGATGGTGAAAACATCACTGATTTCAAGGGTTTGCTTGAAGCCGGTGCTGTCGGATTCTCAGATGATGGTATTCCATTGACCAATGCTGGTATTGTCAAAGAAGCCATGGAGCTAGCTAAGGAGAATAATACCTTCATCAGCCTTCACGAGGAGGATCCTGATCTAAATGGTATTCTCGGTTTCAATGAAAATATTGCTAAAAAAGAATTCCATATTTGTGGGGCAACTGGTGTAGCTGAGTACAGTATGATTGCGCGTGATGTCATGATTGCTTATGATACACAAGCACATGTTCATATTCAACACTTGTCAAAAGCAGAATCTGTAAAAGTGGTTGAATTTGCTCAAAAACTTGGAGCTCAAGTTACTGCCGAAGTGGCACCGCAGCATTTCTCTAAGACTGAAGACCTCTTGCTCTCAAAAGGTGCTAATGCCAAGATGAACCCACCACTTCGTTTGGAATCTGACCGTCAGGCCGTTATCGAAGGGTTGAAATCTGGAGTTATCTCAGTTATTGCCACAGACCACGCGCCACACCATGCCGATGAAAAGAATGTCGATGATGTGACTAAAGCACCATCAGGAATGACTGGTCTTGAAACGTCTCTATCTCTTGGATTGACCTACTTGGTTGATGCAGGTCACTTAAGCTTGACTGAACTCTTGAAAGTAATGACTAGCAACCCATCTGATCTTTATGGCTTCGATGCCGGTTATTTGGCTGAAAATGGACCAGCTGACCTTGTAATCTTTGCGGACAAAGAAAAACGTCAGGTCACAGCAGACTTTAAGTCTAAAGCAGCCAATTCACCATTTGTGGGCGAAGAGCTTACGGGTAGTGTTAAATATACTATCTGTGACGGTGAGATTGTTTATCAAGCCTAAGTTTTCGCCCCTTCTTATTTGAGAAACCGAATGAAATTGTTATGGTTTTGTCTATTGCTATTTCTTTTGGTTTTAGGGCTAGCAGTAAGGAGAGAATATGAAGAAATTTTTGATTTGGCTTGGTTGTTTAATAGCTTTTATAGTCCCCGTAATTTCTGTTAAAGCTGATGATGTTAGTTACCGTATCCCTTCGTACAAAGGGCATCTAAGTATTTCGGATAATAGTAGTGCTACATTTACGCAGGAAATTACTTATGATTTTGAGAGTGATTACCATGGGCAGTATGTCACATTAGGTAGTGCAAAGCCAGTTCCAGATGGTTTTTACATTAGTGGTAATCCAACGGTAACAGCGACAGTAAATGGCCAAACCAAACCCTATGTTAAGGTTGAAGCATCAGAATTATCAGATGGAACTAAGCTGAAAGTTTACAACCAGGGGCATAGTGGTGATAAAGTTGTTCTTAAGGTTACTTGGCAAATTAGTCGTATTTTAAATCTTTATTCTGATGTTGCTGTCCTCAATTGGTTTCCGATTTCCGATTGGGATAAGTCTATTGGTCATGTTGATTTTACTGTTGATGGTTTAGATTCCAATAAGGGTGAGCTATATGCTCATGCAGGATTCTTTCAAAAAAATCCTCAGGTTCAAAGGACGGATGAAGGCTATAATATTCAGTTTGATAATTTTCCTGCAAAGGGAAAACTCGAACTTCATGCTTATTGGCCTATGACAGCGAGTCTAAAATCTAAAAATTCCACTAATATCATCGATAGTTCAGCTAAAGATAAATTCCTAAAACAGGAAAATGATATTGTGAGAAATAGAAAGATTTATCACATCATTTTCTATGGTCTTTTTCCAGGACTTCTCCTCGTCTTGTTTGTTATAGCAATCGTTTTATATAGTTCAGTCTTGAGAAGCACGAGACCACCACGTTTCCCAAAGGATAGTAGACTTTATGACATTCCTCAAAATCTAGCTCCTCTTGTTCTTGCTCAGAACGTCTACAACCAACGATTTGACATTAGTGGTCTGAATAGTGTGACTTACCCAATATCCTTTAACCATATGGTTCAAGCGACGATACTGGATCTTATAGATAGAGGAAACTTATCCTTTAGTCAATCAACGGAAGAGCCAATTCTTGAATTTGTTAAAAGGGATGGTTTAGCTGATTTTGAATTAGCTTTTATTGAGATGCTTTTTGATGGTCAAAGTCAAGTCAAAGAGAAAGATATGTTCTCACGATACTATATTAACGAAGATGAAATTGAAAGTCAGTATAAAAAAGCTAAAAATAGGACAGAAAGAGATAAGCTTCGTTCTATAGGTAGAAATATTAGAAGTCTGTTTTTAGAAGATGCTACAAGGGTTACCCAAGGTGTCGAAAATCAAGAAAAGCAACTCGGATTACCAAGCCTGTATAGGCAGCTTACACCTTCAGAATCTCATTTATCTTCAGTGGCGAACATAATGTTTATATCTCTTTATGTACTCATTGCTATTGGTTTCTTCCTTCTCTCAATCGGTTTCTCCTCTAATTTATCCCTTTTATATTTACTCATTTTCTTCCCAGTTATTACCATGCATCTTATTTATCGTCTTCAAATCAATGGGCGGGCAAACGGGTGCCTTGTTCCAGAAAACTCGGATATTTATTATCAATGGCATAGTTTTAACAACATGATTAAGAGTATCGGGCAGTTTAATCAAGCGGAATTACAATCCATTGTTTTATGGAATCGTATTCTAGTTTATGCGACACTTTATGGAGAGGCCAAGAAAGTCAGTGATGTTCTGAAACGTTACAACATTCACCTTAGCAATCCATCTTTAGACGCTTTTACTTATTCACCTGTATCTTTTGCAATGCTATACAATTCAACTGCATTGCAAAACTATGTTTCTGCTTCAGATACCGTAAGTAACTTCTCTATTAACTCAAGTAGTGGTAGTGGAGGCTTTAGTGGCGGTGGCTTCTCTGGGGGCGGAGGAGGCGGTGGCGGCGGTGCCTTCTAAACCCCACCTATCCATCGTAGAATATTAGCAGAAAACGTCACTCAGGTTTGTAAACTGGGTGTCCTTGTTTAGCACGAGGATTATCTGGTTTACCTCCTCTCATTTCAAGATATTTTAGTAAGAAGATATATGAGGTTGCAAAAAAAGAGCCATTGGCTCTTTTTCTTATCGTTTAATAACCAGGTTCAAAGATTTCAATAATTTGAGTCAGATAACCTGCATTTAAACCGATACGATAGTCAACATTTGGCAAACTCTTTACTAAATCATTCAGTTCTTTATCTTTGCTAACCTTTTCAGCCAAAACTGGTAATTCAACAACAAGGAGTTGTGAGTGATCTAGTTGAAGGTAACTACTATTGACCTTGACATCAGGACGAAGTAGTTTAAATATCGCTCTTTCCGAAGCTTGGAGCAGTTGATATAAATCGAGGTCAGATAAAGGAATCTCACCAAACTGAGGACTGATGTTTATAGCAATATCAATATGAGCAGCTCGCATTTCTAAAATGCGGTTAGAGAGGAAACTAGATATTATTGGATTGCTAAGCCTATCTAAGTTTTCTTGAGTCTCTGGATTACCAATGCTAGCATTGTCCGTTTTATAAATCTCAAGTAAACTAGTAGCTTTGGCAGTATCTTCATTTTCCAAGGCAAGAGAAACCTCCTTGAGATTTTTCTTGAATAAGTCGAAGGACGTTTGCTTTTGCATAATAATCTGGATAAAGGATTTGCTATAGTTAGTCATAGTACCCAACAATTTATGACGTTCTTTGTTCAGTCTATCGATAGATTGTTGGTGGACAGCCTGGTTCCAATTGTAAAAATCCCATAGTAGTAGGGCAATATAGAGAACTAAGATAACAGAACTATTAGGACTGACCTTGAAAACTATTTCAAATAAATTTTTAGGGTTATTTGCTGTTGGAAGAATACTGTTAAGACCATGGATAACAGTAAAGAAGACATAATAGACAGCTAGGAAGGCAGTGCTTCGCAACCAGTTACGTCTAGCCCAAGCTTCGTCAAGACTACTCATCTGATTTAGGTCTACGGCGAAGATTTTAAGCATTAGGTAAATGATTAATGGTGCTAAGATGTAGGTCAAGATATGTAAGTTAGTGTTGAGGGTAATATCACCTTTGATATGTAAGACGTGAGGGATAATGACAATTGAAAGTAGTCGTGTTGCCATATCAAAAAGGATAGTTGGATAAAAAGCGTAAAGCAATCGATGATAGAAAGAACGCTCTTTGACAAGGGCCAAATCGGCAACAAGGAAGAAAAGCGGGTCCACAACGATTTTTACGAGACTAAAATAGGACGCTGCAGCTACATAGGACAAAAATAGAAGTAAAAGGTGTCCTCGTAGTGGCTTAATCTTAGACATAGTCTGGTAGAGGTACCAAATAGAAATGAAACTAACGGCCTGTAAGAGGGGATTGATAATATTAGTAATCATTGTAACCTCCTTTAGTCATGTCAATTTCAATTTGTAAGCGATAAATCCCAGCACGTGTATTTGAAACAATGTTAACGTTTGGATAAGTAGATAGAATAGTATTGACGCGTTTTAGTTCAGGATCAGAGAAATCAGATGTAATAGCTGAATATTCTTTAGTGCTTGAACTTTCAACGACAAAGTGTTGACTATCCTCATCCTTAAAATAAGCATAGCTAAGGTATTTCTGTTCACTATCTTGTGCTTGGTCAATGACATGATCCAAGATAGTTGATAGGACATATACCCAGTCTAAAGGATTAATAGGATAGACGGTAATAGGTTCTGGGACCTCCATACTAACCCAAACATCCAGTTCTTTTGCCTTTAGAAATTTAGCTTCAAAGAGTACCTGTAAATCTGGCAGTTTAATATTTTCTAGTTTGTCTCGATAAAAATGATCAATCTTCTTATCTAGCGGATTCGGTGTCAGCAAGTAGTCAATTAACTCCTGAGCTTCCTCATTTTGTTGAAAACGGATGATATCGTAGAGGTTTTCAGCTTCGTCTTTGATGAAGAGCTCTTGGCTAGTCTTTTTCTGGTACCAGGTATTGATGTTCTGACTTGATTTTTGAAGAAGGAGAGAATGTTCCTCTTGGGCTGCTTGTGTTTGAGCATTGAGGTCTTTTCTATAGAGATTAACCTGCTTAGATAGAATCAGAGCAGTAATGATAAGAAAGGCAATGGTAAAGTGAATGTCTGTTGAAACGAGTTCAGAAGCAAAGTAAATAAAGGCTAAGCTACAAAGAGCGACAGACGTTGACCTGTACCATGGTCTTGCTTTATCAATTTGCATCATTCGAGAGTAGTCCACCTGAAGAAGGGCACTTTGTGCAAACCAAAGTAAAAAAGCAAGAAAGAGAATAAAGGGACCAGCAAAATAGTAATCCAAGACTGCAGGGAAAAAGATTGGAATAATCAGGAAAATGACCAATCTTACCATTAAGGCAAAGGTGAAAGGTATGAAGAAAGTCTCCAAAATGGTATGTCTTAGATTTTTGTAGGATTTGGTAGCTAGAAAGAGTACAAGTGCAATAAAACCGGATTTTGGATAAAAAATGCCAAAATAACTAGAGGCAAAAATTGCTATACCAGCTAAAATAATAATCCAGTACCTAAGCGGCCTTTGCGTGGTCAACTTGAAGATAATAATTTGTAAAATAAAAGCTATACATGCCGTAAGCCCGTGAATTATGACATCACTCAATATCAAATATTCTCCTATTCGGGTAAAATCTATATAATCATACCATTATACCATATCGCAAACAAAAAGAGCATACGAATTGTCTATAAGTGATAAGCATGTAAGGCTTTTCATTTTTCAAGCATATTTCTTGCCCATTAAGTTTTTTTAACCTATCCTAGATGTATAGAAAAATTTCGATAGAGGAGATCGATATGGTAAAACTTTCTAAAGAGACACATCTTGAGATGTTCACTAAAATGGAACGTATTCGTGAATTTGATTCACGTATTAATAAATTGGTTCGTCGTGGTTTTGTTCAAGGAATGACTCACTTTTCAGTTGGTGAGGAAGCAGCCAACGTTGGGGCTGTTCAACACTTGAGCTATGACGATATCTTCTTTTCAAATCACCGTGGTCACGGACAATCTATCGCCCAAGACATGGATTTGAATAAAATGATGGCGGAGCTTGCAGGTAAGGCGACAGGTGTTTCTAAGGGCCGTGGTGGTTCTATGCACTTGGCTGACTTTGAAAAAGGTAACTACGGAACTAACGGTATTGTTGGTGGTGGTTATGCTCTTGCCGTAGGTGCAGCTCTCACTCAGCAATACAAAGAAACAGGAAATATTGTTGTGGCCTTTTCAGGAGATGGTGCAACTAATGAAGGCTCATTCCATGAGTCAGTCAATATGGCAGCTACTTGGAAATTGCCGGTTATCTTCTTTATCATCAATAACCGTTATGGTATCTCAATGGATATTCATAAAGCTACAAACACACCTCACCTTTATACACGTGCGGAAGCTTATGGTATTCCTGGTTTCTACTGTGAAGATGGTAACGATGTTTTGGCTGTATACGAAACAATGGGCAAGGCTGTTGAGCATGTCCGTGGTGGCAACGGTCCCGCTATCGTTGAGGTAGAATCTTACCGTTGGTTTGGTCACTCAACTGCTGATGCAGGTGTTTACCGTACTAAGGAAGAAGTTGACGAGTGGAAGAACAATAACGACCCAATTATTAAATACCGTGACTATCTCGTTTCTGAAAATATCGCAAGCGCTGAAGAGTTAGATGCTATCCAAAGCCAAGTTAAGGCAGAGGTTGATGCAGCTTATGAGTTCGCCCAAAATAGCCCAGATCCAGAACTTTCAGTTGCCTTTGAAGATGTATGGGTAGACTAAAGAGAAAGGTTGAGGAATACAAGTATGAGTGAAACAAAATTGATGGCCTTGCGTGAGGCAGTAAACCTTGCTATGAGCGAGGAGATGCGTAAAGACGAAAACATCTTCCTTATGGGTGAAGATGTTGGTATCTATGGTGGTGACTTCGGTACATCAGTTGGGATGTTGGCAGAGTTTGGTGAAAAACGTGTTAAAGATACACCAATTTCAGAGGCAGCTATCGCTGGTGCAGCTGTTGGATCTGCCATCACAGGTCTTCGTCCAATCGTTGACTTGACTTTCATGGACTTCATCACGATTGCCCTTGATGCTATCGTTAATAATGGTGCAAAAAACAACTACATGTTTGGTGGTGGTTTGAAGACTCCTGTAACCTTCCGTGTAGCTTCTGGTTCAGGGATTGGTTCTGCGGCACAGCACTCACAATCTCTTGAGTCATGGTTGACTCACATTCCAGGGATTAAAGTCGTTGCTCCAGGTAATGCTAACGACGCTAAAGGTCTTTTGAAATCTGCTATTCAGGACAATAACATTGTTATCTTCATGGAACCAAAAGCACTTTACGGTAAGAAAGAGGAAGTGACTCAAGATCCTGATTTCTACATTCCACTTGGAAAAGGTGAAATCAAGCGTGAAGGGACTGACCTTACTATTGTCACATATGGTCGTATGTTGGAACGTGTTCTTAAGGCTGCTGAAGAAGTGGCTGAACAAGGTATTAACGTTGAGGTCGTTGACCCACGTACGCTTATCCCACTTGATAAGGAATTGATTTTCGAGTCAGTTAAGAAGACTGGTAAACTGATGCTGGTCAATGATGCATATAAGACTGGTGGGTTCATCGGTGAGATTGCTGCTATGGTTACTGAAAGTGAAGCATTTGATTACCTTGACCACCCAATTGTACGTTTAGCAAGTGAAGATGTGCCTGTACCTTATGCGCGTGTCTTGGAACAAGCGGTTCTTCCAGATGTTGAAAAGATTAAGGCTGCTATTATCAAGATGGCCAATAAAGGAAACTAACTTTCTAGCGACGGTTAAGTGATATGTCTCGCTAGTAAAATGTGTTTCTTGTTTTAACTGTGAGAGTATCGGAAAATATAATTTAAAGTAGAAAGGAGGGGGCGTTAAAGCGTTTGAGTTGATTTGAACTCAAACGAAATGCTTCGGAATTTAGATAGTTTTATTTGTGTGCAAGCACACTAAATGTAAAACTCCTAAAACTCTGTCGCATTTTAGCGTTCTTAGTATCATAAAATATGGCTTTTGAGATTATTATGCCAAAGCTTGGTGTGGACATGCAGGAAGGCGAAATCATCGAGTGGAAGAAACAAGAGGGTGATGTGGTTAATGAGGGGGATATCCTTCTTGAAATCATGTCAGATAAAACGAACATGGAACTTGAAGCAGAAGATTCTGGTGTTCTTTTGAAGATTACCCGTCAGGCTGGTGAAACAGTACCAGTTACTGAGGTTATTGGTTATATTGGAGCAGAGGGTGAAGTTGTGGCTGATAATGCTGCCAGTGCACCTGT
>NZ_JALT01000041.1:0-22270 GCF_000525585.1 Streptococcus sp. ACS2
TTGGTATAATCAATCAACTCTTGGTTAGACTTGCTTGAAGCAATACCGTATTCTTGTGTTTTGAAACCTTCTTTTAAGGTTTTAGTTTTCTTACTTTCATATCCAGAGAGGATAGATTTATCAACTGAGAAAGCATCTACACGGTGAGCGTAAAGAGAAACTGCCAATTCTGGGAAAGATCCAAGTTGAACATAGTTGAACTTAAGGTTATTAGCTGAAGCGTACTCTTGCAAAGCAGCCTTAGTTGACGCCCCTTGAGAAACACCGATAGTCTTACCATTCAAATCTGAGATTTTGTTAATACCTGAATCCTTAAGAACCAAGAAACCGATTTGGTCATAGTAGTAAGGAGTTGAGATGGCGTAAGAAGCCTTACGTTCATCATTGATGGTATAGGTAGCGATAAGCAAGTCGATAGTTCCGTTATCCATAAGTGGTTCACGAGTTTGCGTCGTTACTGGGATATAATTCACTTTAACTTTTAACTCATCAGCAATCTTCTTAGCAAGATCAACTTCCATACCTTCGTAGGTATTAGTCTTAGCAGAGTAGTAACCAAAGTTAGGAACGTCTTGCTTCACACCGACATTGAGTGTCCCTCGCTTAACAATCTTTTGGACTGCTTTACTATCAAGAAGCTTACTAGTGTCTTCCGCCTTAGTCTTGTGACTCGTGATAAGAAAAATAGTGAGAATTGCCAAGCTTGCAACAGTTAGGTAACGTAAGATTTTTTTGAAAATCATAGGCAACCTCCTTAGGCATCCACTTGGACATTATCAGAGTTGTGATCGATAATCTTAGAAAGGAATTGAACCGCACGAGGTTCAGTTGGATTGTCAAAGAAACCATCCACATCCGTAGTGTCTACAAGAACTTGACCTTCGGCCATGAAAATGATACGGTCAGCCACACTGCGGGCAAAGCCCATTTCGTGGGTTACGACAACCATATTCATACCACCTTTGGCAAGTTTTTGCATAACCGCAAGCACGTCACCGATAGTCTCTGGGTCAAGGGCTGACGTTGGCTCATCAAAGAGCAAGAGCTCAGGATTCATGGCAAGACCACGGGCGATAGCGATACGTTGTTTTTGTCCACCAGAAAGCATACCAGGGTATGAATCTTTCTTGTCCCACATGTTAACGTAACGAAGGAATTTTTCAGCAGTCTTTTCAGCTTCTGCTTTACTGATTCCAAGAACCTTGATAGGTGCCAAAGTTACATTTTCAAGAACGGTTTTGTGCGGGTAGAGGTTAAAGTGTTGGAATACCATACCCGCTTCCTTACGCAATTCTACCAAATCTTTGGCAGAAGCTTCCGTCACATTATGTCCGTTAACGATAAGCGTACCGTTATCGATTGATTCCAAGGCGTTGATTGTACGGATAAGGGTAGATTTCCCTGATCCAGAAGGTCCCAAGAGAACCACAACTTGTCCTTTTTCAATTTCTAGATTAATGTCACGAAGTGCATGATAATCTCCGTAGTATTTATTAACATTTTTAAATTCGATAAGTGCCATAAGAGCCTCCTAAAATTTTACATTAATATATGCAATAACAAGAGTGTATTTTACTATATATGTAGGAAAATGTCAAAAATGTTTGAAAATTCAATCATAAGGTTCGTTTTTTAACCGATTACATATAGCAAAGGTATCTCAAAAAACAAGGAAAGCTTGTATATTAGCTTAATATCTATAGTAGAAACTTGGTCCTTAACCTATTTTTTGGTATAATATGTTTGATACGTAAAGTTTTCTACTTTACAAAATTGAATGACTTAAGAAAACCGATGAGGTGTTTATATGAAAAAAATTCTTGTTGTTGATGATGAAAGACCAATTTCGGATATCATCAAGTTTAATCTGACTAAAGAGGGTTATGAAGTGGTTACGGCCTTTGATGGTCGTGAAGCATTGGAGCAGTTTGAAGCTGAAAAACCAGACTTGGTCATCCTGGACTTGATGCTGCCTGAACTAGATGGTTTAGAAGTTGCTAAGGAAATTCGAAAGACAAATCATACACCAATTATCATGCTCTCAGCTAAGGATAGCGAGTTTGATAAGGTTATCGGGCTAGAAATTGGGGCAGATGACTATGTGACGAAACCATTTTCTAATCGTGAATTGTTGGCACGTATCAAAGCTCACTTGCGTCGTACAGAGACTATTGAAACAGCAGCAGAAGAAAGCTCTAACTCAGGCAAGCAGGAGATTTCAATTGGTGAGTTGATTATTGTTCCAGATGCATTTGTTGCTAAAAAACGTGGAAATGAAGTCGAACTCACACACCGTGAATTTGAGTTGCTTTTCCATTTGGCAACTCATATGGGACAAGTGATGACGCGTGAACATTTGCTTGAAACTGTTTGGGGTTATGATTATTTTGGTGATGTTCGTACGGTTGACGTAACCATTCGTCGTCTCCGTGAAAAAATTGAAGACACACCTAGTCGTCCTGAATATATTTTGACGCGTCGTGGTGTTGGTTATTATATGAAGAATTATGACTAGTATTGGCTTAAACATCACAAGCTTTGAACTAGCCTTACTCTTTACGCTCCTTTTTGTGGCTTTCTACTTTATTTTTCTTGCTTATCGTGATTATCGACGAGTCAAAAATATTCGAAAGTTGACCAAGAGAGTCAAGTCCCTAATGGCGGGTAACTATAATGAGGAGTTACGCTTAAAGGGTGATTCAGAGCTTTTAGAGCTAGCTGACAGCTTGAATGATTTATCGGACGTTTTTCGTTTGACGCATGAAAATCTAGCCCAGGAAAAAAACCGCTTATCATCAGTCCTCTCTTATATGAGTGATGGAGTCATTGCGACTAATCGAAGTGGTCAAATTACCATGATTAATAGCACAGCTCAGCGTTTGTTGAATCTAGATTTTGAAACAGCGACACAGATGTCCATTTTAGATTTATTAGATGGCGAAAATCCCTATACTTATAATGAATTGTTATCTAAGACTCCTGAGATTCATTTGTCTCGTCGAGATGCCAACGATGAGTTTGTGACCCTACGCGTTAACTTTGCCCTTATTCGTAAAGAATCTGGTTTTATCTCAGGTCTGGTTGCCGTCCTTCACGATGCCACTGAGCAGGAAAAAGAAGAGCGGGAACGCCGACTCTTTGTATCAAACGTTAGTCATGAGTTGCGTACACCTTTGACTTCTGTAAAATCTTATCTGGAGGCACTTGATGATGGTGCTCTTGACGAAGAGATTGCCCCTAACTTTATCAAAGTTTCTTTGGATGAGACCAATCGTATGATGCGAATGATTTCTGACCTCTTGGCACTGTCTCGTATTGACAATAAGAGTACCCAGCTTGACGTTGAAATGACTAATTTCACGGCCTTCATGACCTATATATTGAATCGTTTCGATCAGATTAAGAGCCAAGAAACCAATACAGGTAAAACTTACGAAATTATTCGAGATTATCCGGTAAACTCGATTTGGGTGGAGATTGATACAGATAAGATGACCCAGGTCGTGGATAATATTCTTAATAATGCTATCAAGTATTCGCCCGATGGTGGTAAGATTACAGTGTCTATGAAGACAACTGATTCACAGTTGATTGTTTCTATTTCTGACCAAGGTTTGGGTATTCCTAAGAAAGATTTGCCGTTAATTTTTGACCGTTTTTACCGTGTTGATAAGGCTAGAAGTCGTGCTCAGGGTGGAACTGGTCTTGGCTTGTCCATTGCAAAAGAAATTATTAAACAACATAAGGGCTTTATTTGGGCTAAGAGTGAGTATGGTAAGGGTTCAACTTTTACAATTGTGCTTCCATATGACAAGGATGCCATGATGGTTGATGAATGGGAGATGTAGTAGAAATGACCTCAGATTTAGGGTTTAAATATAGTATTTTGGCTTCAGGGTCAACTGGTAATTCCTTTTATTTGGAGACTCCAGAAAAGAAGATTCTTGTGGACGCTGGTTTGTCTGGTAAGAAAATCACAAGTTTGCTAGCTGAAATCGATCGTGATCCGAGTGATCTGGATGCTATCTTAGTTACTCATGAACACAAGGATCACATCCATGGTGTAGGCGTTTTAGCTCGTAAATATGGCATGGATATCTACGCCAATGAGAAAACCTGGCAAATTATGGATAGTAAAAATATGCTTGGCAAGATTGATAATAGCCAGAAACATGTTTTTTCTCGTGACAAGCTTCTGACCTTTGGAGACATTGATATTGAGTCTTTTGGAGTTAGTCACGATGCTATTGATCCACAGTTCTATCGCTTTATGAAGGATGGAAAAAGTTTTGTCATGCTGACGGATACGGGTTATGTTTCTGATCGCATGGCAGGTATTATTGAGAATGCTGATGGCTATTTGATTGAGTCCAATCATGATATTGAAATCCTCAGAGCAGGTTCATATCCTTGGTCAACTAAGCAACGTATCCTCTCTGATCAAGGTCACTTGTGTAATGAAGATGGAGCGGATGCTATGATTCGTACCATAGGTAACAAAACTAAAAAGATCTACTTGGGTCACCTTTCTAAAGAAAATAATATCAAGGAGTTGGCCCACATGACGATGGAAAATCAGCTGGCACGTGCTGACTTTGGTGTTGGAACTGACTTCAAGGTTTATGATACCTCACCAGACACAGCGACACCACTGATAGATATTTAAAACATAGCAAAAGAGCTACACTAATGCGTTTAGTGCAGCTTTTTAAAAGGAAAGTATTCATGAAAGTAATTTATCTCTCTCTAGGAATGTTGTCGTTAGGTTTGGGAATTCTTGGAATTCCGCTTCCAATTTTACCCACAACACCTTTTCTACTTTTAGCCATTGCTTGCTTTGCTAGAAGTTCTAAACGTTTTGAGAAATGGTTATATCATACTAAGCTATATCAAAGTTATGTAGCCGATTTTAGAGAAACCAAATCAATTGCCAAAGAACGAAAGAAAAAGATTATCGTCCAAATCTATGTTTTGATGGGAATTTCAATCTTTTTTGCACCTATCCTTTGGGTGAAAATCGGACTTTTTTGCTTGACAGTCTTCATCACCTATTATTTATTTAAGGTTATTCCTGATAAAGACTAAGATATCATCAAAAAATGAGACTTCCAAGATGGAGTCTCATTTTATATATTATTAATGTTTGCTACGTAATTTCTTACGGAGTTTATAGGCAAAATTGGCTAGTCCGTAAAGAGGGCTAACTGGAAGGTTAAATTCCCCAATAAATTGTTCAATGCGTGGGTTAAATTTTGACTTGAAATTGTACAAGCCACCATCAAGCGAATTTTCAATTCCTCCCATGTTTTGCCACTCGGCACCACGCTCGAAAGCGTGATTAGCTGTCTCATACCATGTCAGGATAGCCGGTTGATAACGGCGGTAGTCTTCATCCATTCCTGCATAGATATTCTCAGATGTCTTGCCAAATTCAAGAACGAGTGTACCTGAGAGTGGGACCGTCTTATTTCCAGTATCAACCTTTTCTTGAAGGAAGTCAATTTCTTCTTTTAGTCTTTTATGTTCTTGTTTATTGTTCTCGATTTTTCCTGGTTTAGTTTTTTCAGTAAACTTGGCTGCATCAGCAATGTTTTTTTCGAGTTGTTTATTGAGATCTTTGAGACGGGCTGGTAAATCTAGTGTTGAGAGTGTAATGTAAGAAGACTCTGGGTAAGTAGTCAACAACTTTTCATAATAATCGATTCCACGAAGGTGGATGTTTTTTCGGGCCTCTGTCTTCTTCATCAGAGAAGCGAATTGTTCAAGAAGCTCAGTGCCACCAAATTGGACTGAAATCCCCTTGTTTCGAGCAGTACGAACAGCCTGCTTGGTGCTCTTAGAGAGTTGTTCTTCAGTGAAATCTTCCTTATGGATGTTAGCCTGGAAGCGAGGTTGGATATTTTCAGCCATATCTTCAGTGAGGCCTGTCCATTCAACGCCAAGAGCTTGGATGTCTTTGGCAATCGCCATAGTCTCTTTACGGATTTCAGCTTCTTGTGAAATCAGGTTCTTTGTCACAAAAAGGCTTGGGTCAAATTTCACAAAGAGAGCACGCTTTGTTTTGGCATATTTTTTAAGTGAAGCCATAACAAAGGCGAGCAAATCTTTATCTTGATAATCCATAATAGGTCCACGAGGAATATAAATCATAGAAAATCCAAGAGGGAGTGGCTGAATAAGGACACTAGCGACAGCAACGAGATTACCATCTTGATAGAAACCTAGGCGGTCATTTCCCCAGCTATCCTTGATTTTAGCCCATGAACTACTTTGTAATAAGTTTGTTTGAGGACTATCTATAACAAAACGGTCATGCTCAGAAGTACTGAGTCCAGTTTTATAGGTATACATATTATTCTAGAACCCACTTTCTAATAGCATAAGCGACACCAGATTCATCATTTGATTTTGTGATGTGTTTCGCAATTTTCTTCATTTCTGGATTACCATTTTTCATAACAACAGGAGAGCCAACGACTTCAAGCATAGCACGGTCATTTTCTTCATCACCGATAGCCATTGTTTCTTCTTTAGAAAGACCGAGTTTCTCAGCAAGATGGGTTACAGCAATTCCTTTGTTGGCTGTTTTCTTGAGGATTTCTAGGTAAAATGGTGTTGATTTTACAATAGTAAAGCGGTCATAAAATTCCTGTGGAAGTTTGGCAATAGCTGCATCAAGAATTTCAGGTTCATCGATATACATGGCCTTAACGAATTCCTTGTCAGCCACCTCTTCAGGTGTACGATAGTAAATCGGCATATGAACAAGTGTAGACTCATGAACCGTGTAGCGGCCAATGTTGCGATTACTTGTGTAGATACCATCTTTAGTAATAGCGTGAGAATGAACACCAAGCTTGTTAGCCAAAACCTCAATGTCAAGGTAGTCTTCGTATGAGAGTGTCTCACGAATTAATTCATTACCAGTAGAAGTTTCTTGGACAAGCCCACCATTGAAGGTGATAACATAATCTCCGTCTTGGTTGAGGTTAAGTTCTTCAAGAAGAGGAAGCACCCCAGGAATAGGACGACCAGTCGCGATAACAACCTTTACACCAGCAGCCTTGGCATCTTGAATGGCTTGAAAGACTTCCGGTGTAACTTGACGTTGGCTATTTAAAAGCGTTCCATCAATATCAACTGCAATAAGTTTAATAGACATAATAATTACCTGTTTCGTTTAGTTAGTTTCCCTTCTATTTTACTAAAATTTAGGCGCTTTGTCATAGTTCTTCCTGAGAAAAGTATTATTGCCTCTTTAAAAAAGTAGTTTAGGTAAAAATTGCCCAAATGCTTTTTAATTGGTAAAATAAGGTCAGACAAATAAAGGAGAGACAAGAGTGATTCGAGCAACCAACCAATTGACGGAAAAAGAACGAAAGGCAGCAAAAGCATTGATTGCTAGCTGTCAAGCCTATGACCAAACCTTTCGAGAACCTTATCTCTCCAATATGCTTAATTTTGATCCCAATATGCCGGCCTTTTTCCTCTATTTTCAAGAGGGAGAGTTGCTTGGTTTATTAACGGTTTATGCGGATGACGAAGACGTTGAAGTAAGCATCCTTGTGGATCCGAGTCATCGTCGTCAGGGGGTTGGTCGTGCTATGTATAGAAGCTTTGAAAAAGATATGGCAGCTTACCCTATTCGCTCAGTGACCTTTCAGACAGAGCGTGTTTTTCTAGATTGTCATCCTGATCTGGCAAGTCATTGGGGGGTGGTTGAGGATGAAGAGACCGAAACCTGGCTAGGACGAGATAAAACACCATATGCTCTGAATTCTCGTTCAGATGTCAAGGTGCTCTTAGCTGAATCTTCTTACCTAGATGAAATTGCCCAACTCCATCACCAAGCCTTTTCTGATCCAGAGGAAACGCTCGATGTGAGTCGCAGATACATTACAGAGGCCTTGAAGGATTCCGATGGCCTACTTTACATCCTCCTCAAAGAAGCTCAGGTCATTGGTGTTTGTACGGTCGATTTATCTGGAAATAGCAACTACCTCTATGGACTTGCGATTGCTGAAGCTTATCGTGGACAGGGCTATGGAAGCTATCTGGCAAAATCAGTCGTCAATCAACTCATTGCGCATAACGACAAGCCCTTTCAAATTGCAGTAGAAGATAGCAATATTGGAGCCAAACTTTTGTATGAAAATATCGGCTTTGTCAAACAAACCCAGGTGGTTTACTTGAAATAGAAATGGTAGACGCAATACTGATACTCTCTTTTAGTATAGAGTTGCTATTATCTTAAGTAGAAAAATAGTTTTAGAATAGAAAGGAATACTTAATGGAAATTAAAATCAAAAATAAAATTAAAGTAGGCGATCAAACGGAAATTATCGAAGAAATCCACACTTGTGAGGTTATGGAAAAAGGAGATTATACCTATCTTGTTCACCATAATTCGGAGAAAGAAAAAGTGGTTATTAAGTTGAATCAGGATGAGCTAGTGATGACACGCTTTTCTAATCCTAAATCCATTATGCGTTTTTCTGCTAAAGTACCTGCCTTGGTCCACATTCCGACACCGCTTGGTACCCAGCATTTTCTGACAGACACTAGTTTATTTGCCCATGACCCAAATGGACAGACAGTTGATATTCATTATCAATTGAAACATCCAGAAACAGAAGACGTTTTTGCTGATTATGAATTAGAAGTTTCTTGGTTTTAATTTTTGAAAAAATAGAATCATTTTGCTTGAATAAAGAATAATTTATGATAAAATGTTTAGTACAAATAAGGGAGTAGCAGGTGGCTGTAATCATGAGATTTGATTAACAGTTGCGATTATGTCGTCATTACGAAATTTTATATTTCCGGCATATTCTTAAACAGCGAGACTTGTTTTTTATTAAACAAGTCTCTTTTTGTATGATTTTTTATATAAAAAGAGTCTTGTTAGCCATTTTTCCCTATAGAGAAGGAGGAGATTATTTTGTCTAAAGAACAAAGTAAAACCTTGTTTTACACACAAGGAGAGGAAGAAGTCCTAAAAAACTTGGGCACTTCTGTTGATGGTTTGTCTACTGCACAAGCCAAGGAACGTTTAGATGCCTATGGCTATAACGAGTTGGATGAAGGTGAAAAACGCAGCCTCTTGTCAAAATTCATCGATCAGTTTAAAGATTTGATGATTATCATCTTGCTTGTCGCTGCCGCCCTTTCTGTTATTACAGAAGGTATGCATGGTTTGACGGATGCCTGCATTATTTTAGCCGTTGTTGTTTTGAATGCAGCCTTTGGTGTTTATCAAGAAGGACAAGCAGAAGCGGCTATTGAAGCCCTCAAAAACATGTCTAGTCCTATGGCTCGTGTGCGTCGTGATGGGCATGTCGTTGAAATTGATTCACGCGAATTGGTTCCTGGAGACATCGTTTTGCTTGAAGCAGGTGATGTTGTTCCTGCGGATATGCGCTTGCTTGAAGCTGCCTCACTCAAGATTGAAGAAGCAGCCCTTACAGGTGAATCTGTACCAGTTGAAAAGGATGTTACAGAGACAGTTGAAGCAGAGGCGGGTATCGGTGACCGTGTGAATATGGGTTACCAAAACTCTAACGTTACTTATGGTCGTGGTACTGGGGTTGTAACCAATACTGGTATGTATACTGAGGTCGGTAAGATTGCCGATATGCTGGCTAATGCGGACGAATCACAAACGCCATTGAAACAAAGCTTGGAGCAATTGTCTAAGACCTTGACTTATCTTATTGTCGCTATTGCTTTGGTGACATTCTTGGTTAGTGTCTTCATTCGTGGCGAACAGCCTCTTGAAGGCTTGATGGTTGCCGTTGCTCTTGCGGTTGCAGCCATTCCTGAAGGTTTGCCTGCCATTGTAACCATTCTTTTGTCACTTGGGACAACGACCCTTGCTAAACGCAATTCGATTGTTCGTAAATTGCCAGCTGTTGAAACCCTTGGTTCAACAGAAATTATCGCATCTGATAAGACTGGTACCTTAACCATGAACCAAATGACTGTTGAAAAAATCTATACAAACGGTCAATTGCAAAACGCTTCTACGGAACTTGGTGCAGACAATACAACCCTTCGTATTATGAACTTTGCCAATGATACTAAGGTAGACCCAGATGGTAAACTAATCGGTGATCCAACCGAAACAGCTCTTGTTCAATTTGGTTTGGACCACAATTTTGATGTGCGTGACGTCTTAAAATCAGAGCCTCGTGTGGCAGAGTTGCCATTTGACTCTGACCGTAAGCTCATGTCTACTATCCACAAAGAAGCGGATGGTACATACTTTGTAGCTGTTAAAGGTGCGCCTGACCAATTGCTCAAACGTGTGACTCGAATTGAAATCAATGGTGAGGTCCGCCCTATCACAGATGAAGACAAACAAGCTATCCTTGCAACTAATAAAGACTTGGCAAAACAAGCCCTTCGTGTCTTGATGATGGCTTATAAGACAACTAACGAAATTCCTACCTTGGAATCTGCAGTTGTTGAGTCTGATTTGATTTTCTCAGGTTTGGTAGGTATGATTGACCCAGAACGTCCAGAAGCAGCAGAGGCTGTCCGTGTCGCTAAAGAAGCGGGGATCCGTCCAATCATGATTACAGGTGACCACCAAGATACAGCAGAAGCAATCGCTAAGCGTCTTGGTATCATCGATCCAAATGATACGGAAGATCATGTCTTTACTGGAGCTGAGCTTAATGAGCTTTCTGATGAAGAATTCCAAAAAGTCTTCAAACAGTACTCTGTCTATGCGCGTGTGTCTCCTGAACACAAGGTTCGTATCGTTAAGGCTTGGCAAAATGATGGCAAGGTTGTTGCTATGACAGGTGATGGGGTTAATGATGCGCCTTCACTTAAGACAGCTGATATCGGTATCGGTATGGGAATCACAGGTACAGAGGTTTCTAAGGGAGCTTCAGATATGGTTCTTGCCGATGATAACTTTGCGACAATTATCGTTGCCGTAGAAGAGGGACGTAAGGTCTTCTCAAATATTCAAAAATCAATCCAATACCTCTTGTCAGCCAACATGGCCGAAGTCTTCATTATCTTCTTTGCCACACTGTTTGGTTGGGATGTGCTTCAACCAGTACACCTTCTCTGGATTAACCTAGTCACTGATACCCTTCCAGCTATCGCACTTGGGGTTGAGCCGGCTGAACCAGGTATTATGACTCACAAACCTCGTGGTCGCCAATCAAACTTCTTTGATGGTGGTGTCTTCGGAGCGATTATGTATCAAGGTGTCTTCCAAACTATCCTTGTTCTTGCGGTATATGGTTGGGGCCTTGTCTTCCCAGAGCATCATACGCAATCAGAAATTCACGCAGATGCCCTTACAATGGCCTTTGCAACACTTGGACTAATCCAGTTGCTCCATGCCTTTAACGTTAAATCTGTGTATCAATCAGTCTTTAAAGTTGGTCTCTTTAGAAATAAGACTTTCAACTGGGCAATTCCAGTAGCCTTCGTTCTTTTGATGGCAACTATTGTAGTGCCTGGATTTAATAACCTTTTCCATGTGTCACACCTTAGTTTGACACAATGGCTTGCAGTTATTGCAGGTTCCTTCTTGATTGTGGTATTGGTTGAATTAGTCAAAGCTATTCAACGTGCCCTTGGTAAGGATAAGGACGCTATTTAAGACATAAAGTCAGAGATAATGGTCTCTGGCTTTTTCTTATCATATCTTGAATTCAGGAGGAGTCTTGTTTATAATTGAAGAGAAATGATCACAAGTTAAGGAGAAGGCCATGAACGAGACTATTAAGACACAACTCAATCACCGTAGCATCCGTCAATTTAAACCTCTAGCTTTGACACGAGAAGAAGTTAACCTTTTGGTTGATGTTGCAAGACATACAGCAACGAGTAATTTTAGACAGTCCTATTCGATTATCAGTATTACTGATGAAACATTGAAGGAAGAAATTGCAGAGATTGCCAACCAGCCTTATATTCCAAATGCTGGGCATCTTTTTGTATTTGTTGTGGACCAAAGACGTAACACACTGATTGCAGAGGCAAAAGGCGCTGAAGCCTTGGTCCAAGGTAGTCCTGAACGCTTTATCTCGGCCTTCTCGGATGCTATGATAGCTGCTCAAAATATGGTAGTAGCTGCAGAGAGTTTAGGTATGGGAACAGTTTACCTTGGCAGTATCTTGAATGATAACGCTAAACTTTCAGAGCTTCTCAAACTTCCAAAGTATGTCTATCCAGCAGTAGGATTAGCAGTTGGTTGGCCAGATCAAGAACCGCAGCTTAAACCTCGTTTACCCCGTCACGTCATCCATATGGAAAATTATTATCGGGACTTAGAACATCCCTTAGAGGAGCTAAAAGATTACGACGCTGAAGTTCATGAGTATTATGACCTTCGTGATCTCAATAACAGAGTTGATGAATTTACAACACAGATTGCAAAGACAATGGATCAATCCGTTGCCAATCGTGCGAATACCTTGAAGGACCTTCAAAAGCAGGGATTTTTTACCGACTAAAAAACGACTCCTAAAGAGTCGCTCTACAAATCAAATAGTGTCATGGATGAAAGGAACTCATTTGCCAGTTCCTTTTTTTCATATTCTAAAAACTCCGACCGTTTCTTGACCAGGTTGTAACGTTTGGAGAGGTTCCATGTTCCAGTAGGATTGAGTTCAGGGTGATTGGAAACAAAGTCGATGGTTAAATCCCATTCTCGTCGGTATCCAAGAGGACGCGAGTGATAGGTTACGCCATCAATAGTTACCGTCCCATAACTGCGGTGGGCATGACCAAAAACAACATCTTTAACGCCGTGCTTAGCGAAAACCTGGTGGAATTTTTCCGAGCCTAAGTAGGCATTAAAAGGTGTAAAACGTTGATGCGTCATGGTAAAGCGGCTGTGAGGAACAAAATGCATGGCAACTATAAGGTTACTAGTGTCTAACTCACTTAAGACATTATCTAGCCTTTTAAGACTAGTTTGACAGATATCCGGATCAGTCCCCAATCGTTTAAGTCGTCGGTCGAACCAAAGTTGTTTCTTACGTTTGAGAATCTTATCCAACTTTTCATCAGAATAGGAATAATCATACCATCCATGAAAGGCCAATAATGTCTTACTTCCTAAATCAATTACCTGAAAATCCAGATTGTCAATAAGGTCATCTTCTAAATCAAGCATATCATGATTGCCTAAATTATAGGTGACCTTGACCTCCTTAGACAGTTTTCGTAGAAAGGGTTTTGTGTCGATAAAATAATGGTTAGAAATATCACCAGCGATATGGAGATGGCTAACCTCTTGATTTTTTAGGCACTTTATAAGAGTATCAATTTCATATGTTTCAAAGTGATTTATATCAATATGTAAATCACTCATTACTGCAAGTCTCGTCATAGAAACATTGTAACAAAAAGGTTAAGGCTTGTCTGTAAATGAAGATGGTGGAAAATACTTGCCCTTAGACTACAATTTCATTATGATAAGAATATGGATATCAAATTAGAAATACAAAAGATGGCCAAGGAGATTGGCATTTCAAAAATTGGTTTTACTACCGCCGATGATTTCGCCTATCTGGAAAAATCCCTTCGACTTGGTGTCGAAGAAGGGCGAACAACAGGGTTTGAACATAAAAATATTGAAGAACGTATTTATCCTAAGTTAACCTTGGAATCAGCTAAAACCATCATTTCCATTGCAGTTGCCTATCCGCATAAGTTGCCGCAACAGCCCCAAAAAACAGAATTTAAGCGGGGCAAAATCACTCCAAATTCATGGGGTCTAGATTATCACTATATTTTGCAGGACAAACTAAAACGCCTTGCAGAAGGCATTGAAAAACTGACGGAAAACTTCGAATATAAAGGTATGGTGGATACTGGAGCCTTGGTCGATACAGCAGTGGCCAAGCGAGCTGGTATTGGCTTTATCGGAAAGAATGGACTAGTGATTTCGAAAGAATACGGGTCCTACATGTATCTTGGTGAGCTTATCACTAATCTAGAGATTGAACCAGACCAAGAAGTTGATTATGGTTGTGGGGATTGCCGTCGTTGTTTGGATGCCTGTCCGACATCTTGTCTCATTGGCGATGGGACTATGAATGCTCGTCGTTGCCTATCCTTTCAAACACAGGATAAAGGCATGATGGATATGGAGTTTCGAAAGAAGATAAAGACTGTTATCTATGGTTGTGACATTTGTCAGATTTCCTGTCCATATAACAGAGGTATAGATAATCCACTGGCTTCGGACATTGATCCTGAGCTTGCCATGCCCGAATTACTTCCTTTTCTTGAGCTGACCAACAAATCTTTCAAGGAGAAATTTGGGATGATTGCCGGTTCATGGCGCGGGAAGAATATTCTTCAACGTAATGCTATTATTGCCTTGGCAAACCTACATGATCGCAATGCTATTGTCAAACTGATGGAGATAATTGATAAGAATAATAATCCCATCCATACAGCGACTGCCATTTGGGCTCTCGGTGAGATTGTTAAGAAACCCGATGAGGCTATGTTAGATTACATGAGGGAACTGTCACCTAAGGATGAAGAATCCCAAGCGGAGTGGGAGCTTGTGTGTGCAAAATGGCAAATTTAAGTGATTTATGCTAGAATTAAGCATAATACTATAAAATGGAGGAAACCTATCCATGGAAGTGGCAGAAATTCGCCAAAAAATCTCTGAAAATCAAGAGAAGCTCGTGAGCTTCGGGAGGTCTCTTTGACTTAGATCGTTTGGAAGAGGACATTGCGCTCCTCGAAAACCGAATGACTGAGCCAGATTTTTGGAATGATAATATTGCAGCTCAAAAGACCTCACAAGAGTTAAATGAGCTAAAAATGAAATACGAAACTTTCAACAATATGCAAGAACTCTCTGACGAGACAGAGCTTTATTTAGAAATGTTGGAAGAAGATGATAGTGTTCAAGAAGAGCTTGAAGAAACACTCGAAAAACTTGATAAGATTATGACAAGTTACGAGATGACACTGCTCTTGTCTGAACCATATGACCATAACAATGCCATTCTGGAAATTCACCCAGGCTCTGGTGGGACAGAAGCTCAAGACTGGGCTGATATGTTACTCCGTATGTACCAACGTTATGGGAATGCCAAAGGTTTCAAGGTTGAGACTTTGGATTATCAGGCTGGTGATGAGGCTGGAATTAAATCTGTAACCCTTGCTTTTGAGGGACCTAATGCATATGGATTCCTCAAGTCAGAAATGGGTGTCCACCGTTTGGTTCGTATCTCACCATTTGATTCTGCTAAGCGTCGTCACACTTCATTTACATCAGTGGAAGTCATGCCTGAATTGGATGATACCATTGAAGTTGAGATTCGTGATGATGATATCAAGATGGATACATTCCGTTCAGGTGGTGCTGGTGGTCAGAACGTCAACAAAGTGTCTACAGGTGTGCGTTTGACCCACATTCCAACAGGTATTGTTGTAGCTTCAACGGTCGACCGTACACAATACGGAAACCGCGACCGTGCGATGAAGATGCTTCAAGCTAAGCTCTATCAAATGGAGCAAGAAAAGAAAGCAGAAGAAGTGAATGCTTTGAAAGGTGATAAGAAAGAAATCACTTGGGGAAGCCAAATTCGCTCATACGTTTTCACGCCATATACCATGGTTAAAGATCACCGTACAGGCTATGAAGTTGCCCAGGTTGATAAGGTAATGGATGGGGATATTGAAGGCTTCATCGATGCCTACCTCAAGTGGCGTATGGAAGAATAGTAAAAATATACTATTTTTAAGTATTTAGATACTCTATCTCAATGAAAGGAAGGCTTCAGCTATTTTAGTAGTTGAATACTGACATTATGGCTCTTATTGAATTAAAAGATGTTACTAAGAAGTATGATAAGTCGACAACAGCCCTTAGACACATTGATTTGTCTGTTAACTCTGGGGAGTTTGTTTACTTAGTCGGCCCTTCAGGTGCTGGTAAATCAAGTCTAATTCGCTTGTTCTACCAAGAAGAAAAATTAACGAGTGGTTCTATGAAGGTTGGAGAGTTTGATTTAACCCGACTTCGTAAGAAAGATGTTCCACTCTTAAGACGTTCTATTGGAGTTGTTTTCCAGGATTATAAACTCCTTCCAAAGAAAACAGCTTTTGAAAACGTTGCCTATGCCATGGAAGTTATTGGTGAGAAACCTCGTCATATCAAGAAACGGGTGACAGAGGTTCTCGAGTTGGTTGGTCTTAAACACAAGATGCGTTCATTCCCAAATCAATTGTCTGGTGGTGAGCAACAACGTGTCGCTATTGCGCGTGCTATCGTCAATAATCCAAAAGTGTTGATTGCGGATGAACCAACGGGGAACTTGGACCCAGAGATTTCATGGGAAATTATGCAAGTCCTTGAACGTATTAACTTGCAAGGGACTACCATTATAATGGCAACCCATAACTCAACTATCGTTAATAACCTTCGTCATCGTGTCGTAGCGATTGAAGAAGGACGTATTGTTCGTGATGAAGAGGAAGGAGAGTACGGTTACCATGATTAGACGCTTTTTCCGCCATTTAGGAGAATCGATTAAGAATCTCAAACGTAATCTATTGTCGACACTTACAGCAGTATTTTCGGTAATGATTGTTCTTTCACTTTTAGGTGTCTTTGGCTCTGTTATTTTAAATACGCAGAAATTGGCTTCAGATATTGAAAAGAATATTCAGGTCAATGTCTACTTGGATCCAGATTCATCAGATGCCTCGAAAACAGTCAAGGAACTTTCTGGACAGATTGTTGCTAATAAAGACTACCATAAGATTTATGATGCTCTGACCAAAATCAAAGGTGTAGATAAGGTTACTTTCTCTAGTAAAGAAGAACAAAAGAAACAACTGATTGAAACGATGGGTTCAAGTTTCGAGACAGCTACTGGAGATGCCAACCCTCTTTCAGATGTTTACATTGTTCAAACGAAATCACCAGATGATGTCAGTCGAGTTGCCAAGGAAGCAAAAGCCATTCAGGGTGTTGATAATGCTAACTTTGGTGGCTCAGATACTGAAATTCTGATGTCCACTATGAAACGTGTTCAATTTTGGGGAATCATTGCCACAGCACTCTTAACTATTGTGGCTGTCCTATTGATTTCAAATACTATCCGTATTACCATTATGTCACGTGCGACTGAAATTCAAATCATGCGTTTGGTAGGTGCTAAGAATTCATACATTCGTCGTCCCTACTTGATGGAAGGTGCTTGGATTGGAGCACTTGGTGCCATCATTCCTTCTGGGCTCATTTATCTTTTGTATCACATGGTTTACTCATCTTTGAATCCAGATTTTGTCAAAGGTGGTATTTCGTTGTATGATCCAGAGTGGTTTGTCTATGCGGTTATCGGAACCCTCTTCGCAGTCGGTATTATTATCGGTTCGATTGGGTCGCGTATGGCAATGCGCCGTTATTTGAAATACTAAGAGATTAAAGGAGAACTATTTAGGTTCTCTTTTTGTTTGTCTAGAGATTCAGAAGAAGAGATTTCAGCTTTATCTGAAAATGGTCATGCTCAAAGCCCAAATCCAATCCCATATTTGGTATAATATTAAAAAACATTGGAAAAGAGATGCATTATGACAAAGTTAGCTACCATTTGTTATATTGACAATGGAAAGGAGCTTTTGCTCCTACATCGTAATAAAAAGCCTAATGATGTTCATGAAGGAAAGTGGATTTCTGTCGGGGGAAAACTAGAAGCTGGAGAGACTCCAGATGAATGTGCTCGCCGTGAAATTCTCGAGGAAACACATTTTACAGTGACTGATATGGATTTTAAAGGTATGATTACCTTCCCAGAATTTACCCCTGGTCATGATTGGTACACCTATGTCTTTAAGGTAACTGGTTTTGAAGGAGAACTCATCTCAGATGAGGAGTCTCGTGAAGGAACGCTTGAATGGGTACCATATGATGAGGTCTTATCTAAACCAACTTGGGAAGGTGACTATGAGATTTTTAAGTGGATCCTTGAAGATAGACCATTCTTCTCTGCAAAATTTAGCTACGATCGTAACCAGAACTTGGTAGATAAAACTGTAACATTTTATGATAAATAGGGAGGAACTATGAAGCGTAAAAAAACAGAAGATTTTTCAGAAACATGGTTTTTTAAGTGGATATTGAATAATCAGGCTGTCGTAGCCTTTTTCATCTTACTTTTGATTGGTTTGACGGTTTTGATTTTTACCAAGATTAGTCCCATTTTTTCACCCGTCATCCAGTTTATGACCATTATTATGTTGCCATTGGTTATTTCCATGCTCCTTTATTATTTAATAAAACCTTTGGTACTACTTGTAGAAAGAACGGGATTGAGTCGAACCATGTCTATCTTGGTCATATACGCTATCCTTGGCTTGCTCTTGGTTTGGGGGATTTCAACAGCTATTCCAAGCTTACAAAATCAAATTTTGATTTTGATACGAAATGCACCATCATATATTGCACGTGCCAATAGTGAAACGGAACGTTGGATTAATCTTCCTATTCTTTCCAACTTCCATGGTGATTTAGAGTCCATGCTTAGTGATTTCTCAGCGAGAATGGTCAATTATGCTGAAAACTTTTCTTCATCGGCTTTGACATGGGTTGGAACTTTTGCGAGCACAGTAGCAAGGGTGACAGTAGCTATCATTTTGGCACCTTTCATTCTCTTCTACCTTTTAAGAGATAGCCAAAAGATGAAACATAGCTTTGTCTCAGCCTTACCAACTCGCTTTCGTGAAACAACTGTTCGTATGCTTTCAGATATTAATAGTCAGCTCGAAGGTTATGTTCAAGGCCAGGTTACAGTCGCTATTGTTGTTGCCATCATGTTCTGTATTATGTTTAAGATTGTAGGTCTTCGATATGGTATGACTTTCGGTATTATGGCAGGTTTTCTAAACATGGTTCCTTATCTGGGAAGTTTTCTTGCTATGGTACCAGTTGTTATTATGGGATTGGTTCAAGGTCCTGCTATGTTAATCAAGGTCCTCATCATTTTTGTTATCGAGCAAACTATTGAGGGACGTTTTGTTTCTCCACTCGTTTTGGGGAATAAACTAAGTATTCACCCGATTACCATTATGTTTATTCTCTTGACAGCAGGTTCTCTTTACGGTGTTTGGGGTGTCTTATTGGGGATTCCAATTTATGCCTCTGTCAAGGTTGTTGTTAGAGAGATTTTTGATTGGTACCGTTCTGTAAGTAATCTTTATCAAGATGATTTAGAAAATGAAGGACAAAAAGACGATGTTAAATAGCGAAAAAATGGTTGCCTCTATTGGAAACCAAGATTTAGACCACGCAGACAAATATTTTAAAAAAGCTTTACGAGAGGATCCTGCAGAGGTTCTTGTTGAGTTGGGCCAATACTTAGAATCTATTGGTTTCTTACCACAGGCACAGGAAATTTATGAAAAAGTTCGCTTTGATTTTCCAGAGGTTAATGTCAATCTAGCACAAATTGCTGCCGAAGATGGTGATATTGAAGAGGCTTTTCTCTATTTGGATGCCATACCTGAAGACTCTGACGACTATTTGTCTGCTTTAATTGTAAAGGCTGACCTCTACCAAATGGAGGGCTTAACTGATGTGGCACGTGATAAGTTGTTGGAGGCAAGTCAATTATCAGATGACTCATTGATTATTTTTGGTTTGGCTGAGATGGAGTTTGAACTTGGAAATTTTGAACAAGCTATTCATTACTATGCTAAATTAGATAATCGTGATCTTCTTGCGATGACTGGCGTTTCTACTTATGAACGCATTGGTAAGGCTTATGCCAGTCTTGGAAAGTTTGAAGCTGCTCGTGAATTTTTGGAAAAAGCTATTGAAATTGAGTATGATGATACCGTTGCTTTTGAGTTAGCCACTTTGCTCTATGATCAAGAAGAGTATCAAAAAGCTAATTTTTACTTTAAGCAGATAGAAACCATGTCTGCTGACTTCGAAGGTTATGAGTATATTTACGCCTTGTCGTTACATGCAGAACATAAAACCGAAGAAGCTTTACGAATGGCACAACAAGGGATTTCTAAAAATGCCTTTGATGTTCAATTACTTTTGCTAGCGTCACAGTTATCCTACGAGTTGCATGACACTCAATCTGCTGAATCTTATTTGAAGCAAGCCTTGCCATTGGCTGAGGACCAAGATGAGATTATCTTACGATTAAGTACGCTCTATTTGGAAGAAGAACGTTACGAGGATCTAGTGGCTCTAGCCGATTATGAAGTTGATTCTGTTTTGGCTCGTTGGAACATTGCCAAGGCCTACCAAGCTCTTGATGATGATGAAGAAGCTTTTCAAATCTATCAAGATTTGGCTAAAGATTTATCTGAAAATCCTGAATTCCTCCATGATTATGCATATATTTTGCGTGAATTTGGTTACAGGGATCAGGCGCGTGCAACGGCTGAAAAATACCTTGCCTTAGTTCCAGATGATGTCAATATGCAAACATTTCTTGAGGACTATTAAGCTGTGAAACGTTTTAATCATTGGGTTTAAGAGAGGGAGAGATACATTGGGCTTGCTCACTCCCTCTTTTTTTATTTCTCTATTTATGTTATGATTTTATTAGAACCCATAAGGAGTGAATATGGTTAAGAGAGATTTAATTCGAAATATTATCATAGCAGTTCTTGCCATTGTAATGATTTTGTTGTTGAGAGCTTTTGTCTTCTCAACACACCGTGTGACTGAAGGTCAGGCTAATGACTATATTCATGCTGGTGACTATGTTACTTTCAATAAAAATGTTAAGCCTCAGAAAAAAGATTTTATTCTTTATACAGTTAATGGTAAAGAATACATTGGGCGTGTTATTGCTGATGAGGGTAAGAGCGTGACAGCTATGGATGATTTCCTTTATGTTAATGATAAGTCAGTTGACGAAGCCTATATTAGTAAGGGTAAATCAGCTTATTTGGCGACAGTTTCACCTGGGAATTTCTTCACTGATGATTTTTCCATTGCAACATTGACTGATAATAAACAAACTAAGATTGAAAAGGGGCAGTACCTTGTACTGAACGATAATCGTCGTAATACAGATGATAGTCGTAAGTTTGGTCTCATTGACAAAGATCAAATTAAAGGTGTCATCTCTTTCAGATTGTATCCTCTATCACGTTTTGGTTTCGTTGATGTCGATTAATATTTCAATACTACTAAAAAAGCTAGGAACTTTTGATAAGTTTCTAGCTTTTTTTGCGAATAAATTGGTGATAGTTCATATTATGACGTTATGATACTGATAGTTTCATCGTTTTAAAATGAATTAGTAGAAATTGTAAGTAGAAAAGGAAATTATGATGCAATTAGGATTTCATTTTGGATTTAAGAAAAGTAAAGCTTATGGACTGTGCGGTGTCATGCTGACAATCTTATTTTTAGGAATGTCTGGTCATTCGGCGAAAGCAGATGAAATGTTGTCGCCAACTGATACATCTTCATCTTTGAAAGAAAATTCTGATAATCATGCGGCAAGCTACTCTGAAGCAGGAGTACACGATGATTCAACGAGTCAAATGAATCTACAAAGTGAAGGGGTATTAGAGGAGAAGCAAACTAGTCTAGAAGATTCTTCAAAAATAGCTGTCTTAACCAATAGTTCTGTGACCACAAGCTCTTATCAAGAGGCAGATGATACTAGCCAAATTGATCAGAATCAACGTCAATTTCTTAGTGCCATTAAGCAAGGAGCCATGGATGGAGCCAAAGAAGGAATCCTTCCATCTATCACGGCAGCGCAAGCTATTCTAGAAAGTGGTTGGGGAAGCTCTCAACTTGCTAAGGTTCCCAACAATAATCTTTTTGGCATTAAAGATTCAGAGGACTGGCATGGAGAAATAGTAACTGTACCTACACAGGAATATCTTAATGGTGACTATATCACAGTCAATGCTGCTTTTCGAAAATATGCCTCATGGAATGATAGCGTAGTAGACCATGCAAAATTTTTCACGAGTACCGAGTGGCGAAAAGACAATTACCGAAAAGTTGTGAACGTAACAGATTATCGCATTGCGGCTCAGGAACTGAAGAATGCAGGATATGCGACAGATCCAAGTTATCCCGGAAAACTTATCCGTTTGATCGAAGCCTATAAACTTTATGAATGGGATGCAATGTGCAATAATTCCATTTCTACCGTAGAAAATGAAGGAGTAGAGAGTCAATATCCCAAAGCTGAGCTTGCTATCACTGGTCTCAACAATGCTACTGGTAGCTATGATCTTGTTATCTCAAACTTGATTGCGCCACGTGGCTTCAAAG
>NZ_JALT01000042.1:0-22028 GCF_000525585.1 Streptococcus sp. ACS2
GGCTACCTTAGCATAGGTAATCTGACCAAGTTTAGAGGCATCCGCTAGAACATAGGCTTTTTGCGCATTAGCTATAACCGTCCGTTTGATAACTGCCTCTTCCATGTCTGGTGTGGTGAAATAATTAGCATCAACGCCATTAGCACCAATGAAAGCACAATCAAAATTCAGTTGTCTAATTTGCTCTTGAGCAGTACTTCCAATAGAAGCATCCGTTGAATGTTTAACCTTTCCTCCAACAATCCTAGTGCTAACACCGAGATCTACCAGCTTAACCGCATGATGGATAGAATTAGTCACAACCGTTACCTGACGATTGGCCAAATGTGGAATCAAAAGTTCATTTGTTGTACTAGCCTCAAGAAAGACGACATCACCTTCCTTAATCAAATCGGCAGCATAACCAGCTAACTGAGCCTTTTCTTGAACGTTTCTAATAGCTTTTTGACTATTGGCAATTTCTTCCTTTAGACCATGAATGCTTTCGGCACCGCCATGAACACGTTTAAGTTGGCCATCTGCCGCTAACTCGTCCAAGTCGCGACGAATCGTCGACTCGGAAGTATCACTTAACAAAACAGTTAGGTTTTCCAAAGTGACAAAACCATCTTGTTTCAACTGAGACAAGATAATCTGCTTACGTTCAGACTTTAGCATAATCTCTCCTTCTGTAATCGTTTACAAAATCTATTATACTAAATTTTTAATAACTGTCAACTAGAAACAGTCAAAAAAAATCAAAACATTTCATTATAAAATACTTATCTACCAAAATGACGCAATTTGATAAGAAAGTTCTTACATTTTCAAAAAGAATCCCCCTTTCAGTATGAAGGGCAAAATAAAAAAGCCTTTCGGCTCTCTTATCTTATTTGGCATAGTCAACCGCACGGAATTCACGAATGACTGTAACCTTAATATTTCCTGGGTAATCCAAATTCTTCTCAATTTGTTCACGTACCTTGTGAGACAAGATCGTAACTTCATCATCCGAGATTTTGTTTGGATGAACCATAATACGAATTTCACGACCAGCTTGAAGGGCGAAGCTTGTTTGAACACCGTCAAAGCTTGATGCAATTTCTTCCAAATCACGAAGGCGTTTGACATAATTCTCAACAGATTCATTACGAGCCCCTGGACGAGCCGAACTCAAAGCATCTGCTGCAGCTACAATAACTGCAATAACGCTCTCAGGTTCTACATCGCCATGGTGGCTGGCAATGGCATTGACCACAACTGGATGTTCTTTGTACTTACGTGCAAACTCTGCACCAATCTCTACGTGGCTACCTTCGACTTCTTTGTCAATGGCTTTCCCCATATCGTGAAGGAATCCAGCACGACGAGCAAGGGCAACATTTTCACCCAATTCACCAGCCATGATACCTGCTAATTTACCAACTTCAACTGAGTGACGAAGGACGTTTTGACCATACGACGTACGGAACTGCAAGCGTCCCATAATCTTAATCAAATCAGGATGAAGATTCATAGCGCCAATTTCGTAGGCTGCTTCCTCACCATATTCACGGATACGGTTATCCATTTCCTGACGACTCTTCTCAACCAACTCTTCAATACGAGCTGGATGGATGCGTCCATCCTTAATCAAGGCTTCGAGAGTCATACGTGCAATTTCACGACGAACTGGATCAAAACCAGAAAGGACAACCACTTCTGGAGTGTCATCAATAATAACGTCAATACCTGTTAGACTTTCAAGCGTACGGATGTTACGCCCCTCACGTCCAATGATACGACCTTTCATATTGTCATCTGGAAGGTGAACAGTAGTTACTGTTTGTTCAGTAACATAATCTCCAGCCAAGCGTTGCATAGCTTGAGCCAACACGTTTTTGGCTTTCTTATCAACAGTATCTTTAACCTGTGCTTCCGCATCTTTGATACGTGTTGCAATCTCATGAGTCAGATTATTCTCAGTCTCCGTTAAGATTACCTCACGCGCCTCTGCAATGGTCATCTGACCAACACGTTCAAGTTCAGCTTGCTTCTCAGCCTCTAACTGAGTCACATTCTCTTCACGCTCATTAAGATGTTTAGATTTGTCAGCAAGACTCTGCTCTTTCTTCTCGAGGGCAAGTTCTTTACTTGATAGATTTTCATCCTTACGATCAAGGCTGGTTGCACGTTCTGTTAAACGATTTTCCATTTGTTTAAGCTCTTGACGTTCAGATTTGAATTCTTTTTCAATATCTTCTCGATATTTTCTAGCTTCTTCTTTTGCTTCTAACAAGAACTCTTTACGTTGAGCCTTACTTTCGCGTTCAGCAGTCACACGCAGATGATCTGCATCATGTTCCGCCTGACTGCGAAGGTTCACAGCGTCTTGTTCTGCCTTTAGCAAGGTAGTTTCTGCTTGCTCCTTAGCTTTGCTAAGTTTAATAGAAATTGCTAAATATCCAACGACTAAACCAATGAGTGCAAAGACAACTAAAATTATCATGTTTATCATGTCTTTACCTCAACTTTTCTAAGGTTTCCCTAAAGAAAACCGTCTTCTAGTGTATCATATTTATAGCGATTTCTCAAATAAATACTAGAACTTTAAACTGCTTTTGTGGTATCATAACTCTATTAGAATAGGGAGGTATTACCATGCCAAAAGACGTTACTGTTGAAAGTTTTGAACTTGATCACACTATTGTAAAAGCACCTTATGTCCGTCTTATTTCAGAGGAAGTAGGACCTAAAGGAGATATCATCACAAACTTCGATATCCGTTTGATTCAACCCAATGAAAATAGTATTGACACAGGTGGTCTTCATACTATCGAACACCTACTCGCTAAACTAATCCGTCAACGTATCGATGGACTTATTGATTGCTCACCATTTGGTTGCCGTACAGGTTTCCATATGATTATGTGGGGTAAACAAGAGCCTACAGAAATTGCCAAAGTTATCAAATCTAGTCTTGAAGCTATTGCTAACGAGATTACATGGGAAGATGTTCCAGGAACTACCATTGAATCTTGTGGTAACTACAAGGATCACAGTCTTCATTCAGCTAAGGAATGGGCTAAACTTATCCTTGAACAAGGTATTTCAGACCAAGCCTTCGAACGTCATACCGTTTAAAAAAACATTGGGATATATCCCAATGTTTTTTAGTATTTTCTAAAACGTTGATAACGCGCTTCAAGTAAGTCTTCTGTTGATAATTGACTCAATTCTGCCAACTCATCTACGATTGCTGTCTTAATTGCTTCAATAATTTCACTTGTAAAGTAACCACGTTCTGGGATAACCTTATCAACGATTCCCATGTTAAGCAACTCACCTGATGTAATCTTCATCAACTCTGCCGCCTCTTCTGAACGTGAGCCGTCTTTCCAGAGGATAGTTGCAAATCCTTCAGGACTCAAGATAGAATAGATGGTATTTTCAAGCATCCAAACCTTATCGGCTACTGCCAAGGCAAGAGCTCCTCCCGAACCACCTTCACCAATGATAATGGCAATAATTGGCACCTTAAGGTCGCTCATTTCCATAAGGTTACGCGCAATTGCCTCACCTTGTCCACGTTCCTCTGCCCCAACACCAGGATAAGCACCTGCAGTATTGATAAAGGTAACGACTGGACGACCAAACTTTTCAGCCTGTTTCATGAGGCGAAGAGCCTTACGATAACCCTCTGGATGAGGTTGGCCAAAGTTACGATTGAGGTTATCTTGTAGGTTTCTACCTTTTTGGATACCCACTACAGTAACCGCTTGGCCATTTAAACGACCAATACCACCAATAATGGCACCGTCGTCACGGAAATTACGGTCGCCATGAAGTTCGATAAAGTCATCGAAGATTCCTTGGGCAAAGTCCAAAGCAGTTAAACGGCCTTGGTCACGCGCTTCTTTTAAAATACGTGCTACGTCGCTCATTGAACACCTCCATGGAATGATAAGAGTGTGGCAATGGTATCAGCCAACTCTGTACGTTTAACAATGGCATCAACAAAACCATGTTCTTGAAGGAACTCAGCCTTTTGAAAATCATCTGGCAAAGTTTCGCGAACTGTGTTTTCAATGACACGACGACCTGCAAAACCAATCAAGGTTTGTGGCTCAGCTAAAATGATATCACCTTCCATGGCGAAACTTGCTGTAACCCCACCAGTTGTTGGATCTGTCAATACAGTCAAATACAACAAGCCAGCATTCGAATGACGTTTTACCGCAGCTGAAATCTTAGCCATTTGCATCAAACTCATGATTCCTTCTTGCATACGGGCCCCACCAGATGCTGTAAAAATAACAACTGGAAGTTTTTCCTCAATCGCATGTTCAAAGAGTTTAGTGATTTTCTCACCAACAACAGTTCCCATTGAAGCCATAATAAAGTTAGAATCCATAATGGCCAAGGCTGTTCTTTGCCCCTTGATAGTTGCAACACCAGTCACGACAGCTTCATCAAGACCAGTTTTTTCCTTAGTCACTGCTAGTTTCTCCATATAACCTGGAAAATTCAATGGATTTTTAGTTTTAATGCCTGTAAACAGTTCTTGGAAAGATCCCTCATCAACTGTTAAATCGAGACGTTCTTTAGCGGAAATACGGAAGGTATAAGAACAATTTGGACAAATTTTAGCTTGTCCCAAGTCCTTTTGATAAATAGCTTGTTTACAACCAGGACATTTTGCAAAAAGTTCATCTGGAACTTCTGGCACTTGGTGATCAATCCCATTACGTACAGAACGGTTAGGATTGATACGGATATACTTTTCTTTTCGATCAAATAATCCCATAAACTCTATTCCTCACGATTCTGATAAGCTGGTAGGAAGGTCTCCATCAAGAAGGAAGTATCATAATCCCCAGCGATAACGCTACGATCTGAAATCAAATCCAACTGGAAGTCAGCATTAGTCACAACACCATCAATTTCGAGCTCGTAAAGAGCACGTTGCATCTTCATGAGTGCCTCAAATCGATTTTCTCCATGAACAATGATTTTGGCAATCATTGAATCATAGTAAGGTGGAATAGTATAGCCAGGATAGACTGCACTGTCTACACGGAGACCAACACCTCCACTAGGTAGGTAGAGATTACTAATTTTCCCTGGACTAGGTGCAAAGTTGAACTTAGGATTTTCTGCATTGATACGACACTCAATAGCATGTCCCTTGATTTCAATATCATCTTGGGTCACAGAGAGTTTTTCACCTGCGGCAATACGGATTTGTTCTTTAACAATATCCACACCACTTACAAATTCTGTAACTGGGTGCTCAACTTGAACACGGGTGTTCATTTCCATAAAGTAGAACTGACCTGTTTTCTCATCAAGAAGGAACTCGATAGTACCCGCATTTTCATAATTAACAGCCTTAGCGGCACGGACAGCCGCTGAACCAATTTCGTGACGAAGTGTCTTACCAATAGCAACTGACGGTGATTCTTCCAAAACCTTTTGGTTATTACGTTGAAGAGAGCAATCACGCTCACCTAGGTGAACAATATTACCATAGCTATCTCCCAAAATTTGAACCTCGATATGACGAGCTGGGTAAATAACTTTTTCAATATACATCGCCCCATTACCAAAGGCTGCTTTAGCTTCTTGTGACGCAGATTCGAAGGCAGGAGCTAACTCTTCTTCAGTGTTAACCTTACGAATCCCCTTACCGCCACCACCAGCAGAAGCCTTAAGCATTACTGGGTAACCAAGACGGTTGGCAACCTCTAAAGCCTCCTCAGCTGTAAAGACTTCACCATCTGAACCAGGAATTACAGGGACATTAGCCTTAATCATTTCAGCACGGGCATTGATTTTATCACCCATCTTGTCCATGACTTCGCCTGAAGGACCAATAAATTTGATGTTCATTTCTTCACAGAGAGTGGCAAATTTAGAGTTTTCACTCAAGAAACCAAACCCTGGGTGAATAGCTTGAGCCTCAGTCACAATAGCAGCTGATAGGACACGATTCATATTTAAATAAGAATCCGTTGATTTTGCAGGCCCGATACAAATAGCTTCATCAGCAAGCATAGTATGGAGAGAATCCTTATCTGCTTCAGAATAAATAGCAACCGTTTGGATACCCAATTCACGCGCTGCACGGATAATACGCACTGCAATTTCACCACGATTGGCAATCAATAATTTTTTAAACATAAAACAAGATAACATCAGACATTTTTTGATAGTCTGTGTTGATTTCCTTTCTATGTGATAGACCAATGTCTAAAGAAAAATCCTTTCCGACTGTCGCCAGAAGGATTTTCACACAACATTAGCTTCCAATAGCAAAAGTCAAAGTACCTGATGCAGCAAGTTTACCATCGACTTCAGCCTTAGCTTCAACAACAGCAATTGTTCCACGACGCTTAACAAACTTAGCTGTCATAACAAGTTGGTCACCAGGAACCACTTGTTTTTTAAATTTAACCTTATCCATACCTGCGTAAAAGACTAATTTGCCCTTATTTTCAGGTTTAGACAATTCAAGAACACCAGCTGTTTGCGCAAGAGCTTCCATGATAAGAACGCCAGGCATAACTGGGTATTGAGGAAAATGTCCATTAAAGAAAGGTTCATTGATCGTTACATTTTTAATAGCTGTGATTTCGTCTTCTGAAACTTCTAGCACACGGTCAACCAAAAGCATTGGATAACGGTGTGGTAAAGCTTCACGAATAGCATTAATATCAATTGTCATTTGATGCGTACCAATCCTTTTCCATAGTCAACAACTTCTTCATTCGCTACCAAGATCTCAGTAATAACACCATCTTTAGGCGCTGGCACTTCATTCATAACCTTCATCGCTTCAACGATAAGAAGAGTTTGACCTTTCTTAACAGTGTCGCCAACAGAAACAAAGGCTGGTTTTTCAGGTGATGGAGACAAGTAAGCCACACCGACAAGTGGACTTTCAACCACTTCTCCTTCAGCAGCTTGAGCTGGTGCAGAAGCTTCTTCAACTGGTGTTGCTGGAGTTTCAACAGCAGCAGGTGCTGCTACTGGAGCAACCGGAGCCTGAGGAGCTGGCGCAACTACTTCAACTGTAGGAGCTACTGGGGCAGCTGTTACTGAACTTGTTTGATTTTTGCTCAAGTTCAATTCTTCACCATTGTTTTTGTATGAAAATTCACGCAAAGTTGATGCATCAAATTGAGCCAACAAATCTTTGATTTCAGAAATATTCATGAATTAAGCCTCCCAACGTTTAAAGGCAAGAACAGCATTGTGTCCACCAAAACCGAAAGTATTTGAAATTGCGTACTCAATATCAGCTTCTTGACCTTCACCATAAACAACATTAGCTTCGATGTAGTCAGACAATTCTTTTGTACCAGCAGTTTTTGGTACATAGCTATGACGAATAGCTTCGATTGTTGCAATAGCCTCAACCGCACCAGCAGCACCTAGCAAGTGACCTGTAAATGATTTAGTAGATGAAACTGGAACATCTTTACCAAGTACAGAAACAATGGCACCACTTTCACCCTTTTCATTAGCAGGTGTTGATGTCCCGTGAGCATTGACATAATCAACATCTTCAGGTTTGATACCAGCTTCATTGATAGCCAATTTAATTGCTTTAGCAGCACCTGAACCGTCTGGAGTTGGTGTTGTCATGTGGTAGGCATCACAGTTTGATCCGTAACCAACAATCTCAGCCAAGATGTTAGCACCACGTTTTTGGGCATGTTCCAAGCTTTCGATAACGAGAACCCCTGCACCTTCACCCATAACAAAACCATTACGGTCTTTATCAAATGGAATTGATGAACGTTCTGGATCCTCTGTTGTTGAAAGTGCTGTAAGAGCATTGAAACCACCAATACCAATCTTAGTGATTGAAGCTTCAGCACCACCAGCCAAGACAACATCATGCAAACCGAATTTAATTTCACGGAAGGCTTCACCGATTGCATCATTGGCAGAGGCACAAGCAGTCGTCACTGATTTACATACCCCTTGAGCACCAATTTTAAGAGCAATGTTACCAGCACCCATGTTTGAAAGTGCTTTAGGGATAAACATTGGTTTGATACGTTTCATCCCACGTTCGTGCATACGAATGATTTGATCTTCAAGTTCTTGAAGACCACCGATACCAGATGACACGATGACACCAACACGATCACGATCTTCTTCTTCCATGTTAAGTCCTGAATTTTCAAGAGCTTCCATAGCAGCATAAATCGCATAAAGTGAGTAAGTGTCCATACGGTTAGTATCTTTTTTCACAAAGTACTTATCGAACGGGAAATCTTGGATTTCACCAGCGTTAAAGACTGGAATTTCAGAAGCATCGAACTTCGTAATTGGTTTGATACCAATTTTACCGTCATGAAGACTGTTCCAAAATTCTTCTGGTGTATTACCGATTGGTGAGGTTACGCCGTAACCTGTAACAACAACACGATTTGTAGACATATATATTCTCCTTTTGTCGGATGGATATTCTAGTAAATGATTTTTTATATTGACATTCAATTATTGCATGGTCATACCACCATCAATAGCGATGGTTTGACCTGTGAGATATTCTTGACTAGCCAAGAATGCTGCAACTTCAGCCACTTCTTCTGCTTGACCAATACGTTTCATTGGCACTTGAGCAATCATAGCATCTTTCATTTTCTCTGGAATAGCGTCAGTCATATCTGATTCAATGAAACCAGGAGCAATAGCATTGACACGGACACCACGAGCCGCAACTTCACGCGCCACTGATTTTGTAAAACCAATCAAACCAGCTTTTGAAGCCGCATAGTTAGCTTGACCAATATTCCCCATGAGACCTACAACAGATGACATATTGATGATGGCACCTTGACGAGCCTTAGACATTGGTTTTAAGACAGCCTGTGTCATATTGAAAGCACCAGTCAAGTTGATTTTCAAGACACGTTCAAAATCTTCTTCACTCATCTTCAACATCAACTTATCGTTAGTGATCCCAGCATTATTAACTAGAACATCAACACTACCAAGCTTTTCAATAGCTTCAGCTACCATACGTTTAGCATCTTCACCGTTAGAAATATCACCTGAGATACCTACAACAGTTACACCATAATCTGCAAACTGTGCAAGCAAGTCCTCAGAGATTTCAGAACGTCCATTTAAAACAACATTGGCACCAAGACTAGCAAATTTGTGTGCCACAGCTAATCCAATTCCACGTGTTGAACCTGTTACAAAAACATTTTTATTCTTAAGTTCCATGTTTACCTCGTTTTAAGCATTAAGAAGGGCATCAAGACTAGCTTGATCTTCAACATTATGAGTTGGTAAGGTTTTATCAATTTTCTTCAAGAAGCCTGACAAGACTTTTCCTGGACCAATCTCAATTACTTCATCTACACCAAATTCTTGGATAGTGGCAATCGAATCATAAAAACGTACAGGTTCCATCACCTGACGAGCCAAAAGTGCTTTGACGTCTTCTGACTTCATGATTTGAGCCTCAGTATTACCTACTAAAGGAAGCGTAAAGTCCTTGAATGACACTTTCTCAAGTTCTGCTGCCAATTTTTGACTAGCTGATTCAAGTAAAGCTGTATGGAACGGCCCTGAAACATTAAGAGGAATCAGACGTTTAGCACCAGCTTCTTTAAGCAATTCCACAGCATAATCAACAGCCTCAACTTCACCACCAATAACAATTTGTGCTGGAGTATTATAGTTAGCAGGCGTTACTACACCCTTTTCAGATGCTTTTTGACAGATTTCTTCAATCAAACTTGGATCTGTATTCATGACAGCAACCATTTTCCCACTTCCAGCAGGAGCAGCTGTTTCCATGAATTCTCCACGTTTAGCAACCAAGGCTACCGCATCCTCAAATGAGAGTGCTCCGGCCGCAACTAGGGCAGAATATTCACCCAAAGAGAGACCGGCAACAATATCAGGAGTGATACCATTTTCTGCCAAAAGGCGATAAATGGCTACTGACGTTGTCAAAATAGCTGGTTGAGTATAGCGTGTCTGATTAAGTTTTTCTTCGTTAGAATCAATCAATTCACGCAAATCATAACCTAGAATACGACTAGCCGTATCAAATGTCTCTTTGACAACGGGATAAGTCGCATACAAATCGCTCGCCATGCCCAATTTCTGAGCCCCTTGACCAGCAAATAAGAACGCACGTTTTGTCACTATCCTAATCCTTTCGACGTTTTTAGACGTTTACATCTGCCCAACGAGCAGCTTCTTCTTTAATCACCTTGGCAGCACCTGTGTATAGGTCTTCCAAGATTTCTGCACATGTTTCTTCTTTACGAACAAGACCTGCAATTTGTCCAGCCATAACTGAACCATATTCCACATCTCCATCAACAACCGCGTTACGAAGGGCACCTGCACCAAGCTCTTCAATTTCCTCTTGAGTCTTCTTACCAGCCAAGAAATCTTTTTCAGCTTGGTTATATTCAGTAGCCAATTTATTCTTAATCGCACGAACTGGGTGTCCAACAACTGAGGCTGAAATAACAGTATCAATATCTTTAGCCTTCAAAATCTTATCTTTGAAGTTTTGGTGTGCATTAGATTCTTTAGCAACAGCGAAACGCGTACCAACCTGAACGGCTTCTGCTCCAAGCATAAGAACAGCAGCCATACCACGTCCATCAGCAACACCACCAGCTCCAATAACTGGGATAGATACCGCATCAGCAACTTGGCGAACAAGTGCCATAGTTGACAATTTACCGATGTGACCACCAGCTTCCATACCTTCTGCGACAACAGCATCTGCTCCAAGTTTTTCCATACGTTTAGCAAGTGCTACCGATGGAATAACTGGGATTACTGTAATTCCAGCTTCGTGGAAACGCTCCATATATTTACCTGGGTTTCCGGCTCCTGTTGTAACAACCTTAACGCCCTCTTCGATAACGAGGTCGACGATGTCATCTGCAAATGGTGACAAAAGCATGATATTAACACCGAATGGTTTGTCAGTGATTTGTTTTACTCTATCAATGTTAGCTTTTACCACTTCTTTAGGGGCATTACCACCACCAATAATTCCGAGTCCACCAGCATTTGAAACGGCTCCTGCCAAGTCGCCATCAGCAACCCAGGCCATACCACCTTGGAAGATTGGATATTTAATTCCTAACAGTTCTGTAATACGAGATTTCATTTTGCACCTTTTTTCGATTTTCTAATCAAATAAATAGTTTAATAATCAAAGTAATTGTATAAACAAAGGAGAATATCCCAAATAAGAATATTCTCTATGCCCTGCTTATTTAGTTTTTTCTTCTACGTAAGCAACAAGGTCACCAACAGTGTTAAGACCTTCTTCAGTTTCGATTTGGATATCGAACTCATCTTCGATTTCTGAGATAACTTGGAACACGTCAAGTGAGTCAGCGTCAAGTTCGTCAAAAGTAGTTTCTACTTTTACTTCTTCTGCATCTTTCCCAAGTTCTTCAACGATGATTTCTTGTACTTTTTCAAATACTGCCATTTTAATTTCTCCTTTAAGATAAATATATTTCTTATAATCTATGCTGGTGCATAATTTATATAACTAGATTTTAACAATAAGACTGCCCCATGTCAAACCCCCACCAAAACCTGATAAGAGAATTGTTTGACCGCTGTCTAATTTTAAGGTCCCATTCGCCACGTTTTCAGAAAGCAGAATTGGGATACTTGCCGCACTGGTATTACCATAAGACATCATGTTTGCCAAGAATTTGTCACGACTGACATCAATTTTCTTAGCCATAATATCCAAAATACGAATGTTAGCTTGATGAAGAAGGAAGTAATCAGGCTCACCTTTTTCTTCAACCAAGGCCTTAATACTCTTTGAAACCGTCTTAACGGCAAAATCAAAGATTGCTTTCCCATCCATTTGCATATAGGGATTAGGCTGATCAGACTCATCTGAATAAGGCGAGATAACTGCAGAGGCTCCTGACTCAAGACCACCCTTGCTACCATCGGTATTTAAAGATTCTCCCAAGAAATGTTCTTCATCAGTTTCTTCCAAGAGGACCCCGCCAGCACCATCTCCAAAGAGGACAGCTGTTGTACGGTCAGACCAGTCTAATGTTTTAGAAAGGACTTCAGCACCAATGACTAGACCTCTTTTGTAGACACCTGACTTAATCAATTTTTCTGCGGTTGCCAGGGCAAAGACAAACCCACTACATGCCGCAGTAATATCAAAAGCAAAGGCATTGACTGCTCCAATTGTTCCTTGAACACGCGCTGCCACTGACGGCATCGAGCTATCAGGAGAAATCGTTGCAACTAAAACAAAGTCTAGCTCCTCAGGAGCTAATCCTGATTTTTCTAATAGCTGATGAGCAACATTGGTAGCTAAATCACTCGTATTCTCATTCAATGAGATGCGACGTTCCTGAATACCGGTACGTGAGCGAATCCACTCATCGCTAGTATCCATGATTTTTGATAGGTCATCATTAGTCACGACCTGAGCAGGTGCATAATGGGCAACCTGACTAATTTTTGCAAATGCCATTATTTCAACTCCTCAAGAAATGCGTGGAGATTTTCCAATCCCTTGCTCATAACCTTCAATTCCTCGTCGTTAAAGCCTTCTGTAATCCTCATCACCATTGATTTATGAAAACGACGGTGAAGACGATATACCAAACGACCCTTTTTAGAAAGCGAAAGATGGACCACACGACGGTCAACTGATGAACGCGTACGGACAATATAACCTTTCTTTTCAAGTTTATTGAGAGATGTTGTTACAGTACCAAGAGTTAGCATGAGTTCTTTAGCTACTGCACTTGGTGTCGTATCTGGATGTGTACCGATCACATCAATGGTATGCATTTCCTTGAGGGAAACATCGTTAAACTTTGAATTCTTTAAACTTGCTTCTTCGATAATAACTACGTTATTAAAAATATCAACAAGATAGCCATCAATTTTGTCGTAATTCACACCAGACTCCTTTCAATAAAACTTTGACTTTCAAATTATATCAGACTCAAACTAATTTCGCAAGCCCGATTAAAAAACTTTAGTTTTTCTTTTAGAAAATGTGGCTATTTCCCTTGGAATTTAGGTCGACGACGCTCACTATAAGCACGTACCCCTTCTTTGAAGTCTTCTGTGAAAGCAAGAGATTTTTGCAAGTCAAGTTCCAACTTAGCGTAATTTTCCCATCCTGCAAATTCAGATTCCCAAACCATTTCTTTAATGGCTTTAAAGGAATTCACTGAAGAGCGGTTCAATTTTTTAATCAATTGACTCACAGTTTTTTCAAGTTTTTCTGACTCAACAACTTTGTAGGCGATTCCCCAGTCCAAAGCTTTTTCAGCTGATACTGGCTCTCCTGTCATTGTAATTTGAGTCGCACGGTTAATACCGATTGAACGTGTCAAAAGGTAGAGACCTCCAGCGTCAGGTGCCAAACCAACACCTACAAAAGCTTGGATGAATTTAGCTTTATCAGATGCAATCGTAAAGTCTGCTGCAACAGCTAAGTTAGCTGCAGCACCTGCACATGGTCCATCAACTACCATGATGACTGGCTTAGGCAATTTTTTAAGAGCAAAAGAAATTTCATTTACCTGCTCAGCAATACGAACCAAAGACTGTACATCATCTACAGCAACCGCTTTTTGCATTTGATCAAGGTCACCACCAACAGAAAAGACTTTTCCATTAGCATTGATTACCAAGAATTTTACTGACGCATCTTGTTTAGCTTGCTCAATTGCAGCCATAATCTCATCACAAACTGGAATATTAAATCCATTTTGCACTTCTGGACGATTAAGTGTTAAAGTTGCTACTCCATCTTCAACACTATAAAGAATTGTTTCGTAAGCCATTTTTTGCATTCCTCCGATAACTAGTTCCTATATGAAAACCGTATGTTCTTTATATTTTTATCACAATTTTATTTGATGAATAGATAATTTGATTATCAAATCATTCATCGTTAATTTCTAGTATACCATAGTCCATCTAAAGGTCAACAGAAACTTAGAGTTTTTTAATTTGATATATCAAAACACCGAGTTCTACAACTAACTCGGTGTCTCTTCTATTTTAATAAATCTAAAACATCTATAAGCTTATCCAACAAACCTTTGGCTGCACCTTGATCCATGCCAAAACGATTATCTTTAATGGCCCAAACCTCAACACCTGCAGCAACTCCAGCAGCAATACCCTTCTCGCTATCTTCGATAATCAGCGCCTGATTTGCTTCCACATTCAAATGCTTTAAGGCTGTCAGATAAATCTCTGGATTGGGTTTACTCTCTTTAAATTCTTCTCCTGAGAGAACCACATCAAAGAAACCATCCAAATGATTTTCCTCCAAAGCTCTAAGGATATCTGCCTTCACGGAGCTAGAAGCCAAACCTATTTTCAACCCTCGAGATTTCACTTCATTCAAGACTTTCAAAACATCAGGAAAGATTAATTCTTTATAGGGTAAGGGGTTGTCTTGTTTATAGGCATTATACTCTTCTTGTAAAGTTGGCACATCCCAGTTATCATAGTCATCCCTGAGAATATTTTCCCAAACTTGCTTGGTATTTCCACCTATGAAGAAAGACGGGGGTAAATGGTCGATTGAAATTCCCTTTTGAGCTAAGAAACTTGCACGTCGATCATAATAATATTTTTCAGTGTCAAAAAGGACACCATCCATATCAAAAATAATTGCCTCTACCACGGGATATCCTCCTCTTTCTTACTTTATTGTACCATAATCATTCTAAATCTTACTCGCTTTTAAAAACAATGTGACAAATTGTCAGAATTTTGCTATAATTGTAGAGTAATTTAAAATTTTTGGAGTAACTATGAAAGTCATCAAATTCGGTGGAAGCTCACTTGCTTCAGCCACACAATTAGAAAAAGTCTTAAACATTGTAAAATCTGACCCTGAACGTCGCTTTGTCGTTGTCTCTGCCCCAGGTAAACGTAACGATGAAGATACCAAAGTCACAGATGCCTTGATTAAATACTATAAACACTACACAAAGGGTGTTGATGTCAAAGCTGACCAAGAATGGATTATTAACCGCTACCAAGCTATGGTCGATGAGCTAGGCTTCAAATCAACAGAAATGGCGAAGATTGCCAAATCTATCAACGATCTTGCCACTCTTCCGATTGAAGATAATGATTTCCTTTATGATACTTTCCTAGCTGCAGGGGAAGATAATAACGCAAAATTGATTGCTGAATATTTCCGTAATAACGGTATTGAAGCACGTTACGTTCACCCTCGCCAAGCTGGTATTTTTGTCTCAAGCGAACCTGGAAATGCTCGTATCCTTCCAGGAGCTTATGACAAGTTGGAAGAGCTTCGCGAATCAGATGAGGTTCTTGTAATCCCTGGTTTCTTCGGTGTTACCCCTGATAATCAAATTTGTACTTTCTCACGTGGAGGCTCTGATATCACTGGTTCTATCGTTGCAGCTGGAGTTAAGGCAGATTTATATGAAAACTTCACAGATGTAGATGGTATTTTCGCAGCCCATCCTGGTGTCGTTCATGAACCACATTCAATTCCAGAGTTGACTTACAAGGAAATGCGTGAATTGGCATATGCTGGCTTCTCAGTTCTTCATGACGAAGCCCTTCTCCCTGCCTACCGTGGTAAAATTCCACTCGTTATTAAAAATACAAATAACCCAGACCACCCAGGCACACGCATTATTCTTGAACACAAGGGTGCAACTGTTCCTGTCGTTGGTATCGCGAGTGATGATAAATTCGTCAGCATCAATATGACCAAATACCTCATGAACCGTGAAGTTGGTTTTGGACGTAAGGTCCTCCAAATTTTGGAAGATTTAAACATCCGTTGGGAACACATGCCCTCTGGAATCGATGACCTCTCAATCATTATTCGAGAACGTGAACTTACCCCAATCAAAGAACAAGAAATTCTTTCATACTTGACTCGTGAACTCGGTGTTGATGAAGTTGAAATTGAACATGGCCTTTCAATCCTCATGATTGTTGGTGAAAATATGAAAGACCACATCGGTGTTACAGCGACAGCGGCTAAAGCGCTCTCTGAAAAACATATTAACCTAGAAATGATTTCTCAAGGTTCTAGTGAGGTTTCTGTTATGTTTGTAATTGAAACTGAGCAAGAAAAAGCAGCTGTCAGAGCTCTTTACGATGCTTTTTTCCGTAGTGGTGACTAATCTAAAAACCTATCTCCTTCAAGGGATAGGTTTTTTCTTTATGAGAAAAACTAAGCCAGCTCTTATGATATCTACTCCAATAGCTAATTCATTGATCAATTATGCATAGCTATTGCTAACCAAAAAACACTAACTTTCGTTAGTGCTTTTTTTACAAGATATTTTCGTAACTTTCACGAACGGCATCTGGCCAAACTGAAGTTTGAACCTCACCAATATGTTTCTTACGAAGCAAGAACATAGCCATACGTGACTGACCAATACCTCCACCAATTGTTAGTGGGAAAAGGCCATGTAACAAGGCTTGGTGCCAATCCAATTTCAAACGATCTTGGTCGCCAGTAATTTCAACCTGACGTTTAAGGGCATCTTCATCAACACGAATACCCATTGATGACAATTCAAAGGCATGTCCTAATTGTTCATTCCAAACCAAGATATCCCCATTCAAACCATGGTAACCATTCTCAGACTCAGTTGTCCAGTCATCATAGTCAGGTGCACGACCATCATGTGGTTTTCCATCAGGAAGAACACCACCGATACCAATCAAGAATACAGCACCATATTCCTTAGTAATAGCATCTTCACGCTCTTTTGGTGTCAAATCAGGGTACTTCTCAACAAGTTCTTCTGAATGGATGAAGGTAATTTTCTTAGGTAAAATAGCTTCAATATCGTAACGTGCTTCAACTGCTAGCTCAGTCAAACGAATAACCTTATAAATGGTTTCAACAGTTTCTTTCAAGTAAGCGATATTACGATGTCCGTCAGGAATAACTTTTTCCCAGTCCCATTGGTCAACGTAAACAGAGTGCGTTGCATCCAATGAATCTTCATCTGGACGAAGAGCCTTCATATTAACCACGAGCCCTTCACCTTCATTGAAACCAAAACGAGCCAAAGTATGGCGTTTCCATTTTGCTAATGAGTGAACAACTTCGTATGTTGCGTCAGGAATCTGAAGCACATTAACAGTTACAGGATTTTCAATACCGCTCAAATTATCCTGCATACCATCCCCGACCTTACTCAAAATAGGCCCTTGCACTTCAACGACGTCAAGTTTATCAATCAAATACTGTGTAAAAGTATTCTTCACAAAAGAAATTTCCTCTTGTTGATGAATGAAGCTCTTTTTCATACGCTCCTCCTTTAAAAAATCGATAAGCCTATTATACTCCTATTTTTCAGAAAAATAAAGAAATTTTCCAACAATTTGGAAAATTTCTTGTTTTTTATGTTAGGTTTTATCACATTTTCTTAGTCAGCTTCACAACTGCTTCTGTTCGAGCTGTATGAGGAAACATGTCTACTGACTGAATATAATTAACATCATAAACTTTAGCCAAAGAAACTAGGTCTCTAGCCAAAGTAGATACATTACATGAAACATAAACCATTTTTTCAGGAGTGTAGGCCAGTATCGTTTTAAGTAGCTTATCATCTAAACCAGTTCTAGGTGGATCCACAATAAGAGCATCTGTTCGATAGCCTTCCTTGTACCAACGAGGAATAATATCCTCAGCCTTACCCACCTCATAGTGAGCATTCTCCAACCCAAGTGATTTAGCATTCTTTCTAGCATCCTCAATAGACTCTGGAATAATATCCATACCTCGAATACTCTTTACCTTATTTGCAAAAGCAAGTCCAATAGTACCAACCCCACAATAAGCATCAATAAGGTGTTCAGCCTTACCTACATCCAAAGCTTCAACGGCCTGACCATAGAGTACCTCTGTTTGTTGAGGATTCAACTGGTAAAATGCACGAGGAGAGAGAGCAAAGTTATAGTCCAGTACCTCTTCTTGAATAGTGTCTTGCCCCCAAAGAATTTCCGTCTCTTGACCATAAATCTCACTGGACTTCGAATAATTATAATTGACAGCAATTGTTACAATTTCTGGAAAACTTTCCGTCAATTCCTTAACTAATTTAGTGAAAGAAACTGATTTAGAGGTTACAAAAATCAACTGGACCTGATTTGAACCCAAAGCACGTCGTATCATAACAGTACGAATTCCAGCAATTTTACGCTCATTATAAATTGGCAACCTGTATTTATCTAACAAATTTGTCACCTTATTCATGATGACTTGAGTTAGCTCATCCTGAACTAGGCAATCATCAATATTAATGAGGCGATGACTCCCTTCCGCAAATAAACCAGCTTTGACTGAACCACCAAAAGAACGGGTTTGAAATTGTAGTTTAGCTCGGTAATGTTGTGGTTGCTCCATCCCTATTGTTGGACGAATGTCATATGACTCAAAATTAGCCGGTTTAAACTTCTTCAAGGCTTGTCCTAATAAGTCAGTTTTAAACTCTAATTGCTTATCATAACGAAGATGCATTAACTGGCAACCGCCACAGTCTTCATAAATACTACATGCAGGTTCAACACGAAACTTAGAAGGCTTATTAATCTTTAATAATTTTGCCTGAACAAAGTTTCTCTTAACAGAAACAACCTGACAGAATACTTCTTCACCCTTCAAAGCCCCTGGCACAAAAACTAGAGTTTTCTTATAAAAACCAATGCCTTCGCCATTGATTCCCATGCGTTTTATCTTAAGCGGGATACGCTGTTTCACTTGTAAATTCATACTACCATTCTAACATTTTGATATAATAATAACTATGAAAATCACAAAAATCGAGAAGAAAAAGAGACTTTATCTCCTTGAGATAGACAAAAAAGAGAGTCTCTACGTTACAGAAGATACCATCGTTAAATACATGTTGACAAAAGAAATGATACTGGACAAAGATCAACTAGAGAATATTAAATCCTTTGCCCAGTTCTCGCATGGTAAAAACTTAGCCCTCTATTTTATTTCATTTAAACAACGTACTGAGAAAGAGGTAAAAGATTACCTTTTTAAACATGAAATAAACCCTCATATAATTCCAAAAATTATTGATAATCTAAAAAGAGATCACTGGATTGATGATTACAAACTCCTAGAAAGTCTAGCTCAACAAAATCTGAATTCAGGCGATAAAGGAGCCTATGTGCTGAAGCAAAAATGGCTTCAAAAAGGTTGTAACAAACAGATCATTGACGATGTTTTAAGTCAATTTGATTTCTCAGAAATAGCCATTAGAGTAGCTTCAAAACTGTTACGAAAATATCAGGGAAAACTACCATCTAAAGCCCTAAAAGATAAATTAACTCAAAGCCTTATCAATAAAGGTTTTTCATTTCAAGAAAGTAAACTAGCAATCGATCATCTAGAACTTGAAGCAGATGAAGAAATTGAACAAGCTCTCCTTTATAAAGAAATAGATAAGCAATATCAAAAATTTAGTAAAAAATACGACGGTTATGAACTTAAACAGCGCTTGACACAATCTTTAGCCAGAAAAGGTTATGACTTTGATGCCATAGCATCCGCTCTAAGAGAATATTTATAGGAATTCCCCCCTCTTTTCACAAAATTATGATACAATAGTGGGGATAACCCTTATTGTAGAAAGAGGACGCCATGAAATTACCAAAAGAAGGCGACTTTATCACAATTCAAAGTTATAAGCATGATGGTAGTTTGCACCGTACTTGGCGCGATACTATGGTACTAAAGACAACTGAGAATGCTGTTATTGGCGTTAACGACCACACCCTCGTTACTGAAGCAGACGGAAGACGATGGGTAACACGTGAACCTGCTATTGTTTATTTCCACAAAAAATACTGGTTTAATATTATAGCCATGATTAGGAATAACGGCATTTCCTACTACTGCAATTTAGCTAGTCCATATATTTTGGACCAAGAAGCACTAAAATATATTGACTACGACCTAGATGTCAAAGTCTTCGCTGATGGTGAAAAAAAATTGCTAGATGTAGATGAGTATGAAACACATAAAAAAGAAATGCATTACTCTCCTGATATTGACTATATCTTAAAGGAACATGTTAAAATCTTGGTAGATTGGATTAACAATGGTAAGGGGCCATTTTCACAATCTTATGTTAACATCTGGTACAAACGTTATCTTGAACTAAGGAATCGTTAAAGTTGTCATAAAAAAGACTAGTAATAATACTAGTCTTTTTTTGCACTAAAAACGAATGCTTCGGAATCTAAGTCCATATTCAAAAGATAACGCCCTTCTTCTACTTGAACAAGATACCCTAATAATACTAAAGCATCGACAAAAATATTCCTCCTCTTTTGAAGTACATATTGCTTCCTTATGTATTTTAATAGAAAAGTCGTTACATGTTTCAAAAAGTATTCAGGATTAACATCCCCTAATATGTCATATAATCTATTCTGCTCTTCAGATAATGGTAGATTTTCTCTTAATTTATAGAAATAATTTGAAATCGTAAGTTCGTCTCTCGTGATACCCGTTTGTTCGATAATAACAACATCATTAGTAGAATTAGATATCTTAGTAACAAAACTACGATTTAATAGTTCTAAATAACAAGAAGAATTATCATTAATAAAAAAATGCTGGTCTAAGTCAATTTTAGAAGAATCCGACACAAGACTAATTAATAAACGGTAACGTTTCTCAAATCGTTCAATATAGCCTGCTTTTACAAACTCCTCAATTAATTTATCTATATTCTTTTGAAAAGGAAACTCCCTTTTTATTGCTCTCAGGGTCACAGGCTGATTAAGATATAGATAATTCACTATTTCCATAAAAAAAGCTTGCTTACATAGTTTGTTTGGGTTAAATTGTATTATCATAAGAAGTATTATACCATTAATCAGACAACTAAAAAAAGGCCTGACGGCCTAATTTTATGCATTAAAGCTTTCAGTCAACTGTGGTACTACTTGTTTCTTACGAGAAACAGCTCCTTCAAGGAAAGCATGATTATTTTCTAAAACAAAATCAAAAGCATTTTCAACTTTATCAGTGTTTGAACCAAGTGCAAGAATCTCTGAATTTGAATTAAGAATATCAGTAATCATTAAGACAAAGTCAGAGTATCCATTGCTTTTAATTGAGTTATTAATAGCTTCCTCGATTTCCTCTTGACGAGAAAGAACATCGGCAATATCAACTGTATTAACTTGTGCAACACGAACTTGATTGCTATTCAATTCGAAAGTTTTGGCATCAATATCAATAAGTTCTTCAGCAGATTTAGAAGAAAGATTAGTACCAGCTTTAAGCATAGCAAGTCCATATTCTTCCAAATTAACTCCAGCAATTTCTGCAAGTTCAGCTGCTACTGCAGGATCTGAAGCATGTGTAGTTGGAGATTTAAGGAGAAGAGTATCCGAAATCAAACCTGACAAAAGCAAACCAGCCACTTCCTTAGGAACTTCAACATTGTTTTCTTTGAACATACGATAAACAATTGAAGAAGCTGATCCAACAGGTTCCAATCGCATCATTAATGGATTAGCGGTTTCAAAGTTAGCCACACGGTGATGGTCTACTACCTCAATAACCTCAACATCCTTAATATCTGAAATAGATTGTTGAAACTCATTATGATCTGTAAGAATTACTTGATTAACTCCCTCTGACAAAGCTGTTTCAACAACTCGTGGTGCCTCAACACCAAAATAATCAAGAACGAAAGCTGTTTCTTCGTTAGGAGTACCTAAAGCAACAGCTTCAGCATCAACACCAAGTTGACGTTTCAAATAAGCATATCCATAAGAAGACCCGATTGCATCAGAATCAGGGTTTTGATGACCAAAAACAAAAACTTTAGACATAAATTCACCTCAAAAATAGTATTATAAGCTATTATAACATATAAAAAAAAGAAACAAAATAAAAAGAGTAACCTAAGTCACTCAAAAATATAGTCCGTACGGGATTCGAACCCGTGTTACCGCCGTGAAAAGGCGGTGTCTTAACCCCTTGACCAACGGACCATAATCTG
>NZ_JALT01000043.1:0-4889 GCF_000525585.1 Streptococcus sp. ACS2
TCAACATCTGCGTCAGAATCAGCAAGCACATCGGCTTCAGTATCTGCATCAGAATCAGCAAGCGCATCCGCTTCAGTATCTGCATCAGAATCAGCAAGCGCCTCTGAGTCAGCTTCAGCAAGTACATCCGCTTCAGTATCTGCCTCAGAGTCAGCAAGTGCGTCCGCTTCAGCATCTGCATCAGAATCAGCAAGTGCATCCGCTTCAGCAAGCACATCCGCTTCAGTATCTGAGTCAGAATCAGCAAGCACATCGGCTTCAGTATCTACATCCGAATCAGCGAGCGCATCCGCTTCAGTATCTGCCTCAGCCTCAGCAAGTGCATCCGCTTCAGCATCTGCCTCAGAATCAGCAAGCGCATCCGCTTCAGTATCTGCCTCAGAATCAGCGAGTGCATCAGAGTCAGCATCTGCGTCAGAATCAGCAAGCGCATCTGAGTCAGTAAGCACATCCGCTTCAGTTTCAGTATCAGAGTCAGCCTCTACATCGGCATTCTTAAGTGCCTCTGAAAGCACAAGCACTTCAACAAGTATCTCAACTTCATTGAGTACATCAGCAAGTCTTTCAGCGTCAGCATCAACAAGTGCTTCAGTATCTGCCTCAGAATCAACTTCTGAAGTGAAGGATCCTAACCACAAACGTGGTAGCCAAGCACTTCCTAAGACTGGTGAGGAAAACTCATCATTAGGTGTTGCCTTGGGTGCTTTGGCAACTGCAACAGGTCTTGCCTTTCTTGCCAAACGTAAGAAAGATGAAGAAGAAAGTGAAGACTTCTAAGTCCTAGTAAGTTTAATCATTAGCTTCTAGCTAGACAATCAAATATCCCCTATCGATTAGAGTGATTTCCTAATTGGTAGGGGATTTTTTAGTTTGATATTCTAAAAATACAAATAGTTTTAATAAGTCTTAGTGTTACCATTATTATCGTATTTCTGGGGAGATGAAAGAAAGGATTAATTGCTAGAAAGCAATCTCGAAATAAGATTTTTTGCTTAATTTTATGATAAAATTTAAAGGAGTGTTTTAATCAAAAATAAATGGAGTTTATATGTTTTTTAGAAGGAATGAAGGTCAATATCGTGAAACCGATCGTGTGACACGCTTTAAATTGGTTAAGTCAGGGAAGCACTGGCTTCGTGCGGCGACGTCGAATTTTGGTCTTTTCAAGGTGCTTAGAGGAGGCGTGGATACACCGTCTGTTGCTGCCCATCAGGTAGAGGTGGATGCACCTGCTTTTTCAGGTCAGACACTGCTTAAGGGAGCGCTTGCAACGGGGGCCTTGTTAGGTGGTTCTGTTGTGACTCAAGTAGCTCATGCGAATGAAATGACTGATCAGCCGATTTTGGAAAGTGAAGCAGGAGCTAAGACTGATTTCTTGGCTGCATCTGATTCCGTTGTTCTTGGAAATATGGAGTCTGTGTCCAGTGTTCAAGAGAGTCAAGTAAATAGTCAAGAGTCATCAGAAATTGCGTCAAGTCAGACTTCGGAGGCTTCTTTGAGTGAGTCTTTATCACGTAGCCAGTCGGTGTCTGCTTCTGAATTAGCTTCAAGATCGACATCCTTGTCATTGAGTGCCTCGCTTTCTGCTTCCTTGTCAGCTTCATTAGCTTCTAAGTCGGAATCAGTAAGTCAGATGGATTCCTCTTCACATAGTCTGTCAGAGAGCGTAGCTGAAAAATCATCAGAGCATAGTACAAGTACATCTGTTCAGTCAGTTAGCAAGAGTGATAGTGGTAGCAACTCTAAAGTAGGGCTATCCCTTGTCAGCTCAGAGTCAACCTTGTTAAACGCTTCCTTGACATCTGAAGTGCAAACGAATCTCAAATTGTCTGATACGGCGACTGGGCTGCTAGCTGCCTCGGTTGTGGCTGATGCTGAGCGTTTAGAACAAGAAAAGCGTCTCAAAGATTTAGCCTTAGACATTTATACCTATAAAGCTCAAGCTGTTGATTTGCCAAATACGGATGCTGCTATTCTCAAGGGAAATAAAGCCTTGGATGCCATTCGTGTCAGTCTGGCTGATCGTGATAGTGATGTGTCTCCTACGATAACTCAGGCTCGTCAGGCTAGAAATAGTCTTGCCAATGCGGTGCTTCGTGCGACATCTGGTCAGCGTGATCCTCGTAATGGTTCTCGCATTGATGCTAATAGCAACCTCCGTGCACCCCAGTATAATTTAGGTCTGGCTAACAATGCCTTGATTTCTGTTTATAACTCTGACTACATCAATCAGGCTTATAATGTTGTTGAAACCATTCCTACACGAAATAGTATTAAAAGCATTGGCTACGCTTCTGGTAGTGATCGTGTGAATGGGATCAACGTGCCTCAGACCACTGCATTGAAAAATAGTGCAGTCGCCTTTAATATTGTGGGGACTGTTGGGCAGACAGAGGTCGTAACACCTGGGAAAATTTATAATGTTTCTTTTGTAGTGACTAATACGGCTAAGCAGTCAGTGACACGCACGCTTCGTATTCAGGTTTTGCCGCAAAATGATGGCATTCGTAATCCGATTACGGCGGTGACAACGAGTACTTTTGTTAATGACACAAGTAGTCTCGCCCAGGCTGAAAAAGATAAGGTTTGGGAAGCGTTTAAGACTGCTAACCCAAATATTGCCACTTCAAAGGACTTTAAATCTTATTCGGTTTCATCATCTGGTGTGGTGACCATTACTTATAAAGATAACACCACAAATGATGTGACGGCTCCGGTGAAGCGACTTGCAGCACCAACTGTTGAAACGAGATTATTGGATAAGGCATATACACAGACACCTGTAACGGTGACGGGAGCTGAGCCAGGTTCCACAGTCGTTCTATACAATAATGACGACGAAGTGGGAACAGCAGTGGCAGATGCTTCAGGTCAAGCGATTGTGACGCCGACAGTTAAGTTACAAACAGGTGGTGTAACAGCCAAAGCTCGCATTATGTATGGTGATTATGCGGTGTATTCCGATGCCAGTAATTCCGTGGCTGTAACGGACGGAACGCGTCCTGAAGTGACGGCCAAGTTGACTGTTGATGGTGTGGAACCTAAGTCAACGCCTCTCGAAGGTGGTGGGAAAAACTATACCCTCTATGCTGGTGATGATGCTGTTGTGACTTTCACGGCAACAGATGACAGTGGCAAGCTTAAAGAAATGAAAGTCGTTGCAAGAGCCGATTTGAATGACAATGCCTTGAACGGCAATTTCTTTGGTAGTAGCCAGTACGGAACTGGTAATATTGCACCGATTACGGGAGATATCACAGCAACGACTGATAATCCTGCAACCATTACAACGACCATTCATTTGAAGGATGACCTTTATCATTCTTTCCGAAACACATGGCAGCGTAATGTTGCTGCTATTGACAATGCGTCAAATATGAACCGTCCAAATGGCTTGGGTGAGATTCGTATTACTCAGGGTCGCTTGTCAGATCGTACACCGGGTGTGGCACCGACAAGCACTATTCAGGTGACCAGCCTGACTGCCCTAACAGACGCAGATAAGAGTAAGATTATTGCGGCAGTGTCTGCCTTGAATCCAGAGGTCGCCAACCGTATTAAGTCTTATACGGTTAATAGTGATGGTACGGTAACGATTACTTATAAAGATAGTACGACCAATGTTGTGACGGTGAAATTGTCGGATAGTGATTACAGCGAGTCAGTGTCGCAAAGTGCCAGTCAGTCTAAGCAGGAATCTATTTCTCAAAGTCGAAGTGAGTCTGTTAAGCAATCTGCATCGACCAGCCTTTCATTGAGCACGGTAGCCTCAAAAAGTGTTTCAAGTTCCTTGAGTGAATCGTTGAAGACAAGCCAATCTCGAAGTCAATCCGCTTCAACGAGTGCATCTTTGAGTACTGTGAAATCGGAGAGTATCTCAAGTTCCTTGAGTGAGTCTTTGAAGACGAGCGTATCACAAAGTCAATCCGCTTCAACGAGTGCGTCTTTAAGTACCGTGAAATCTGAGAGCGTTTCAAGCTCCTTGAGTGAATCCTTGAAGACGAGCGTTTCGCAAAGTGAATCCGCTTCAACGAGTGCTTCTTTGAGTGCTGAGAAATCGGAGAGTATCTCAAGTTCCTTGAGTGAATCCTTGAAGACGAGCGTATCACAAAGTGAATCCGCATCAACAAGTGCGTCTTTGAGTACTGTGAAGTCAGCGAGTGTCTCAAGTTCCTTGAGTGAGTCCTTGAAGACTAGCGTTTCGCAAAGTGAATCTGAATCAACAAGTGCGTCATTGAGTGCTGAGAAATCGGCGAGTGTCTCAAGTTCCTTGAGTGAGTCCTTGAAGACCAGCGTCTCTCAAAGTGAATCCGCTTCAACGAGTGCGTCTTTGAGTACTGTGAAATCGGCGAGCATTTCAAGTTCCTTGAGTGAGTCCGCTTCAACAAGCTCGTCTGTGTCAGAATCACAATCAGTGTCAAACTCAGAGTCAGCTTCAGAAAGTGCGTCAGTATCTGAATCACAGTCAGCTTCAACGTCAGAATCAGCGTCAGTAAGTGAATCAATCTCAGAATCACAGTCTGCTTCAAACTCCGAGTCAGCATCAGTAAGTGAATCAATTTCAGAATCACAGTCTGCTTCAACTTCCGAGTCAGCATCAGTAAGTGAATCAATTTCAGCATCACAATCAGTCTCAAATTCCGAATCCGCTTCAGAGAGTGCATCAGTGTCAGAATCACAGTCTGTCTCAAACTCAGAGTCAGCATCAACAAGTGCGTCTGTCTCAGAATCACAGTCTGTTTCAACCTCCGAGTCAGCCTCAGAGAGTGAATCAACTTCAGAGTCACAATCTGTATCAAATTCCGAATCCGCTTCAGAAAGTTCGTCTATTTCAGTTCCTTGAGTGAGTCCTTGAAGACCAGCGTCTCTCAAAGTGAATCCGCTTCAAC
>NZ_JALT01000044.1:0-10822 GCF_000525585.1 Streptococcus sp. ACS2
CCTGATGGGTCTGTCGCTGTCGCTGTCACATTACCTACTGGAATATCTTTCGTTGGAGTGATAGTTGCTACACCTTGGTCGTTAGCTGTTGCTTCACCAATCTTGTTGCCATCTTTATCGTAGAGGGCTACTGTTGAGCCTGGCTCTGCACTCACTTCAACTGGATCTTTAGTTCCGGCTTTACCTGTTAGATCTGTCTTAACTTCTGGTTTAGCTGGAGCTGTTGTGTCTGTCGCAACTTTTGGTTCACTTGCGTCTGATGTGTTTCCTGATGGGTCTGTCGCTGTCGCTGTCACATTACCTACTGGAATATCTTTCGTTGGTGTGATTGTTGCTACACCTTGATCGTTAGCTACGCCTGTTCCAAGACTGTTGCCATCTTTGTCGAACAACTCAACGGTTGATCCTGGCTCTGCACTCACTTCAACTGGGTCTTTAGTTCCGGCTTTACCTGTTAGATCTGTCTTAACTTCTGGTTTCGCTGGAGCTGTTGTATCTTTGACTACAAATTCTGTTAATGGTTTTGTATCTTTAGAACCATCTTTATAGGTTACAACAACATTGTTTCCATCTTTTTCCACTTTATCAACAACTTTTGAAGCATCTTCTACTTCCTGACCTTTTTTGTCAGCTAAACGTGCATCTGGATTGTTTTGAGAATATTCAACTTTAACTTTCTCTTTAATTTTTTCAAACTCTTTATCAGTAACATTGTTAGCATTTGATACGGTTACTTTATCTGCTTCTGATGGAGTTTTGATATCATATTTTTTAGTTTGTGCTTTTAATACGAAAGTTACTGCACCTGGGTCAGTCAGGTAAGTACCAACTACTTCTCCATTATTTTTAGTTTTTGTTGCATTATTGGAAATCTCTGCACCATCTGTATCTGTTGCTGTTGCAAAACGAGTTACAAGCTCCAGAGAGTCGTTTTCTGTTTTTGGAAGTCTACTTTCAGCAATACCAGAAACTTGTCCAGTAACTTTAATTTTTGCTGGTGTAGCAGTTTCAGAATTAATCGCTGTTACAGTGTAGCCCCATTCATTATTTTGTTTTTCTGGGTTCCCATCAATATTATTTAAGGCAATATTTCCACCTTTTCTTAATGATGCGGATTTAATTTTTCCAGAATCGTCGTTAAAGGTAATATCAACGTCAGCTTCTTCTCCAGTATATAGATAAACTTCTTTTTTGTTTGGAGCTGGATCTGAATATGGAATCTCTACTGTAGGAGCCTCGTTTTGACGTGCAGGATTTACAACTACAGTAACTTCAATCTCGTTTGACTCTTTACCTTGGCTATCAACGGCTTTATACTTAACTGTATAAGTGCCTGGGGTGTTTGTATCAACTGTCTTGGTTGCTGTGTTTCCATTTACTGAAACGACTTCAGCATGTACCTTATCACCTAGTGTTGCTTGAGCATCATCTTCTTTATCTGCCACTGTCACAAGAGAAGTAAGGTCCAGTTGAGCACCTTGTTCGACAGTTTTTCTGTTTCCTTCAACAGCTGAAGCAATAGTTGGTGCCTGGTTTTCTACTGAGCGCGATTGCCATCCAGCCACACTTGAGAAACCACCTTCCACCACATTTGAGATAGATGATACTTCTGTACCTGCAATCTTATCAGCCATTGTGAGGACAATCGTATCTTGGAACTTACCGTTCTCAACTGATTTGACAGTTGCCTTATCTGACTTTTGTGACACCCATGCAGCTGATAAACTGTCACGTTTGACAGGAACTTCAACTGTTTGACCTGCAGTATCTGTATAGCGCAAGTAAGCAATACCTGCATCATGAGGAACCTTAAGAGTAACCTCTTTTTGTCCTGCTACAACTGCATCCTGGTTAGTAGTCAAGCTTGAAGGTTCAACCGTTGTCTCACCGATTGATACTGGAACTGTGCGACGACTACTTTCTGTTCCGTCAACCGTTTGAGTCACCTGAACAGTTTGACGTGGTTTGATAGTCGTACCCTCACCCTGATTGTTGTTCAAGGCTGTTGGAAGCTCACCTGTAGTCCAGTTACCACTACTGTCAACAGTGACGTTACCGATGTTTTGCTCCTGACCATCGATATAAAGTTTGATAGTTGCCCCTGGAACCCCTGTCCCTGAAAGAGTGCTTGAAGTCGACGCCACTGTCTGAACAGGAACATTGATAGAAGTGTTCGTCAAGTTTGGAGTCACACTTGGTGCACCAACCTGACTAACCAAGTTCTTGTCGTACTTACCTGAGATAGCATACCAGTTATTCCTTGGTAGCCCTGTCTTGGATTCAACTCCGGCAATATAAGAAATGACTTGTGATGAGTCTTCAACTATTGTACGGTACTTAATAGTAAACTTGCGAGCACTAGAACTATTAGATAATTGGAGGACATATACCTTTTTTGTATCCCCCATAACACCGCTAAGACCATCTACATTATTGTAATCCCTTCCGACAGTATTTTTGACACGCCATTCAAGTTTATTACCTGCGTCAACATACTGAACACCTTCTGCATTTGCTGAACCAGCACCTGATTCTTTATTTGCATCCTTCCAGCCATCGCGATCTGCGTAAGCACCAGCGTAATCTGTCACAACATTGTAAGGGTCAGATACATTCTTTGGAATTGTGAAATAGTAGTATCCTCCCATCCTATCGTACTGAGCCTCGTTAAAGGTTACAGTCCACTCTAATACTGGGCGACCTTGACCAGATGGATCAGTTGCGACTGTCTTCCCATTGACTACCTCATAGTCGTCCAACTGTCTGTATTCAATCTTAGCACGTTGAGTTGGAGTCCCACTGTTTACTTGAGCAGTTCGATTTTGGTAAACATATTTAATATCTCTTCCTTCCATCGAACGTTCTTGCCCTACTGCACGACGACTACGCACACGAGGCACATTTGCCGTTTCTGACACAGTAACATTATTTGCACTAGCGCTCACTGAGCTTGCTGTAGTCGACGATGTTGTAGAAGCTGTGACTGAACGAGATGCCTCTGAAGCAGTTGCTGGTTTTGCAGTTGATACATTTGTTGAGCCTGTAACTTCTGAAGCAACTACTGGACTTGTTGAGGTTGATGCTGATGAAGCCGGCGCTGAACTTGTAGCACTTGTTGAAGCTGGTGCTTCCGAACTTACTGCTACACTTGATGCAACTGAGCTTGTAGGTGCAACCGACGTCGCTGTAACTGTTTCAGTAGCTGCTGGTGCTACCGTAGCAGTTGCTGCACTTTCTGGTGCTGTGCTTGGCGAAGTGGTGGTCGAGACTCCTTCACCTTGACTTGCACTTACAGCTGTAGCTGCAACTGTTGCTCCATCAGATGTCGTTTCATCCGCTTGAGCTGTGTGACCAATCATGATCAAAGTACCAAGCAAGACCGAGCAGACTCCGATATTCAATTTACGAATCGAGAAACGACTCTTCTTACTAAAGATATCTTTACCCATATTTCCTCCTAGACAAGGAATCATTAGATTTTGATTGCTCTTGTCTCTTCTAAAAATAATATAAATTGAATTTCCCTAACATAAAATATATCATATAATTAGAATTGAATCAATATTTTACCATCATAAAATTAGTTTTCTCTATTTTTTTAAAATAACTTAAGCATTATCCTTTCAAAAATATTATTTTTTTACACCCTCTTTTTATACAGAACCTATAAAACTTTACACATATAATTCAAAATATAAAAAAAGCTTTTTATCCAAAGCCTTTAGAGCACCTTATAATGTTAACGTATATTACTTTTTAAAAGCATTACAATTTTCGAATCATAGAATAATTCTCACGTTTTACACTCTCAACATTTATAGGTACACTCATAATAAAACTAATAACCAAGTATAAATATGCATATTTTTAGATTTATTAATGCCATTAAATTAAAAAGATATCAATAATTTTAATGATTGTTTTTTTCATCAAGCTTTATTTTTAACTGAATAATTAAAAAAATATTCTATAATGTCTGTAATGGCTAAAACTGCTATAGAGATTATAGAGCCTGTATTTTTAATACTAAAATTGCCATTATGAACCAGTTCGATAAGAAATCACTACCCTATCGAGCCTTGAAAAATCACTGGCGACTCCTGCAAAAGGTCAGCCGTGGGCTATCTCCCAACTCTTTTTTTCCGTCAAACTTTAGTACCACATGAAATCATTGAGAAGACATTGGTCTTTTCAGAAGAGTTCGCTAATACCTACAAACTTTACCAGCTCTTACTATTTCACTTTCAGGAGAAGAGAGTAGATGAGTTCTTTGAGTTGATAGAGGAGAACATGAGCAAGGTCAATCACTACTTTCAAACGGTCTTTAGGACTTTTCTTAGACACAAGCAATACATCAAAAACGTACTAGAAACTGACTATTCAAACGCAAAACTTGAAGAGACTAATAAGTTGATCAAAGACATCAAACGGTTGGGCTTCGGTTTTAGAAACTTCATCAACTTTAAGAATCGTGTCTTCATCACTCTGAACATACATAAAAAGAGGACCTATCCGGTCCTCTCTAGATATTAGCTTTTCGTCACCCACTACAGTTGACAAGGAGCCCACAAAAGAGACCCACCCCTATCGGGATGAGTCTCTTTTTTCGAAAACTGAAATAGTCTAACTAACTATGTTGAGGGATTTAACCTATGAACCATCTTAGTCTTCTTTTTTGCGTTTTCCTGCCAAACCAAGTCCAGCTGCCGCAAGGATTCCTCCGAAAGCCATAGCTGCCATAGACGCATCATCACCTGTTTCAGGGAGTGCTGGTCCTTTAGGAGCTTCTGGTGTAGTTGGTGGTGTCACTGGTGGAACCACTGGAGTTGGAGGAGTCGGTGGTGTTGGTGGTGTTGGAGGAGTTGGTGGTGTTGGTGGTGTTGGAGGAGTCGGTGGTGTCACAATATTGTTGAACTCAGTATCTTCTGGCAATTGAGAAGTTACTGTCAAGACTTTACCGTCTTTAGTTACTGAAACAACGACTGTAGCAACCATCTTATCGTAGGTAACAGTTGCATCGTTACCTTGTACTTCTTCTACTGTGTAGACGTGAGTACCTTCTTCACCACGTTTGTACTCAAGAGCTGAGAACTTGATCTTACCGTTAGCATCATTGCTTACAGTTTCAATCACATTACCCTTGCTGTCTTTAAGTACGAAGCTAAACTCACCAGCTTTAAGTTCACGACCTTCAAGTTTCTTAGTGAATTCAAACTCAACCTTAGTTGGGATATTGACTACACGTTTTTCTGTTGGTTTTTCTGGTTTTTCAACAGATTTCTTAGTTGGGTCGTATTGGTGAACGATTTGTGACGCAGTATTTTCGATGTCTACACCATCTTTAGCAGTGCCTTTGATAGTTGCAGGAATATCGAACTTGTAGTAGCGTCCGAATGCCAATTTAGCAGTATCGATCACTTGAGTATTTTCTGCATCACCGAGTGACTTAGTAAGGTCAGACTTAGATGTTGCAGTGATTACACCATTTTCAACCTTGATGTCGAACTTAGCTGTCACATCTTCTCCTGTTACAGAGTCGTATGCTTTAATATCAGCAACATTGATGTTCAAATTTTCGCTGTCATATTTATCTGTAACACCTACAGATTGGATATTGTGAGCGTCAGTGAAGTTAGTTGTGTCGAGCCATACTTGGTAGACAAACTTATCACCTTTCTTGAGTGTCTTAGTATTGATATTTTCAGCTTCGTTGTTAGCTGTGTTGTCAGCGTAAGGATCCTTGTTAGTATCGCCTACTTTATCTTTCAACTCAGCATCATCGTCAACAAGTTTCATACCAGTGATATCGAATTTCTCTTTAGAAACAACGTATTTCTCTGGTTGGAACTTAGGTTTTTCTGGTGGACGAACAGTATTGTTGAATTCTTTATCTGCTGGGTCGTTCACTTTAGTGATAAGAGCTTTCGCTTTACCATCATGTGAGACTTCAACAGTGACAAGAGCTTTCATTGAATCGTAAGAAACAGTTCCGTCAGTACCCTTAACTTCTTCTACAGTGTAGTTGTGAGTACCTTCTTGACCTTTCTTGAATTCAAGAGCAGCAAATTTAACGTTACCTGCAGCGTCGTTCTTAACTGTTTGAAGGATGTTTCCATCTTTATCTTTAAGAACGAAGCTGAATTCGTCCGCTTTAAGTTCACGACCTTCAAGTTTCTTAGTGAAGTTAAATTCAACTTCAACTGGGATGTTTACGACACGTTTTTCTGTTGGTTTTTCAGGTTTCTTAACAGTCTTACTTTGTGGATCGTATTGGTGAACGATTTGTGAGGCTGTATTTTCGATGTCAACACCGCCCTTAGCAGATTGTTTAATTTCTGCTGGGATTTCAAACTTGTAGTAACGTCCGAAGGCGAACTTAGTTGTGTCGATAACTTGTGTATTTTCTGCATCGCCAAGTGACTTAGTAAGGTCAGCTTTAGATGTTGCAGTGATTACACCATCAACAAGAGTGATATCGAACTTAGCTGTCACATCTTCTCCTGTTACAGAGTCGTATGCTTTAATATCTTTAACGTTAACAGTCAAGTTTTCGCTGTCATATTTATCTGTAACACCTACAGATTGGATATTGTGAGCGTCAGTGAATTTAGTTGTATCCAACCATACTTGGTAGTATACTTTATCACCTTTCTTGAGTGTCTTAGTATTGATATTTTGAGCTTCGTTGTTATCAGTCTTATCAGCGTAAGGATTTGCGTTAGTATCTGCAACCTTATCTTTCAATTCGCTATCATCGTCGAGAAGTTTAACTCCTGTAAGATCGAATTTAGATTCGTTAAGGATGTATTTCTCTGGGTTGAAGTCTGGAGTATCTGGAGGAGTTACTTTGTTGTTGAACTCTTTATCAGCTGCATCTGTCACGTTAGTGATAAGTGCTTTAGCTGTTCCATCATGATTAACTTCAACTGTAACAACAGCTTTCATACCGTCGTATTGAACTGTGCCATCAGTACCTTTAACTTCTTCTACTGTGTACTTGTAAGTACCTTCTTGGCCTTTCTTGTACTCAATAGCTTTGAACTTAACGTTACCTGAAGCATCGTTCTTAACAGTTTCGATGACATTTCCTGCTTCATCCTTCAATTGGAAGCTGAATTCGTTTGCTTTAAGCTCACGGCCTTCAAGTTTCTTAGTGAAGTTGAACTCAACTGAGATTGGAACGCTGTTTACACGTTTTTCAGTTGGTACCTTAGGTGTTTCAACCTTCTTAGTTGTTGGGTTGTAGTAGTGAACAACTTGTCCAGCTGTATTTTCAATATCTACACCACCAGGAACAGTGTCTTTAACAGTGGTTGGGATATCAAATTTATAGTAACGACCAAAGGCAAACTTAGTTGTGTCGATAATTTGAGTGTTTGCAGCATCACCAAGTGACTTAGTGAAGCCATCTTTAAGGTTAGCTGTGATTACACCGTTTTCAACTGTGATGTCGAATTTAGCGGTAACATCTTCACCTGTTACTGAATCGTAAGCTTTAATCTTAGTAGCGTCAAGTTCCAACTTAGTTTCGTCGTAGTCATCAGAGATACCAACTGTTTGGATGTAATCCTTGTTGTTGGCGTCGAATTTAGTTGTATCGAGCCATACTTGGTAAACAAGTTTATCACCACGTTTAACAGACTTAGTATTCATGTTTTCCAATTCGTTGTTTGATGCATCATCAGCGTAAGGATTAGCATTTGTATCTGCAACCTTGTTAGCCAATTCTTTATCATCATCAACGAGCTTAGTACCTGTGATATCGAATTTTGCTTCAGAAACAACATATTTTTCTGGTTGGAACTTAGGTGTTTCTGGTGGGCGAACTTTGTTGTTGAACTCTTTATCGTTAGCGCTTGAAGCGAATCCGCCTGTTGAAGCGTGGTTAACGACAGTTGTGAGAACTTTGCCTTCCTTAGTAACTTCTACTGTTACAGTTGCTTTCATAGCATCATAAGTGATTGAAGTATCTTTACCAGCTACTTCTTCAACTGTGTAAGTGAATGTCTTACCAAGATCTGCTTTGCTGAACAAGAGTTTTTCAAACTTGATGTGACCATCTTTATCGTTGGTTACTGTTTGAAGAACCTTGTTGTCTTTGTCTTTCAATACGAAGCTGAACTCACCTGCAGTCAACTCACGGCCTTCAAGTCGTTTAGTGAAGTTGAACTCGAGTGGAACTGGAACGTTGTTTTCACGTGTTTGAGTTGGTTTTTCAGGAGTTGTAACTTTCTTATTGAATGGGTTGTATTGGTGAATTGTTTGGTTAGCTGTATTTTCAATATCTACACCGTCGTTAGCATCAATGTCTTTAACAACAGCTGGAATATCAAATTTATAGTAACGACCAAACTCGAATTTAGTTGTATCGATGACTGGAGTAGCATCTGTTGCACTAATAGCTTTAGTCAAGCTTGCTTTAGATGTACCGTAGAGAACACCATTTTCAACTTTAATATCGAACTTGTCTGTAACATCCTTACCAGTGATACCATCGTAAACCTTGATTTCAGAAGCGTCGATATCGAGCTTAGCTTCTTCGTAGTTATCTGTGATACCAACTGTTTGAAGGTTGCTTTCTGCAGTGAAGTCACGAGTATCAAGCCATACTTGATAGTAGATCTTTTGACCACGTTTGAGGGTCTTACCATTCAAGTTTTGGATTTCAACTTTATCAGCTGAATCGTCGTCATCAGCAAGTTTATTACCAATGATGTCGAAGCTTGGTTCTGAAACAACGTATTTCTCTGGTTTGAAGTTAGGAGTTACGTTGTTATCGAAGACACGATCGTCACCTCCATAAGCATCTCCACCTACTGTAGCGTAAGAGATAACTGTTGACAATTGATCTCCTACTGAAGGTTGGATAACTTGAACAGTAACATTGACTTTCATGTTATCGTAAGTAACAGTTGTATCAGTTCCTTTAACTTCTTCTACTGTGTAGTTGAATGTCTTACCAAGATCTGCTTTAGCATAGTTGATAGTAGAGAATTTAACTTTACCTTCGGCATCATTCTTAACTGTTTCAAGAACATTACCTTTTTCATCTTTCAATTCGAAAGTAAATTCTTTATCTTGCAACTTACGTCCGTTAAGTGTCTTACCGAAGATCAACTCGATAGCAGTTGGAACGTTGTTAACACGTTTTTCAGTTGGTTTGTTTGGTTTTTCAACAGTCTTAGTAGTTGGGTTGTAGTAGTTTACAACTTGAGCTGCTGTATTTTCAATTTCAGCACCATCGTAAGCACCGTCAGTAACTTTAGCTGGGATGACAAACTTGTAGTAACGTCCAAATTCGAACTTAGTAGTATCGATAACTTGAGTGTTTTCTGCATCGCCAAGTGACTTAGTGAAGCCAGCTTTAAGGTTAGCAGTAATCACACCGTTAGCGATTGAGATGTCAAACTTGTCAGTAACATCAGCACCAGTCTTACCATCGTAAGCCTTGATATCTGATTGCTTAACTTCCAATTTAGCTTCATCATAATCATCAGTGATACCAACAGTTTGGATGTTATCCTTATTGTTTGCATCAAATTTAGTTGTATCAAGCCATACTTGGTAGTTAATAGTGTCGCCACGTTTAACAGCTTTAGTATTGATGTTTTCTGCTTCGTTGTTATCAGCTTTATCCGCATATGGGTTCACATTTGTGTCTGCGTACTTATCTGTCAACTCTGCATCATCATCAAGAAGTTTAGTACCAGTGATATCGAACTTACCGTTACCATCGCTAAGAACGTATTTCTCTGGTTGGAACTTAGGTTCTTCTGGAGGTGTGACACGGTTGTTAAATTCTTTATCCGCAATGTCGCCTACAGTCGCGATAAGAACTTTAGCTGTTCCATCGTGTTTAACTGTGACTGTTACATTCGCTTTCATTGTGTCGTATGTAACGGTTGCGTCTGAGCCTTTAACTTCTTCTACTGTGTAGTTGTGTACGCCTTCTTGACCCTTCTTGAACTCAAGTTTAGAGAACTTAACGTTACCTGATGCATCGTTGCTTACAGTTTCAAGAGTCTTACCTTCTGAATCTTTAAGCACGAAGCTGAATTCGTTAGCTTTAAGCTCACGGCCTTCCAAACGTTTAGTGAAGTTGAATTCCACTTCAACTGGTACGTTGTTAACACGTTTTTCAGTTGGTTTGTTTGGTTTTTCAACTTTCTTAGTTGTTGGGTTGTAGTAGTTAACTACTTGAGCCGCAGTATTTTCAATATCCACACCACCAGGTACATCAGCTTTAACTGTTGTTGGGATGTCGAACTTGTAGTAACGTCCAAAGGCGAATTTAGTTGTGTCGATCACTTGAGTGTTTTCTGCATCGCCAAGTGACTTAGTGAAGCCATCTTTAAGAGTTGCAGTAATCACACCGTTGTTAACAGTGATATCGAATTTATCAGTTACTTCTGCACCAGTTACTGAATCGTAAGCTTTGATCTTAGTAGAATCAAGATCCAACTTAGTTTCATCGTAGTCATCTGAGATTCCTACTGATTGGATGTTGTCCTTGTTAGATGCGTCGAATTTAGTTGTATCCAACCATACTTGGTAAACCAACTTGTCGCCACGGTTAACAGTCTTAGTATTCAAGTTTTGAGCTTCGTTGTTTGAGGCATCGTCCGCATATGGGTTCGCATTTGTGTCTGCGTACTTGTCTGCCAACTCTTTATCATCATCAACGAGCTTGTCACCTGTGATATCGAATTTCTCTTCAGAAACAACGTATTTCTCTGGTTGGAACTTAGGCTCTTCTGGTGGTGTTACACGGTTGTTAAATTCTTTATCCGCAATGTCGCCTACAGTCGCGATCAGAACTTTA
>NZ_JALT01000045.1:0-11480 GCF_000525585.1 Streptococcus sp. ACS2
AGCTCTTGCTCTTTGATGAGCCAACGTCAGCCCTTGACCCAGAGACTATCGGTGACGTACTGGCGGTTATGCAGAACCTTGCCAAAGGTGGCATGAACATGGTAGTTGTTACCCACGAAATGGGCTTTGCTCGCAGTGTGGCAGACCGTATCATTTTCATGGCTGAAGGTCAGGTTCTTGTGGATACTACGGATGTGGATGGTTTCTTTGACAATCCAACTGAACCTCGTGCTGTTCAATTCCTTTCTAAGATTATCGACCATAACTCTGATCGTGTCCAAGTGGATGCCTAAGGAGGGCTTATGTTAATCAAAAAACTTAGTCGAATTTTAGCTATCTCTGCTTTAGCATTTGTAGCAGTTCTCCTCTGGAACACTAAAAGTAGTCAAGCTGATGAAAGCAGTAAACTACTCAATAATGCTACAATTCAAAAAATTGTCAAAAAAGGGACTCTAAATGTTGGTGTTAAACAGGATGTCCCAAACTTTGGTTACTACTCAGCCAAAACCAATACCTATCAAGGTATGGAAATTGACCTCGCTAAGAAGATTGCCAAAGAACTTAAGGTTAAGGTGAATTTTACAGCAGTTACCCCTCAAACTCGTGAGGCCCTTATGGATAATGGGACTATTGACATGCTTATCGCTACTTATACCATTACAGATGAGCGTAAAGCTTCATATGCCATGTCAAATCCTTACTACTATGACCAAATCGGTTTCCTCGTTCAAACCAAATCTGGCTATAAGCAACTTTCTGACCTAAACGGTAAAACTATTGGAGTGTCTCAAGGGTCATCTGCCAAAGCTGCTGTTGAAGAGTACGCTTCAGCTAATAACCTTAAGTTTGACTACGTTCAACTCGGATCTTATCCTGAGTTAGCCGTATCACTCTATGCTTACCGTATTGACGCTTTTGCTGGTGATAAATCAATCTTGTCAGGTTACGAAAGTGATAAAACTAAAATTCTGGATGAAGGTTTCAAAACACAAGAGTACGGTATTGCCTCAAGCAAGTCTAACCAAGAGTTGATTGATTATACCAACGATTTGATTGCTAAATGGCAAAAAGATGGTAGCCTTCAAAAACTCTACGATAAGTATCACTTGAAACCAGCTAAGGCTGAAGATAAATAGAAAGGAGTCCTAAATTTATGTATCTTTTAACTGAAACGGCTAGTCCTTTCGCTCTTGAACGTTGGGCTGCTTTCTTCGCTAACTTTGGGCAATTTGCCAAAGGTTTCTTCTATACCCTTGGCATTTCAATTGGTGCCTTGATTGTTGCCCTTCTTCTTGGTCTCATCTTTGGGGCTATGAGCTCTACTCACAACAAGGTCCTTCGTGGCATCTCACGTGTGTATGTAGAAATTTTCCAGAACACACCCTTGCTCGTCCAATTCGTGGTTGTCTTCTATGGGATTTCAATCTTGACTGATGGTCATGTCATGATTCCAATTTCATTGACAGCTATCCTTTGTGTAGGTGTCTACACAGGAGCCTATATCTCTGAAATTATTCGTACAGGTATCGAGGCGGTTCCTAAAGGTCAAACCGAAGCGGCTTTGTCTCAAGGATTCACCTACGCTGATACCATGCGTATCATCATCTTGCCTCAAGCAGTCCGTACTATCTTGCCACCATTGACCAACCAAGTGGTTAACTTGATTAAGAATACTTCTACAGTTGCCATTATCTCTGGGGCAGATATCATGTTCACAGCTAAGGCTTGGGCTTATGATACCACTAACTATGTGCCGGCCTTTGCTGGGGCTGCCTTCCTCTACTTTATCATGTGTTTCCCTCTAGCTACCTGGGCACGTCGTAAAGAAGAAGAGAATAAGAAAGCTTACTAAGGAGGTCCACTATGTCAGAAGTTTTATCAGCTACTAACCTTAAATTCTTGGCACAAGGGATGTGGACGACCCTTTACTTGTCTTTCTTCATCATTGTGCTGTCTACCTTGTTCGGAACTATTCTGGCGGTTATGCGTAACGGAAAGAATCCTATTCTTCGTTGGATGGCTTCTATCTACGTTGAGTTCGTTCGTAACGTTCCTAACTTGCTTTGGATTTTCATTATCTTCTTGGTCTTCCAGCTTAAGTCTACAGCGGCAGGAATTACCTCTTTCACGGTCTTCACTTCAGCTGCCTTGGCGGAAATCATTCGTGGGGGACTGAACTCTATCGACCATGGCCAAACGGAAGCCGGCTTGTCTCAAGGATTTAACAACAGACAAATCTTTATTTACATCATCTTCCCACAAGCTATTCGTAAGATGTTACCATCTATCATTTCTCAATTCGTAACAGTCATCAAGGATACTTCTTTCCTTTACTCTGTTATCGCTTTACAGGAATTATTTGGTAAGAGTCAGATTTTGATGGGGGGTTACTACGAGCCTAGTCAAATCTTTACCTTATACGGTATTGTGGCTCTAGCTTATTTCGTGGTTAACTTTGCCATTTCTAGCTACTCTCGCTACCTCTCTAAACAATGGGAGCAAGCTAGTGAATAAAACAAAAAACTCACCTGAGGGTGGGTTTTTGTTTTCTGGATACTAAAAACGACTCCAATCAGAATCGTTCGTTGCTTTAATTCACCGTTACTTTTCCTGAATAATAATCTAAGGTAATCCCTTCTTGTACATTTGGAACAAAGACATTGAACTCAAGTGAGCCATCAGCTGACTTGGCTTCAAGATGTGATCCTGATGGAATGAGGTTATCTCCTTCATAAATAAGGGTAACGCGATAACGGACACGTTTGTTTTTATCCTGAGCTTTTCGTACCAGGCTTTCATAATAGTTTTGTCCCGTAGAACTTTCGCTATTAGCTTGGTTAGCCCAAGCAGTTTGAACGGCAATATTTTCTGGATTTGAAGTCGAGGCATCAAATCCTTTGAGGCCACCTACAAGTGCATAGCCCAACAAATGACCTCTATCTACGGCATGGCTATACTCTCCTGAAAGATTGTGAACTTGATGCCATCCCGCAGGTGTCCAAGAGGTTGAGCCATTCCCTGTTTCTTGACGATTTTTGTACTGTCTGGTTGCTTTACTTAATAAGGCATTCGCAACTGTAGGAACCGTTTGTCCTTGAACCGTTTTGACTTGGTTATTGGCATAGGGTTGGCTAGAAACCTTAGCATTTAGATTAGTCTTATTACCATTAACAATATAAGCCCCTGCCCCATTCCATTCTAAGGAGTTTCCTAGTTGACTCTTGACGGAGCTAGTCATCACTGACTCAGCAAGCTGCTCTTGTGGCGTAGCCTTTCCATTTGTTGAACCGTTTGATTTGACGAAGTTATTGGATTTTCCCGAGACTAGACTAGCTACCTGCTTGATTGGATTATTAGGCGATAGCTTATTGCTCGTCCCAATGTAACCTAAAACTGCAATCAAGACCGCTATTAGTAACGAGACTAGCTGACGTTTCTGTTTATTTGTTAAAGATGTCTTTCTTTTTGCCATTGTTCTCTTTCTTTTATATGAATGTCATGACTAAAGGAGCGGGATTACTTCCCACTCCCTTTTATTTTCCTGTAAATTTAGCAACAATTGCCTGCCAGGTTTCTGGTTTTAAGATGCTTATAGGATCCTTGCCCTCTCCTAAAACAGCATAGCCAATCATCAATCCGATTGCTAGAAAAGCAAGGCCAATCACACACACACTCAAAACAAGTAATAATTGACGAAAAACATAGCCTTTACCAGTTTCCATACTAAGCCTCACTTACACGTGAAATATTTGCTCCTAGTTTAGCTAGTTTCTCATGGAATTGATAGTAACCACGATCCAAGTGTGTCAACTTACCAACAGTAGTTGTTCCTTCAGCCACCATCCCTGTAAGAATTAGTGCTGCCGAAGCTCGAAGGTCAGTAGACATAACTTGAGCACCTTGAAGTGGCAAACCACCGTGAATCATAGCCGTATCACGAAGGATTTCTGAATGAAGTCCCATACGACGCATTTCTTCTAAGTGTTGGAAGCGATTTTCAAAGACTGTTTCAATCATGGTTGATTCCCCGTTTACCACTGCCATAAGTGCTGTAAATTGAGCTTGCATGTCAGTTGGGAAACCTGGGTGAGGTAGAGTTTTAACGGTTACTGGTTTCAATTGTGAAACATCAGATTTAACACGAATACCGCCGTCTTCTTCCTTAACATAGACACCCATTTCCAATAATTTTGAAATCAAAGGACGGTTATGTTCCCAAATAGCATCTTTGATAAGGACATCACCTGAAGTCATGGCTGCTGCTACCATAAAGGTACCTGCTTCAATACGGTCCTGAACAACCGCATGTTTAGTACCATGGAGAGCTTTAACACCTTTAATCACGAGTGTTTCAGTTCCAGCACCTTTGACATCTGCTCCCATCTCGTTAAGAAGAAGGGCCAAGTCAACGATTTCTGGTTCACGCGCAGCATTTTCAATGGTTGTAACTCCATCAGCCAAAGTAGCTGCCATCATAAGGTTTTGAGTGGCACCGACAGATGGAAAGTCCATATAAATAGTTGCACCTTTTAGTTTTTCTGCTGTCGCAGTGATATCACCACCAACTTGGGTAATTTTAGCACCCATTGCTTCTAAACCTTTGAGGTGGAGGTCAATCGGACGGCTACCAATCGTACAACCACCAGGCATTGAAACCTTCGCGTGGCCATTGCGGGCAAGAATTGGTCCAAGTACTACGATAGACGCACGCATCTTGCTCACATACTCATATGGCGCCTGATCAAGAATTTCTCCACTAGCATCAACGACAACAGTATTGTTTTCCTCGTCAAAGTCTACAGCAATATCTAAACCACGAACAACATTATTCATCGTGTAAACATCTGACAAGATTGGAACATTAGTTAAGGTTGTTTGACCTTCCGAGGCCAAGATAGTCGCTGCCAACAAGGGGAGGACCGCGTTTTTAGCACCTTCAATGACAACCTCACCACTTAATCGAGTGTTGCCACCCTGCACAATAATTTTATCCATAAGGATTCCTTTCAAGGGTCATTTTCATCTTTTTGTATTATATCAAAAGTCTTTTAAAAACACTAATTTAAGAAATCGAGCTTGCTAACGATTGACATAGCGTTAAAACATATATAAAGAATGAACTTACTAGAAAACCAATGGCAATACTAATAAAAAGCAAGAATAATCTCAATTTCCCAGTGTTAACAATAACATTCTTGGTTATTTTTTCCCAATCAAAAAGCGTATTCACCATCTGATAAGTTAAACCAATAAAAACCAAGTGGCTCGCTAGAGAAACCATATCATTTAAAATAGTCATCAAACTATTATATCATAGAAGACTTACATAAAACATAAGAAGAATCATTAAAAATACGACTTTTTACATTTGATTTCTTTATTAGTTTTCACCATTAAGAGCCATTGTTAACCAACTTAAGAACCTTTCAAAATGAGATTTTCCGTGTTCATTCGAGATTTAAATTTAATTTATTTTCAATCATTAGTCATAAGAAAAAATCTTCCCTAATGCTACTGTTTCCAAATAACAGGTTTAGGGAAGATTTTGAGTCATTAGTTAACTATTACTTAGAAGAATTCCATGGCTACTAAAGTAATAATCGCAGAATCATAATAATTCTTAACAGGAAGATCCTGCATAAAGACAATCTTATTCTGCTGAACTAATTTCAAGTACTTTTGATCCTTCTCAGCTGCAAAAGCAATTGGTGCTTTAAAACTTGCAGCTTGGTGGTCGTCTAAAAACTTACCAGACAAATTGTAATTTGAAAAGACATTTTTCTGAGTCATAAAGAAATCCAACATCTTATTAAGGACTTTCTGACTCTTTTCATCGTTACTCTGAGTAAGATTGTATGGAAGACGACAAGCATTATAAGAATACGTTGAATCAAACTGATTTGAGATGGTGTAAGGCTTAACCACACGAGCCCCTGATTCATCCACCCAGATAAAGTCTGGAATTAATCCAGTCTTAGTTTTAGAACTAATCGTTTCAAGACTACTTAACATCTTGTTATTAATATCCAACCATTTTTTATCTTTTGTAACTTCATAAAAAGCTTGGAACTGCTTAGGTACAGTATCTGAAGTTCTCATAAGATTATAATATTTGGAATCTTTGTTCGCCCAGTTCCCAACAGTCAAAATTCCAATATTTTCATTATAGTTATACTTGAGAATATCCTGCAAGAGGGCCTTGGCCTGTGTTTGATACTCATCTTTATGGCTTGGCCATTGTTTTGAGGCTTCAATCAAGGCATAGGCAATATAAAGGTCCCCGTCAGTTGCATTGTGATCATCAACATTTTTAGCACTTTTTTGAACAATTTGTTCCCAAGACATCAATTGATTGCCTTCAATACGATGTGACAAATAATACTTGTAGAGTCTTTCAAAATCTTTTTGATTAGCTAAACCTTTCTTAGCTGCTCGCACGGTGATTAGCATTCCGTAACTTTGTGACTCGGAAAGAACAACATCTTTGTCTTTGTCATTAGTAGTTTTGACATATGCTTCGTTGCCTTTTTTGACTACGAAGTGTTTTTCCCATTTTTGATAAATTCTATCTTGAATATCAGTTTTCGTTTTCATTCTTATGGTAAACATTGAAAAAACAAATAAGCCAAGGATAACTACAAACCATAAATATTTAAAATATTTTGTTTTCATACATACTCCTATTCTGCAAAACGCTTAGTTTTAACCCATGTTGTTCCTTCACGATGAAGAATTTTATCCATGATAATAGACCACAACGAATCTAAAGAAACAATAATGAATAACTGTGCGTAACTAAAATAAGAGAGAATCGCTAACCAAATTTGTTTGCTGGTTGCTTGTCCAAATTGTGAAGCTAGGGCAACATTGATTTGCAATAAATATAATCCAATCATCAAGAGCCAGTTAAACAACATTAATTGAGCAATGTAAATATTACTTGCATCAAAGGCAAACGGAATCTGCACGGTTGGGAAAAAGATATGTAAAATAATGGCTAAGACATTAGCAAAGAAGATTAAATCAGATAAGACAATTGCACCATTAAACCAGAAGAAAATACAAGAGTAATTCGCTACTTCTAGTTTTACACGCCAATTTCCTTTACCAAACAAATGTTTAAAATTCGAGATAACAACTTCGTAATTACCTTTTGCCCAACGCTTACGTTGCATATAATAACTTTTAAGCGTTTCAGGTTCTTGTTGGAAGGCTTCAGAATTATATGCCAGGGCAATTAATTTACCACTTTGCATAATCTTGAAGGAAATATCGGTATCTTCGGTCAAGGCACCATTTCGCCAACCACCAATACTTTTAACGAATTCAGTTTGAATAATGAAGTTCGTTCCTGGAATACGACCAATTTTAAATAAATGCCACATTCCAACGTGGTGAACACGTTGCGTGACAACAATCTCTTGATTGATACAACGTGTTAAGAAATTTTGTTTTGCATTTCTTGTTTTATTACGGCCAAAGGACGCCACTCTTCGTTCTGGATCCTTCATCACTTCTTTAACTAAGAAGTAAAGTGCATTAGTTTCAGGCATGGCATCCGCATCATAAATACAGATATATTCTCCATCAGCCATTTTAAGGGCATCGTTAAGAACACCTGCTTTACCACCAGTACCCTTACGATTAATAATTGTAATATTACGTCCAGCATACTCTGGCAAGGCTTGAACAGCTAAACACTCTTGGTAAGTATTATCTGAACAGTTATCCGCAAACAAAAGTAGCTCAACCTTGTCATGAGGATAATTCATATTCAAGATAGCTTTAGCCGTTTGAGAGATAACAACATCTTCATTATGGGCTGGAACTACAATCGTAACCTTAGGATAATAAGGAAGTTCCTCCTTATCAACCTTAAAATCACTATGTTTCAACCAAAAATGAACAGCTGATACCAGAATAACAACACCCCAAATTAAGGAAATCCAGATGGATATTAGGGTGAAAATCATTAAAAACTGACTAACCATGTTTCACCGCCTTGAAATTATGAGAAACACGCTCATATATTACTGTATAAACAGTAAACAAAACAATGAAAGCAATCGCAAAAATAAGGCTAATACATAAAGCAAATACAAAAAACAAGTTTGTGATAGTCATAACTTCCCCCTAATACTCAACAATAATATCCGTTTCTAACTGACGGTTTAAATTACTCATTAATTCACTATAGTTATCAAATTTTTTGGAATTCTTTTTATCAATGACAAGAAAACCTGATTGAAATTGAATACCTTGATAACTACTTCCCCTAGTGAATGTCATTTCTTTTAGATGTTCTTCAAGACTAGTTTTATAAATCTTTTCTAAGTTTCTAGATTCATTTTTTGAGAGGATTAAGTAGCTCCCCTCAGAAACATAAAAGACTTGCTCAAAGCGATCCAGCTTATCTGAAATCTGATGATAGATACTAGTAAGCAAATGGTTATATTCACGAGGACTCAATTCAAAGAATTGTTCTTCATGAGACCAATGTATCAAAAGTGCTTGAACAGGTTTTTTATCCTCTAATAAATCACGATAAGCGTTACTAGCCTTGACTTCTTCAATCTGAACAGATGAAATAAATTTATAGAAGTAATACTTAATCTTTGAAAGTATTCCCATTAACAAAGGAAAACTGAATATAAGAACTAATGTATCATTCAGTGGAAGATAGACAACACCACTAACCAATACAAAGATACTTAAAGCAAAACTTAAAATGATTAGCCAAGTAATCAGAATCTCTGTTAAGAAACATACTGTAGCAATACCTAAAATCAGAAAGAAAGCTTCAAACATGAATAAATTAGGATTGACTTGATTACAGTAGAGAAATAGTAATGCTTCAAAGAAAATCAAACATAAAATCCAATACCAGATTTTTTTATCTCTTTTCACACTCAATTTCCTCCTTCGTGAAACTCTGATACAGAATCTTCCAAATTAAAGTACACTTTAATCGCTTGAACAATTCTCTCAGATGCTTTACCATCACCATAAGGATTAGGAGCTTCAGACATTTCTTTATAAAGAGCTTCTTCAGTTAAAAGTGAAGTCATTGCTTCTTTCACCTTGTCTGGATCAGTTCCGACAAGTTTCAATGTTCCTGCTTTAACACCTTCTGGACGCTCTGTTGTATCTCGTAATACTAAAACAGGTTTTCCAAGTGATGGAGCTTCTTCTTGAACACCACCAGAATCCGACATAATAAAGTAACTTCTAGAAGCTAAATTATGAAAATCAAAGACATCTAAAGGTGCGATAAGATGAATTCTATCATGGTCACCTAAAATTTCCTTTGCTGCAGCTTGTACAGAAGGGCTCAAATGAACAGGGTAAACCACTTCAATTTCAGAATGCTTATCTACCATATGACGAAGAGTTTTAAATACTCGACGCATTGGCTCACCTTGATTCTCTCTTCGGTGCATTGTTACTAAGATAATTTTTTTATTCTCATCGATTTTATCGAGAACTTCATGATAATAATTATCTTTAACTGTAAGCTTTAAGGCATCAATCGCTGTGTTACCAGTGACATAAATTGCCTCTTTTTTATGATTTTCCGACAATAAGTTTGCTTTACTTTCTTGAGTAGGTGCAAAATACAAATCAGAAAGGCTGTCAGTCATCTGACGATTCATTTCCTCTGGATATGGTGAATATTTATCATAAGTTCTAAGCCCAGCCTCAACGTGACCGATACTTACTTTATTGTAAAATGCAACCAAGCCAGCAGCAAATGTTGTTGTTGTATCACCATGAACCAAAACCAAATCAGGTTGTTCCTTCTTAACAACTGGATCAAAATTAGCCAAAATTTTAGAAGTAATTTCCTGAAGTGATTGGTTTTTTCCCATGATATCCAAATCATAATCAGGAACTATCTCAAAAGTCTCCAAAACTTGGTCAAGCATTTGACGGTGTTGAGCTGTGACTACTGTAATAGTATTAATGGTTTCTTGATGTTTTTTCAACTCAAGAATTAATGGCGCCATCTTAATTGCCTCTGGTCTTGTCCCAAAGACAACCATAATATTTAATTTTCCCATAAGATCCCCCCTATGACCTATACGAAATCAATATAATATTGACAAATAACACTCTACATTATCACTTTATTATCCCCAATAATAAGGAAGATGAGATACTCTTCCTCCAAAAGCATTAAAGGGAATGCCCTGGCTTATTGGTCATATTTCGAAATGATGTAAAGTAGATAAAGAAAAAGGTCTCAATAAAAAGACTATCATTACGTATAAAATTCAAGAAGTTAAGACAAAAGTCAACTCATATCACCCAAGGATATCAATGGTTTTGAGCTATTTAGTCTTCTCCCTCGAATTTAAAAATACACTATTTAATAAATAAAAAAACTGCAGGAGAAAAAACGCTTTGCTAATAAAAGTGTTTTTGAATCCAGCAGTATTGCTAATTTACATATATTTCATAAAAACTTCTCCCCATTTTAAAGAGCGTCCCCTTTACTTACGCTCTATCCCCATCTTACAAATCAAAATATCGGTATGATAACCCTATCCCAATACCATATCATATAGTACCAAGCACCAACACGTAATCGTATAAAACTCTCCCCGAAAGAGTTGAAAGATTACAATCAAGTTGGCTTCAAGTTACTACTACCAATATTCCCTATTCATATAGACGCCATAATTATAACATGTTATTTTTATTTTTCAACCTTTTTCAATTTTTTATTATTTTAATGTATGTGACAACCATTATAATGAAGTCGTTTGAATTAAACACTCCTACTTAACAAATACTAATCAAATGATATTTATCTATATTTTAATAAATAATAGTTAAACACCCTTTGGCTTTTAAATGGATTTGCATAAAAAAATCAGAATTCCTATTAAAATTCTGATTCAGAATGAAGACAAACATCGTTTTTGATGCTTGTCTTTTTTTATATTCACACTTAATTCTCTCATAATCCAATAATATTGAGGTATTTGGATAAAATAACAGGTCTTTCCTACCATCATTTTTACCAATTTTTTGATATTTAGACATGCCAAAGTAAGCCCAACCTTATCTTCCATTTTGGACTTTCCTTTTTCTCTGGTATAACGCAAGTTATGATATTCTTTAGCTGTTCCGAATAAACGTTCTATCGTTTCTTTCCGATGTTGGTACCGTTCCTTCATCCCACTTTGATGACGGATATCTTCACAGATGTCTAAGGCATCTTTCCAAATATGACGCACAACAACTTTTTGGTGCTGGCGACTTTCAGTACAAATCGCTAACTAGGAGTACCTCATCAAATACCTTTTCTTTTATTATACTTCTTCGAAGCAAGACAAAGTCCCCAGAAGTATAACTTCTGAGGACTTTGTCTTCAATCTGAAAGAGGTATTTTTATACCTCTTTTTGTTCACTCTTCAATTATGCTGTCACTGTCCATTTACTGTCCTATAAAGTGTAAAATATATAGAAGTTGT
>NZ_JALT01000046.1:0-52098 GCF_000525585.1 Streptococcus sp. ACS2
GAGGAGAATATAAGCAAGGTCAATCATTACTTCAAAACTGTCTTTAGGACTTTTCTTAGACACAAGCAATACATCAAGAATGCGCTAGAAACAGACTATTCAAATGCCAAACTTGAAGCAACTAATAAGTTGATTAAAGACATCAAACGGTTGGGCTTCGGTTTTAGAAACTTCATCAACTTTAAGAAACGTGTCTTCATCACTCTGAACATAAAAAAAGAGAAGACCTATCAGGTCCTCTCTAGATGTTAGCTTTTCGTCACCCACTACAGTTGACAAAGAGCCAAAAAAAGACATGTTTCCATGCCTCTTTTTTATCTTACAATTCGATATCTCCGAAAAGATCCGCCATTGAGAATCCAGATTGAGTTTCTGGAAGTTCGTAGTCACGTTTTTCTTGACGTTTTGGACGACGTGGACGTGATTGACGTTTTTCGTTGTTTTCGCCTTCAGCGTTAGCTGGACGTTCTTCAAGAGCTTTGATAGAAAGTGATACACGTTCTGCATCAGCGTTTACTTCAAGAACTTTAACAGTAACGTCTTGACCTACTGAAAGAACATCTTTTGGATTTTCAACACGTTTGTGAGAAATTTGAGAGATGTGAACAAGTCCATCGATACCTGGCAATACTTCAACGAAAGCACCGAAGTCAGTCAAGCGTTTAACTTTACCTTCGATTACATCACCAGCAGCAAGTTTTTGTTCAACACCATCCCATGGTCCAGGTGTTGTTGCTTTAAGTGAAAGTGATACACGTCCTGCTTCTTCGTCGATAGCAAGAACTTTAACTTCAACTTCATCACCTACAGATACAACTGATTTAGGTGAAACGTTACGTTCGTGAGACAATTCAGTCACGTGAACAAGTCCGTCAACACCACCAAGGTCGATGAAAGCACCGAAGCTTGTCAAACGAGCAACTTTACCAGTTACGATTGAACCAACTTCAAGTTTAGAGAAGACTTCTTTACGAGCTTCTGCAGCTTCAGCTTCAACAACTTCACGACGTGAAAGGATGAAACGGTTTTCAGCTGGATCAACTTCTTTAATTTTAGCGTCAAATTCTTGACCTACAAATTGTTCAGTGTTACGAACAAAACGAGTATCGATCATTGAAGCTGGAATAAATCCACGAAGACCTTCAAATTCAACTGAAAGTCCGCCTTTAACAGCGCGTGTTCCTTTAACAGTAACAACTTCTTCTTCACGACCAACAAGTTTATCCCAAGCTTTGCGAGCTTCCAAGCGTTTTTTAGATACAAGGTAAGTTACAGTATCAGTATCTTTACCAACAACTTGACGAAGAACAAGCACTTCAAGTGTTTCACCAACTTTAACAAGGTCTGCAACGTTTGCGTCACGGTCGTTTGTCAATTCACGACGTGTCAAAACACCTTCGATACCAGTTCCTTCGATAACAACATTTGCTTGATCATTATCTACTGAGATAACTTCAGCTGTTACAACGTCACCTGTGTTAACTTCGCTAACACTGTTTAGCAATTCTTCAAATTCGTTCATTCTAAAAAGATCCTCCAACAAGAGCCAGCCAATTCTGACCCTTGATAACAATATATTTTTAAAGGTACCCGCAAAGACAATGGTTAACATAGACGGTGCCAATGCACCCGATACCTTTTACTGGGGTAGCTGGATTCGAACCAACGCATGAGGGAGTCAAAGTCCCTTGCCTTACCGCTTGGCTATACCCCAATAGCAAAATGCTATAAAAAAACATCTAAGTACTTGATATCGACTATCCCGATTCAGTTTCTTAGACATGGAGAGAGAGGGATTCGAACCCCCGAACCCGAAGGAGCGGATTTACAGTCCGCCGCGTTTAGCCTCTTCGCTATCTCTCCTTAAGAACAAGAAATAGTATATCACAGTTTCTTGACCAAAGCAAGCCTTTACTTTGGATTTTAATGATTAAGATTGTACGATTCAATAATGGCAGCTACTGCATCATCCATTTTTTTGTGGAAACCTGCAACATTTTCCTTGTCAACAACGGCAAACTTACCATCAATTTCCACAATTTGTCCAATCACTTTCTTGCCAACAAGAAGTTCAAAACCTTCGATGGTTGCTTTGTTGACGACTACTTTAGCATCATTAATTTGGATTTCAATTTTTTTATCTTTTTTACTCATAGATTTATACCCGATCCTTGGCTCGAGCCATCCTTTCTTAATGTATCTTCTTAATTCTACCGAAAAAGAAAAAAGCTTGCAAGAGCAAGCCTTAAAATAATCGTTTATCTATTAGGAATTAGTCAACTTTGACAATCCATCCTTCTGGTGCTTCAACATCACCAAATTGGATACCTGTCAACTCATCATAAAGTTTACGTGTTACAGGACCTACTTCTGTTTCTGAGTAGAAGACATGGAAGTCATCACCATGTTGTACCCCACCAATTGGTGAGATAACGGCAGCTGTACCGCAGGCACCTGCTTCAACAAATTTATCCAATTCAGAAATCTTAACATCACCTTGGATAGCTTTCATACCGAAGCGATTTTCAGCCAAGTGAAGCAATGAGAACTTGGTGATAGATGGCAAGATAGATGGGCTGAGTGGTGTAATAAATTCGTTATCAGCTGTGATACCAAAGAAGTTTGCAGAACCCACTTCTTCAATCTTAGTGTGAGTTGCTGGATCAAGGTAGATAACATCAGAGAAGTTACGGTCATGTGCAATCTTACCTGGCAACATACTTGCTGCGTAGTTACCACCAACCTTAGCAGCACCTGTACCATGTGGCGCAGCACGGTCATAATCATCTTGAATAAGGAAGTTTGTTGGAGCCAAACCACCCTTGAAGTAGTTACCTACTGGCATAGCAAAAATAGTAAAGATATACTCATCTGCTGGATGCACACCAATAATATCACCAACCCCAATCAAAAGTGGACGGAGATAAAGTGTAGCACCTGTACCATATGGTGGAACGTATTCTTCATTGGCACGCACAACTTGTTTACATGCATCTACAAATTTGTCGACAGAAACTTGTGGCATCAAAAGACGATCAGCAGTACGTTGCAAACGTTTGGCATTTTCATCTGGACGGAACAATTGAATAGAGCCATCTTTAGTACGGTAAGCCTTGAGTCCTTCAAAAGCTTCTTGACCATAGTGAAGGGCTGGAGATGCTTCTGAAATATGCAAAGTTGCATCCTCAGTCAAATGCCCCTCGTCCCATTTGCCGTCTTTGAAATATGAGATATAACGGAATGGAAGTTTACGGTAATTAAATCCTAAATTTTCCCAGTCTAAATCAACTGTCATGTGTATGTCCTCTTTTCTGTTACTATGTGCTTTCTAGTATAGTCCTTTTCATTGAAAATTTCAAGGTTATGTTGCAAAATTCTGACAATTCTTTTTAAAACAGTTCTTTAGTCTCTTAAAGAAAAAACTCTGCTCTCTAGTAAGAGAACAAAGCTTTTTTATCATTATTTTTCAATAATCTTAGCAGAAAAGACTTCTTTGTCTGCTAACCCTTCAATAAAACTTCCATTGCTAGTACGATCTGAAAGATTTAGAAGGGACAAACCAACCTCTGCAGTTTCACCTGTCGTGGCTGTCACAAGCAAGGTCTGAGGAGTCTCCTCTACTGGTGTTGCTAGAAGATCTATCTCACCACCAGAATTTTCTGTAAAGACTGGACCAGCCGTAAAGACGCGATGTGGTTTCGTCTTAAGCTCACGAAGAACTTGGAGACCTCGACCAGCTCGCTTAGCCTGTGGGATATCAGCTGTAGCCACACGTTTGAGACTGGCTCTTTGTGTTAGAAGGTAGAAACTTTGAGTATTTGCCACAAAAACAGCCTGAACGATATCATCATCCTTAAGATTGATTGCCTTAACACCTGCTGCCTTGGCCCCAACTACTGGCACTTCGTCCGCGCTAAAGCAAAGGGCATAACCTCTTTGAGTGATAATCATGATATCATCCAATTGAATTGGAGTGACTGTGACAATAAAATCACTATCATCCTTGAGTTTAGCGTATTTAACCGACTTAGACTTGTAGGTACGCCATGGCGTAAATTCCTTGCGTTCGAAACGTTTAATCTGACCCAGCTTGGTAGCTGCTAGGTAAGTACCAGCTTCAAAATCATCTAGGATTTCGGCGTAAAGCACTTCTTCATCCTTAGATAAATTAGTGATGGTTTGTGATAAATGCTCTCCCAAATCCTTCCAACGAATATCTGGCAACTCATGGATTGGACGATAAATCACATTGGCCTGGTTAGTGAACATCAAGAGATGCTGTGTTGTCTTAGCCTGCTGAACCAGAATCAAATCATCATCATCACGTTTTCCGACTTCATCAATCGTTGAAGCATTGAAAGAACGTGGGCTAGTACGTTTGACATAGCCACCACGAGTGATGCTGACATAGGTTTCTTCCTCAACAATCAAACTTGCGGTATCAATTTCAATAGTCTTGGTTTCCGCTTGCAGCTCTGAACGACGGTCATTACCAAATTTCTTCTTAATGTCACGGAGTTCACGCTTCATGACATTAAACATGGTGCGCTCGTCACCAATGATGGCAGCCAAGGTCGCAATTTGCTCGCGTAAATCAGCTTCCTCATTTTGGAGAGTAACGATATCCGTATTGGTCAAACGATAAAGTTGCAAGGTCACGATGGCTTCAGCTTGTTCTTCTGAAAAATCATAGCTGACCTTAAGATTTTCCTTAGCATCAGCCTTATTTTCAGAAGCTCGGATAAGAGCGATAACCTCATCCAAAATAGAAATAACACGGATCAAACCTTCGACAATATGAAGACGCTTTTCAGCTTTTTCCTTGTCAAATTTTGAACGAGCAACAATAATATCACGACGGTGGGCAATATAGCTAGACAAAATCTTTTGCAAGCCCACTTGACGTGGGGTGAAATTATCAATAGCCACCATGTTGAAATTGTAGTTGACCTGAAGATCCGTATATTTCAAAAGGTAGTTAAGAATGGTTTGGCTGTCAGCATCCTTCTTAAGTTCGATAGCAATACGCAACCCTGTACGGTCAGACTCATCACGAACTTCTGCAATGCCTGGAACCTTGTTATTGACACGAACATCATCGATTTTTTTAACAAGAACTGCCTTATTAACATCGTAAGGAATTTCAGTAACAATGATTTGCTCCTTACCACCTTTGAGTTGTTCAATTTCAGTACGTGAACGCACAACGACTCGGCCCTTACCAGATTCGTAAGCCTTACGAATCTCATCTTTGCCCTGAATGATAGCCCCTGTTGGAAAATCTGGACCAGGCAAGAATTCCATCAATTTATCCAGTTTAGCCGATGGGTGGTCAATCATGTAGACAACGGCATCAATGACTTCTGCTAGATTATGCGGTGGAATGTCTGTGGCATAACCAGCAGAAATCCCTGTCGCACCATTGACCAAGAGGTTTGGAAAGGCTGCAGGTAAAACGGTCGGTTCCTTCTCTGTATCATCAAAGTTCCAAGCCCAAGGAACAGTGTTTTTATCGATATCTTGAAGAAGGTAGCCAGCAATCTCTGACAAGCGTGCCTCGGTATAACGCATGGCCGCTGGTGGATCACCGTCCATAGAACCATTGTTACCGTGCATCTCAACCAAGATTTCACGATTCTTCCAGTCCTGAGACATACGGACCATGGCATCATAAATGGAACTGTCACCATGGGGGTGGAAATTACCCATAATGTTACCCACCGACTTGGCAGATTTACGATAGCCCTTGTCATGGGTATTGCCATCCTTATTCATGGAATAAAGAATACGACGTTGAACGGGTTTCAGACCGTCACGAATATCAGGAAGCGCACGCTCCTGAATAATGTACTTTGAGTAGCGCCCAAAACGCTCCCCCATGATGTCCTCAAGGGACATGTTTTGAATATTAGACATAATAATTCTCTTTATTTTTTAGTTTAAGTAATGATTTGAAATAATATAAAAGACAAATAGTAGACCCCCTACTTCACTGCAACACCTCTAATTACAATGTTGTTCCTTGACTTTGTAACTGTAGAAGAATGGTTTTCACCTTCCTAGTTTCTATTTCACCAATCACAAATTGAACCACTGTGCTTATCGCAATTAAAATGAAAGATACACAAGATAGTGTCAATGAAGTAGAAAGTTCCCCAAAGAATAAAATAAGGTTTAAAATTGTTAGACCGGTCATTATGGAGCCATTGATCACGAGAACTAGAGCTAATGGCATACGGAATAGCTTATAATGATAGATACTTTTTAAAAGAGATGTGATACTACAAACAACACTTAGGGGAGAAAAAACATAGACATAGTAGAAAGCCAATAACAACCCCGTGTAGGTCCTCTGTGAGAAGGGATTATCTATCAAAGATAGAAGGAAGGTTATCACTACTAGTATAGGCAAGATTAAAAAGCGTGTTTTTAGTGGTCTCTTTTTATAAACGCTTAAATAAGCTATTGCTCCCCCACAAACAGGAAGGACTACTTGAGGATAGTAGAGTAAAAAGCTTAATACCTTAGATAACATAGGTCTACCTCATACTGTCTTTTCCTGACTTAGCAATATAGTCTTTATTTTTTTCATTTTCCTTTCCTCCTATTATAGTTTGAACAATGCCAATTATTGCTAGGAGAAGAAAAATAAGGTACATAGATGAAGCAGGGAGAAATCCCAAAGACCCTTGTAAAAAGAGCAGGTTGAGAAAAGCCAGTAATGTGGCAAAGAAACTATTAATAACTAGTAAGATTGAATATTTGGTTTGAAAGCGTATTAAATGTAGAAGACTTTTTATAAAAGCTATTAGCGAGAATGGCACATAAAACACTGAAAAGACCAACATATAGTAAAAAACAAATAATAAACCTGAGTATGGACTACCAAAATAAGAATAGAGAGGATTATCCACCACGAAGATTATGAGGGAAACTATAGATAGGAGAAAAAGGATAAAAAAGCGTGTTTTTATAGGTCGTATGCCATAAAAAATTAAGTATATGGTAGAAACAATAACCATAAGAATAATAGCCGGAACAGCTACATCTGCATGGTAAGCTAGATAATCGATAACATTAAAATCCATTTTTCTACCTCCTATTAATTTCTAGTCAATGACACAGCAAATCGTTAATAAACAATGTAGAAAACAATCAACTTGTTTCTTTATAATCCCAAGTATCTATTGATAGTAAGCGCTCTCCTTGACTCTATCTTATTACTTTCCCTTCTGGTCTGCAACCTAAAATGCGCCGCTTTCTTCCAAGGTAAATTTAACGTTATCTTCAATCCATTGACGGCGTGGTGCCGCCTTATCTCCCATAAGAACTGAGACACGACGTTCGGCACGCGCTAGGTCGTCAATAGTCACTCGGATAAGCGTTCTGGTCTCTGGATCCATAGTTGTTTCCCAAAGCTGGTCAGCATTCATCTCACCAAGCCCTTTGTAACGTTGAAGAAGAGCGCCACGACCAAATTTTTGACGAAGTTCTTCAAGTTCCCCATCCGTCCATGCATATTCGACAACTTCCTTCTTACCTTTCCCTTTGGACATCTTGTAAAGAGGAGGCAGAGCGATATAAACATGTCCTGCTTCAACCAGTGGACGCATATAACGATAGAAGAAAGTGAGCAACAAGGTCTGGATGTGAGCTCCATCGGTATCGGCATCGGTCATGATGATAATCTTGTCGTAGTTAATATCGTCAAGGTTAAAGTCAGCTCCAACTCCAGCACCGATAGTATAAATCATGGTATTGATTTCTTCGTTTTTGAGAATGTCTGCCATTTTGGCTTTCTCAGTGTTGAGGACCTTCCCTCGAAGAGGAAGAATGGCCTGGAATTTACGATCACGGCCTTGTTTAGCTGATCCACCGGCAGAATCTCCTTCGACCAGATAAAGCTCATTTTTCTTTGCATTTTTAGACTGGGCTGGCGTCAATTTTCCTGACAAGAGCCCCTTGTCTTTTTTATTTTTCTTGCCATTTCGGCTGGCATCACGAGCTTTTCTGGCAGCTTCACGGGCATCACGGGCCTTGATAGCCTTACGCACCAAGTTAGAAGCCAGATCTCCATTTTCCATAAGGAAATAAGTCAAATGCTCTGAAACGATGCTATCCACAATAGGACGAGCTAAAGGAGATCCAAGTTTGTCCTTGGTTTGGCCCTCAAACTGAAGGTGTTCCTCAGGAACTAAGAGCGAGATAACTGCTGATAAGCCTTCTCGATAATCTGACCCCTCAAGGTTCTTATCCTTCTCTTTGAGAAGACCTGTTTTACGTGCATAATCGTTAAGAGCCTTGGTAATGGCAGACTTAAAGCCTGTTTCGTGGGTACCTCCGTCCTTAGTACGGACATTATTGACAAAGGAAAGGATATTGTCAGAGTAACCGTCATTATACTGAAGGGCTAATTCCAAGTGGAAATCCTGCTGATCTCCATCAATATAAATAACTGGTGTCAGCGTTTCCTTGTCCTCATTCAAATATGAAACAAAGTCTTGAACCCCATTTTCATAGTGGAATTCTTCCCGAACTTCTTCTTCACCACGCAAGTCTGTCAATGTCATAGTGACATTCTTAAGAAGGAAGGCTGATTCTTTGAGACGTTCTGAAATGGTGTTAAATTTGAAGTCAGTCGTTGAAAAGATACTAGCATCAGGCATAAAGGTAACTTTTGTACCTGTCTTAGATTTAGGTGCCTTGCCGATTTTTTCAAGTCCTGTTACAGGGTGACCCCCATTTTCAAAACGCTGACGATAAACACTACCGTCACGGGTAATTTCTACCTCAAGCCAGCTAGATAGCGCATTAACAACTGAAGAACCCACACCGTGAAGACCACCAGAAGTCTTATAACCACCCTGTCCAAATTTACCACCCGCGTGGAGAACAGTGAAAATAACTTCAACTGTTGGTTTACCCATGGCATGCATACCTGTCGGCATCCCACGTCCAGAGTCAGAAACAGAAACGGAACCATCCTTATTTAGGGTGACAGCGATGACATCACCAAAACCAGAAAGAGCTTCATCGACCGCATTGTCGACAATCTCCCAAACTAGGTGGTGAAGTCCTGTTCCATCCGTTGAGCCAATGTACATTCCTGGGCGCTTGCGAACCGCATCTAACCCTTCTAGTACCTGAATGGCATCATCATTATAATTATTTACATTTATTTCTTTTTTAGCCAAGAGTGACCTCCAAAATTTTCATCCTTATTATTTTATAAGTTTTCAGAAGAATTTGCAAAGGAAATCAAGAAAGTCCAAAAGATATCTTAAGGCTGACTGACTTTGTCAATTACTAGGCTGTATGCTATAATTATCTCATGAAAATCTTATTGTTAATCCTAATCGCCTACTTGTTAGGTTCCATTCAGACCGGCCTCTGGATTGGGAAACTATTCTTCCATACCAATCTTCGTGAGCATGGCTCTGGAAATACTGGAACAACCAATACCTTTCGTGTTCTAGGTAAGACTGCTGGTACCATCACCTTCTTGGTTGATATGTTCAAGGGGACCTTGGCTGTCCTTCTACCTATCTGGCTTGGTGTCACAGAAGTTTCACCTCTAGTCATTGGTTTCTTTGCCATTATCGGACATGTTTTTCCAATCTTTGCTGGATTTAAAGGTGGGAAGGCTGTTGCGACAAGTGCAGGGGTGCTTCTTGGCTTTGCCCCACTCTACTGTGTATTCCTACTCTTGGTCTTTGTCCTTACACTCTATCTAACCAGCATGATTTCATTTTCAAGTGTCACTGCAGCAATTGTTGGACTTATTACCTTAGCTGTGTTTCCAGCCATCCATTTCTTACTAGATAGCTATGACCTTATTTTCACTGGGGTTCTTACCATCATGGCTTTGCTTATCATCTTCCGCCACACTGAAAATATGGGGCGCATTCGCAGGCATCAAGAAAACTTGGTACCTTTTGGACTTAATTTAACCAAACAAAATCCAAAGAAATAAACAATCCAGACCTACTAACCACTAGATTTACTAGTGGTTTTCTTGTTTTTCTAATCAAGCAATGCTTTCTAAAACAATAAAAAATCCGAAGGCTACACCTCGGATCTTTTTTAGGCTTAAGCTTTGAAGCTAACACCATTTTCTTTCAATTTTTTAACTGTCGCAGGTCCGACACCCTTGAGGGCAAGAACTTCTTCTTCAGTCACAGTAGCAAAAGCCTCTACTGAAGTCAAACCTTCATTATAAAGAGTTTCTACAAGGTTTGAACGAAGGCCTTCAACTTCTGGAAGTTCTGCGAAAGCTTCAAGACTAAGGTCTTTGGCTGCTACTTCTTCCTTGGCAACTGTCTTAGTTTCAGCAACAGGTTGTGGTGCTACTGGTGGCACTGGTGGAACAGGCGCAACGGGGGGAACAGGGGCTTTAACATTATTGAAAAGTCCTTGTTTTTTCAAACGGTGTTTAAAAGCTTTCTTTTTATTTTTTACTTTAGCCATGTTTAGTTTTCTCCTATTTTGATAGACGATACCTTTCTATAAAGTAGTATCGCCATTTTCTTTTTCATCCTTTATTAATAGTGACGTTCCCCGAACAAGCCATCTGGCATATCATGGAAACCTTTGCCAGCACGATAGTTGGCAAACTTACCAATTAGGAAATTGTAAGCATCCAATTTAGCTTCATAGCGGTAACTTGCATCACGTGCACGTTCATCTCCGTCTTCTTCCCAGATTTTCTTGCTAGCGGCCAAGGCCGTTTCGTTTACTTTAACTTGGGTAACAACCCAGGCTTCGAAGTCTTTTAGAAATTCTTGTTCGTAGGTCATATTTTCCTCTTCATTTTAAAAACCAGCTTAACGCTGGCTTCATTTTCTACTAATAATGTGTAGAGCTCATAGCCTTACAGTCTCCTATTATAACAAATAATTAGAAATTTGACTAGGTTCTAAACTCTGTATATAAGGCTTTAATGTCATTTGGACGTGTGCGACAGCAGCCACCTAAAATCTTAACTCCAAACTGAGCATGCCAATCTTTACTATGTTCAACTAAGGTTAGAGCATCCTTATCCTTAGGTTTCCAAGTCTGCGTACTGCCATCATAAACCTCACCTGAGTTTGGGTAAGTAATGAGGGCTTTTCCAGCATTTTTAAGAATAGCAAGAGCCTGATCATAAAGAAGAGGCGAACTACAGTTGATTCCTAGGGCCAAGATTTGGTCTGACTGGGAAACAAGCTTGGCAATCTCTTCTAAAGAAGTCCCATCACTGATAGTGACTGGTTCTTGGACTGTAAAACTGAGATAAGCTTCTGATTCTGGAAATTCTTCAGTCAGGAGTTCAATCAAGGCCTGTGCTTCTAAACGATTTGGAATAGTTTCCAAAGCTAACAAGTCCACACCTTGATCTAGGAGAATTTGAATCCTAGGCCGATGAAAATCCTTAAGCTTCTCGATAGTAATTTGACCATAATCACCACTATACTCAGAACCATTAGCCAAATAAGCTGCGTAAGGACCGACATCTCCAGAAATCAATGGATAAGGACGCTTTGCCTTCTCAGTCTCATCTAATGTTGTCCAGACCTTATCACGTGCATTCTTTGCCAACTGAACTGTCAAGACAATAATCTGCTCCGCTTCTTTCTCAGTAAGACCAGCCTCCATCAAGCCTGGCAAGGTCGCTTGATAAGACGATGTGGTAATCAAGTCAGCCCCAGCGGCTACATAGGTTTCGTGGATTTTTTGAATAACTTCTGGCTTTTCAAGAAGGTACTTGGCTGACCAGAGTTTGCCAGAAATGTCATAACCCAAGCTCTCCATCTCTGTTCCTAGAGCTCCATGAAGAATGAGGGGAGATTTATTCTCTAAATAGTCTTTAAATGTTGCCATACAAGGCCTCCTTACCATTTTTTAAAGCGAAGGTAGTGATAGAGGTAGCAGAAAATCATGAAAGGAATACCGAAGTAAAGTCCCGCACGTTGCGAACTATCCCAAGCAATCCCTAGCACAGAAATGGCCAAGAGAACGATTGTGATATAAGGTAGGATTGGGTTAAACGGTGTCTTATAGTCTAACTCGTCCTCAGAATGCTCTAGCTTCCACTGTTTACGGAAGTTGATTTGTGCCAAAGGAATGGAGAGCCAGACAACAACAACTGCAAAACCAGCGATTGATACCAAAGCTAGATAAACTGTATCTGCAGCATAGATACTTGAAAAGAGCGATAAAACTGCTCCGGCCATGGAAATCAAAAGGGCTGTCATTGGAACTCCATGTTTATTAATTTTCACTAGCTTTTTATTGAGCATTCCCTCATTGGCCAAAGACCAAAGCATACGGCTTGAAGCGTAGAGTCCCGAATTCCCAGCAGAAAGAATAGCTGTCAGGATAACAAAGTTCATGATGTCTGCCGCAAATGGAATCCCCATCTTGTCAAAAACATCAACGAAAGGTGCTGAAGATACCCCTGCTTCTTTCATGGGAAGAAGCGAAGCCAATACCACAATGGTCAAGACAAAGAAGATAACCAAGCGTCCAATTGTCGTTTTAATAGCACGTGGAACAGCCTCTTTAGGATTATCTGTCTCACCAGCTGCGATACCGATTAACTCTGTTCCCGAAAAGGCGTAGTTAACCGCCAACATGACTGATACAATGGCAAGACCACCATTTGGAAAGAGACCATTAGCCGTCAAATGCTTGAACATAATAGCTTCACGATGACCATCAAAGCTGACCAAACCAAACATAGCCCCCAGACCTAGGATGATAAAAACCAAGATAGCAATAACCTTTATAGAAGAGAAGAAAGATTCCGCTTCCGCAAAAGACCTTACGCTCAGAGCATTAATTCCAAAAATCACCAAGGCAAAGAATGCCGCAAACATCCAAGCCGGAACTGATGGAAACCAACGTTGCATCAACATGGCCGCACCCAGAAATTCTGTTCCCAAGGCTACCGTCCAACAAATCCAATAAAGCCAAGCTACCGTAAAGCCGGTTCCCGGACTGATAAATTTAGTGGCATAGGTGTGAAAGGATCCCGTTACTGGCATAGCAACAGCTAGCTCACCTAATGAAAGCATGACTAAGTAAACAACGATAGCCCCCACAAGATAAGATAATATCGCACCAAGAGGGCCTGCTTGTGCAATCGTATAGCCTGAGCTAAGAAAGAGACCGGTACCAATAACACCACCTAGCGAGAGCATAAAGAGGTGGCGTGAGGTCATCTTCCGTTGAAACTGACCTTCATTTTCATAATTATGGTTTTCCATAGATTCCTCCAATAGATGTAATAAAATAAGCTTATCATAATAAAAACCCTTTGGATAATAGGTGGAAACTATCAAAGAGATAGACAAAAACTATCGCAAGAAAAAAACTCGGATTTCTCCGAGCTCTTTTTATAATTCTGCTAAAATCGTATCCCATGCTTCATCATAACCGTCACGTGTGACAGATGAAAAGACGATGAAATGGTCATTTTTATCGAAATTGAGTTTTTTCTTAATAATTGACTCGTGCTTGTTCCATTTTCCGCGAGGAATCTTGTCAGCCTTAGTCGCTACAACGATGACCGGAATTTCATAATACTTGAGAAATTCATACATTTGGATATCGTCTTGAGTTGGTTCATGTCGGAGGTCAACCAAGCTAACAACGACACGAAGATTATCTCGAGTCACGAGGTACTCCTCAATCATTTTGCCCCATTTGGCACGTTCTTTTTTAGACACACGGGCATAACCGTAACCTGGCACATCCACAAAACGAAGCTTATCGTCAATATTGTAGAAATTAAGCAACTGAGTTTTCCCTGGTTTCCCAGAAGTACGTGCTAGGTTTTTACGACCAAGAAGTGTATTGATAAAGCTTGACTTACCGACATTCGATCGTCCTGCTAGGGCAACTTCAGGGAGGTCATCTTGTGGGTAGTGACTCTTATTTGCCGCACTGAGTAAAATCTCAGCATTGTGCGTATTTAGGACTTGTTCTTCAGCCATAGGTCCTCCTTATGCTGTTTCCAATACTGGAGCAGCTGTGCCGTCAACGGCTTCTTTTGTAATACGAACCTTAGTCACATCTTCCTGACTCGGAATCTCAAACATGACATCCATCATAACTTCCTCAATGATAGAGCGAAGGCCACGCGCACCGGTCTTACGTTCAATCGCCTTACTTGCAATAGCTTCAAGAGCATCCTGGTCAAACTCCAGTTCAACCCCATCATAAGACAAGAGGGTTTGGTACTGTTTAACCAAGGCATTTCTAGGCTCTGTCAAGATACGAACCAAGTCGTCAACCGTTAACTGTTCAAGGGCCGCAAGGACTGGCAAACGTCCGATAAACTCAGGGATAAGACCGAATTTTTGAATATCTTCAGCCACAATTTCTTGCATGTATGATGAGTCATCATCAATTGCCTTATTATTTTGACCAAAACCAATGATTTTCTCACCAAGACGTTGCTTAACGATATCTTCGATACCATCAAAAGCACCGCCCACGATAAAGAGAATATTCTTCGTATCAATTTGAATCATCTCTTGGTTAGGGTGTTTACGACCACCTTGAGGTGGAACGCTAGCCACTGTTCCCTCGATAATCTTCAAGAGAGCTTGTTGAACCCCTTCACCAGAAACGTCACGAGTGATTGATACATTTTCACCCTTTTTAGCGATCTTATCAATCTCGTCAACATAGATGATACCACGTTCCGCACGTTCGATATTGAAGTCTGCCGCTTGAATCAGTTTGAGGAGGATATTTTCCACGTCCTCACCCACATAACCTGCTTCTGTCAATGATGTTGCATCCGCAATCGCAAATGGAACATTCAAGCTACGAGCCAAGGTCTGAGCCAAGAAAGTCTTCCCTGAACCAGTTGGTCCAATCATGAGAATATTTGATTTCTGCAAATCCACATCATTGTCTTCACGACTTTCTGTGAAATTGATACGTTTATAGTGATTGTAAACAGCTACCGCCAAGGCACGTTTGGCACGGTCCTGCCCCACGACATAGTTGTTCAAAATATCTAAAAGTTCTTTTGGCTTCGGAGTTTCAGCCAAGTCAGCCAAAACTTCTTCTGCCATTTCCTCACGAATGATTTCTTGTGACAAGGCCACACATTCGTTACAGATAAAGACGCCATTACCAGCGATAATTTTCTTTACTTCTTCTTGGTTTTTGCCACAAAATGAACAATAAACCATTTCTTCATTACGATTTCCAGCCATTTATTCCTCACTCTTTTCTAAAATAGGGTGCCATAGAAGGCGTGAATAGTATTGACAAGGTTAGTAAAAGCATTTAAAAAGAGAAAAACTGCTAACCCATAACGTTTCTTGCGAAAGGCAGGAATGGCAGAGAGTACACAAAGCACCCCCAATAATGCAGTAAATAACCCAAAAACACTACGTTGCATGAACCTAGTCTCCTTCTTTTTCATAGCGACTTATGCTAAAGTCGTAGGCATTTTTATCATCCTTGACCACGCGGTCACGTGATACCTCTTTAAATGCCGTCATATCTAGTTGTGGAAAATACGTGTCTCCCTCTAAATCAGCCTCAATAGTTGTCTTGATGAGTGCATCATAACGTCCATCAAAAGCCTTGTAGACACCAGCACCACCAGCAATATAGAGGTCCTTATCTTGCTGTTCGAACCAAGCCAGAGCTTCCTCAACACTCGTAACGGTCGTCACACCCTCACAGTCGAAGTCCTTATCTCGTGTCAAAATCAAGGTTTCACGTCCTGGTAGGCAACGACGGTTCATGCCATCAAAGGTCACACGTCCCATGAGAATTGCTGAACCCATGGTAGTTTTCTTGAAATGTGCCAGTTCAGCAGGCAAGTGCCAAGGCATGGTGTGATTCTTCCCAATAACATGGTTATGAGCTTCCGCCCAAATAGCAATGAGTTGTTTAGACACAGTATTTCCTTTTCTTTTTAAGTTTACAATCCATTCTAACAAAAAAAGAGAAAAAGAGCTTGGAAAAAACTTTGCCAGCTCTTTATGGGCTTAAATCATAAGCATTTATTAAATTGCTAAGTCAAATTTGAGTTGAGGTTTAACAGGATCATAGTCAACCAATTCAAAATCTTCTGGTTTGATATCAAAGAAATTCGTTCCATCAGGAACATTGAGGACCAAGCGTGGTTGGCAATCAGAGGGCTGACGTTTGAGCAGTTCTTCGGCTTGCTCAAATTGATTGTCATAAATATGGAGGTTGTTGATAAAATAAAAGAATTTACCAACTTTCCAACCAAAGTGCTTGGCAATCATCATCTGAAGGGCCACATACTGCATGGCATTAATATGATGAGCCACCAACATATCGTTAGAGCGTTGCGTCAAAGTAGCATCCAAATAAATGTCCCCACCCACACGACGAACGTCAAACATGGTTTGGAAGGCACAAGGCTGAAGTCCTGCTGTCTCCTCGAAGGCCTCGTAATCCCAAAGGGAGATGACATTACGGCGATTCCACGGATTAGCCTCCAACTGAGCCAACAAACGGTTAATAATATCGTGCTTCTTAACGACCGCCCCATAACGCTGACCGATCGAACGCTTGTCCCCATTATTGGCAGGTACGCCTTCAACTTCCCAGTCATTCCAATAATGCACATTATACTTGTCTTCAAGGACATCTAGGCTATTTGACTGGTCTTGGTAAATCCAAAGCACTTCTTTGATAGCAGATTTGATAGCAATAGGACGAAGAGTGGTAATAGGAAACTCTCCCTTGCTCAAATCATATTCTGCAAAAGACCCTGTGATGTATTTGGAATTGGCTGTAGTCCCATCCTTGTATTTAGGACGTGCTTGCTCCGACCAAACACCCTCTTCCATGATTTTAGTGATATTTTCTTTAAAAATAGTGTCTGCTTTTGTCATGATTTTCCTCTTTATTCTATTGAAAACAAAGTATTTTTTGAGACTTCCCTTAAGTGATTACGGACGTCTGCGAACTTCTTCGAAGTTCCAAGACTAATTTTTGAGCCTATGGTCTCAAAAATTCCGAGTGTCTGTAAACAAAACACTTTATTTACAGACACTTATCTCACAGCGGAAAGTCTCACTTAACGCTCGCAATGATTTCAATATATAACAACAATTTTACTTTTCTAACATAGCTAAAAAACAAGTAGATTACCATTTCAATTTTACCTTATTCTGGTGTAAATGAGAAATATAAGCTATGGAATAGCAAATGTAAGTCGTGTAAAATCCCCTAGTTCCTATCAAAAAATGAGATATAACTAACTATCAAAGTTTTTTCAAGGCGAAAGCGCTCTTTTATGGTAAAATCACTATAGATTAGTATCTTCTGGATACTCTACAATGAAGAAAAAAGGAAACATCATATGTCTATTGGAATTGATAAGATTGGTTTTGCGACCAGTCAATATGTTCTAAACATGGCTGATCTCGCTCTTGCCCGTGGGGTGGAGCCTGAAAAATTCAGCAAGGGGCTGATGCTTGATGCAACCAGTATTACGCCGATTACAGAAGATATTGTGACGCTTGCCTCTGATGCGGCGGCTGATATTTTAAATGACGATGACAAAAAAGCTATCGATATGGTCATCGTGGCTACTGAGTCTTCCATTGACCAGTCAAAGGCTGCTGCTGTCTATGTTCACAGTCTTTTGGGTATTCAACCTTTTGCCCGTTCTTTTGAGATGAAAGAAGCTTGTTATGCTGCAACTGCTGGACTTAACTATGCTAAATTGCACGTAGCAGCCCACCCAGAGAGCAAGGTGTTGGTTATCGCTAGTGACATCGCTCGCTATGGTGTCGGATCTTCAGGTGAATCTACTCAGGGAGCTGGTGCTGTAGCTATGCTAGTCAGTCAGAATCCACGTATTTTGGAGCTTGCTGATGACAACGTGGCACAAACTCGTGATGTCATGGACTTCTGGCGTCCAAACTACAGTTCAACGCCTTATGTTCAAGGCATCTATTCAACCAAACAGTACCTTGACAGTTTGAAGACAACTTGGGCAGCTTACCAAGAGCGTCATCAGGCTGACTTTGCTGATTTTGCAGCTTTTTGTCTCCACCTTCCTTATCCTAAGCTAGCTCTTAAGGGACTTAATAAAATCATTCCAAAAGATTTGAATCCCGAGAATAAAGAGCGTTTAACAAACAACTTTGATGCTTCAATTACCTATAGTCGCCAAATTGGAAATATCTATACAGGGTCACTTTATCTTGGACTTCTTTCATTGCTTGAACAGTCGCAAGACCTTAAAGCAGGAGATAAGATTGGCTTCTTCTCTTACGGTTCTGGAGCTGTCTCTGAAATTTTCTCAGGACGTCTGGTTGAGGGCTACAAAGACCTGCTTCGTTCAGACCGTCTAGATACCTTTGCCAAACGTCAACCCTTGAGCGTTGCTGATTATGAAAAACTTTTCTATGAAGAGGCGCAGTTGGATGACACTGGCTCTACTCAATTCGCTGATTACCAAACCGGAGCTTTCCGTTTAACTGAAATCTCTGAACACCAACGTATCTACAAAGGAAATTAATATGACTAAACTCTCTTGGACTGGTTTTTCCAAGAAGACACCGCAAGAACGTAAAGAGCATTTGAAAACGAATGCTCTTTTGTCACAGGAAAATCAAGATCTTCTGGATAAGGACCAACAACTTACCCTTGAAACAGCCAATCAAATGGCTGAAAATGTCATTGGTCGATTCACACTCCCCTTTGCCATTTGCCCAGATGTATTGGTAGATGGTGTGACTTATCAGGTTCCCATGGTTACCGAAGAACCTTCAGTTGTGGCTGCTGCTTCCTACGCTAGCAAGCTCATTAAGCGTTCTGGTGGTTTCACGACTACGATTCATGACCGTAAGATGATTGGACAAGTTGCCCTCTTTGACGTTCCTGATAAGGATGATGCTTCAAGAAAAATTCAAGCAGCCAGTCAGGACCTTATAGAGGTTGCCAAAGAGGCTCACCCTTCTATTGTTAAGCGTGGGGGTGGCCCTCGCAAGCTCTGGACTGAGACTAAAGGAGACTTCCTCATTGTCTATCTAGCCGTTGATACCCAAGAAGCCATGGGAGCCAATATGGTCAACACCATGATGGAAGCACTGGTGCCAGAACTGGAAAATCTCTCAGAAGGTCAAAGTCTCATGGCCATTCTCTCAAATCTTGCCACCGAGAGTCTAGTGACAGCAACTTGTCGTCTTAGCACACGCTTCCTCAGTCGTAACAAGGAAGACGCTCATGATTTAGCTAAGAAAATGGAGATGGCTAGCCAGTTGGCCCAGGTGGACCCTTACCGAGCAGCTACCCATAACAAGGGAATTTTCAATGGTATCGATGCCCTAGTTATTGCGACTGGCAATGATTGGCGAGCAGTTGAGGCTGGTAGCCATGCCTATGCTAGCAAGGATGGTAGCTACCGTGGCCTGTCCACATGGACTTATGACCAGGAGGCTAAAGAATTGGTGGGAGAATTAACACTCCCCATGCCAATTGCAACCCGTGGCGGTTCAATCGGACTTAACCCTAGTGTTTCTATCGCCCACGACTTACTTAACCATCTAGATGCCAAAACCCTAGCTAGTATCATCGTTTCTCTTGGTTTAGCACAAAATCTGGCTGCTCTCAAAGCTCTGACTTCAACAGGTATCCAAGCAGGACATATGAAACTTCAGGCCAAATCTCTAGCCCTACTAGCCGGTGCTAGTCCTGAAGAGATGCCTCACGTTTTGGCTGAACTTCTCAAGGCCAAACATATGAATCAAGAAACTACACAAGCAATTTTGGAGAAACTTAGAACCCCATAAAAAGAGATACTGAAGCAGTTTTAAAAAATAACTCTGCCATATCACATAAGAAATAAAGATGTTGAACATATTATCTCAACATCTTTTTCATTTCCCGTAAGTTCTGACTTGACTTAAATTTCTATAATGTTATAATCTGGTTATGAAAACTAGATAAAGAGGTTTTTATAATTTGACAACACAACAATACCCTCTCTGGGAAGAATTACCAGAGATTGAACTCTATTTGGATCAGGTTTTGCTCTATGTCAATCAGGTCACCCAAAGTACTTTGGGGCCAAACGACAAGGGGCTAACCGCCTCTATGGTCAATAATTATGTCAAACATGGCCATGTCGCAAAACCCATCAAGAAAAAATATAATGCTGCTCAGGTAGCTAGACTTATTGTCATCACTAGTCTGAAGACTGTCTTTGAGATTTCTGAGATTGCTAAAACCTTGGAAATCCTACATTCAGATGCTGAAAGTCAAAAGAGTTACTACAATGACTTTGTGGCCTGTATGAATGGTCAGTTTCCCCAAGAGGCTCCGCAAGTCATACTCTCAGCCTGTCAGACACTTCAATGCTACCGAGCTACCCATCAACTTTTGAACGACCTTGAAGGAGGAAACAATGTCTAATACTGCTACTTTTAACACTTCTCCCAACCTCAAACTCAGTAAAAAACTTAGCTTTGGTGAGGAAGTGGCTAACAGCGTGACTCACGCCGTCGGAGCTATGGCCATGCTAGTCTTACTGCCAATTACTGCTGTTCATGCCAACAACGGCTACGGCATGACTGCTGCTGTCGGGATGTCTGTTTTCGTTATCAGCCTTTTCCTCATGTTCTTGAGCTCGGCCATCTATCATGCCATGGATTACAACTCACCCCACAAGATGGTTCTAAGAATTATTGACCACAGCATGATTTATATCGCCATTGCTGGAAGCTACACCCCTGTTGCCCTCTCACTGGTTGGCGGATGGCTAGGCTACAGCATCATCGTCCTCCAATGGGGAACAACAATTTTTGGTATTCTCTACAAAATCTTTGCTAAAAAAATCAATGAAAAATTCTCCCTCTTCCTCTATCTGATGATGGGATGGTTGGTTATCTTCATTATTCCAGCTATCGTCACTAAGACAGGACCTGCCTTTTGGGGACTCATGCTTGCTGGAGGATTGTCATACACGGTTGGTGCAGCTTTCTATGCTAAGAAAAAACCATACTTCCACATGATTTGGCACCTCTTCATCATGTTGGCTTCGGCTCTTCAATATATGGGGATTGTCTACTTTATGCTTCCTTAAAGCCAACTAGACATCAAGGTGTTATGGTATAATAAGGAAGTACGGAGGTAAATCATATGAAAAAAGAACTCAGAAGAGATCCAAACAACAAAATTATTGCCGGTGTTTGTTCTGGTATCGCTAAATATCTTGACATTGACCCTGTCATTATTCGCCTTATTTGGGCTGCAGCGATCTTCTTATTTGGAACAGGTTTTCTTTTCTACATCATTTGCTGGATTATTATCCCAGAAGAAAGCAAGTGGTAAGTTATAATTGAATATACAAAAAAGGTTTGCCAATTGGTAAACCTTTTTAGATTGAAGATAAAATTTTTGAAATTTCCTTAAATAATACCGGACCTTAGATGAAATTGTTCAGTGGATGATTTCAGGAATCTAGTAAGCTCCACTATATGTTTAATATTAGCAAAAATGACCTTATTCTCGTGAAAGCAAGTCATCATGGTCTCTAATCCACTTTTTTATTTGATATAAAAGTGGTAAGAAATCTTTTCCCAAATCGGTTAACCCGTAATAAACTGGAGAACCCGTACTAGCTACACCTTCACGACTGATTATGTTAATTGACTCTAACTCACGAAGATTTTGAGCAAGAACCTTTCTAGATATTGTTTTCAACCTTCTTTCAAGTTCCGCAAAATGGAGTGTCTCATTTTCTAAAGTTAAAATAATAAATACAGCCCATTTCCCTAACAAGGGTTGAGCAAGCTTGCGTAAATAAATTTCGTTTTCCATGTTACCTTTAGGTACCTTCTTTTTCTCATTATTAAAGTCTGTTACTATTGTACTACATTTCGAAAGGAGAGAAGTATGGTATTTTTTAAAACAAGAGAATTCGAATTTGAAGCGCGGCGCGTACTATGGTACTGCCCTAGAGGTGGGAGTGACTTTGCCGAGGTTGAAAATATCTGCCAACAAATTAAAGACGGTAATTACGAATCTTGGTATCGTGGCTGGAAAGACGGTGCTGAAAAACTATTAAAACGTACTCAACGATATTCTTCTAAAATTAGTCGAGGAAATGCTTTTTTGCGAGCCAGTCGTTATTTTCAAGCCTCTGAATTTTTTCTTTCCCCTTTGGATAAAAGAAAAATAGACGTCTACCAATTATCAGTTCAATATTTTTATGAGGGACTCAAGATGTTAGAAATTCCTTATCGTTTGGAAATGATTTCATATGAGAATATCTCATTACGTTCTCTTTATTTCACTCATAAGACAGCAACGTGCAAAGGAACACTCTTTATCTGTGGTGGTTTCGATGCCTTGTTAGAAGAACTTTACTTTACAAATGTTGTTGCAGGAATCGAAGAAGGTTATAATGTCATCATTTTTGAGGGACCAGGTCAATCCTCTGTCCTTAGAGAACATCATCTTCCATTTATTCCTAATTGGGAAAAGGTTTGCCAAGCCATAATTAATTACTACGAAAATCAAGTTTCTAAACCTTTTATCGGAATTGGTCTATCCTTGGGCGGTTTGCTAATGGCTCGCGCACAAGGAAATAAAAATGACTTATTTGATAGTATTGTTTTATATAATTATTTTCCAAGTGTCCTAGAATCCTTTAAAAATAGTATCTCTCAAATATTCCATCGTTTCATTGATGATGAGATACCAAGTTTTTTTGAAAAGTTAGCTATGTTTTACATACAAAGAAATAAGTTTTTAAATTGGCAAGTTGAACAGGCAAAGTGGAATTTTGGAGAACCCTCACTATCTTCTTTAATAAAACGATGTAAAGAATTTAAGGAGATAACTATTTCAGGGCCTGTTCTTGTACTTTTATCCACTAATGATATGTATTACGATAAACAACTAGGATTTAAGTATTTTGAAGCCATACCGTCAAAAGAGAAAAAATTAATCATTTTTGATAAAGAAAACTACTCAAGCGACCTCCACTGTCAGAATGGTTCTGCTTTTGATAGTAATGATGAAATCTTTGAATGGTTAAGTGAAATAGAGTTGCCTTAATTTATAGACATATGTAAACAAAAAGTGATACAGACCTAAATTTCTTACCATTTAGGTCCATATCACTTTCTTTTTTTATTTTCTCAAGCGGAAAATCAAATAGCTGACGTTAACTAAGAGTAAAACACTCCATAGAATAAGGAAAGGAATATTTCCTCGGACAGCATTGTGCCAAATACCTAGGGCGTATAAGGCCATAAATACTAGTGATCCTAGAACCGCTGTCCCTTTATTGTTTTGTGGTTGATTAGACATATAAACCTCCTTTGATTGCTTTTTCTGAACTGGTTTAAAGCCATAAACCATGGCGAGAAAAGTTCTGGCTTGACGTTTGACATCATTAGCCAAAGATCTGTGTGACTGGGCATAGATACCATTTGGATTGTAAAAAGACTTGTCAAAATGCTCAGGCTCTTTTCGGCCCCACTTCTTTCTCAATTTGTTGGGTGATCGAAAACCCTTGGTCATCCGATTACGAAAGGCAGGATCATGTGGTTGAACCGGCTCCACATCCAGTTGCCAGTGGCGTTTGAAATTGCCATAGTTGAAACTAGCACCATTAACCACTCCACTCTCGGTCACCTGCTCCGCATCGACCTCATTGAGAAAATTTCCCTGACTATCTAGAATAAACTCTACACGATTATAGAGGAGAATCTTGAGATTAACACTAGGAATCCCATCTGGATAAATCCCCTTGCCATCACAGAAAGAAATCTTTTGGTGCAGACGCCCCTGATCAAACATGGTGAAAGGTTTCCATCTGAGATAGACAGCTAAAGCTTCTTTGTCTGTCATCCCTGTTTTTTTATAATGTGTCCGCACATACTGGGCCTGTTGACTAGAAATCAGGTAACGTAACTGATGGATTTGTCGCTCAATAGAGAATTTTTTAGATAAGCTGTCCTCAGGAAAAGCCAAATCTACTAACCTGGCAACATCCTTCCAGAAAGCATCATGAGGCGCCAAGTCAGGGTCAAAATAGGATAATAAACGCTGAGTTTCCTCTATCTCCCCAGATAGATCCTCTGGCATCTCTATATAAGCAAGCAATAACTCCAGCACCTGCAGTGGCTGGTATTCCTTTTGCCATTCCTTCCATAAGCTAGAAAAGGCTTTTGAGCCTATGAGCATCTCATCTCTCCTCAATAATATAAGTTAGTTTAATCAGTGGTCCCCTTTATGAAGTCCTCTATCTTAGCAACTACCTCTTTGGTCTGATAGTGATAAAGATAATGTGGGGCATCATAAAAAGTCAGTTCGATATTTTTCTGGTCCTTTGCAAATCTGGTCGCATAATTTCGCCACTCCTCCTTGCTAAAACTCGTGCCTTCTCCATTAGAAACCAAAAGTAAGGTGGGAATTTGTGAATTTATCTTAGCATCAACCTTTTTAGTATTTTCCTCAACAGATAGGCTCTCATTTAACATAGCTTGTGACAGTATTTGACGATAAGCTATTCGTTGATAGAGGCGTCGATCACTACTACTTAGATTTTCATTAGGCACATATAAGCGACTCGGTATATACCTTAAAAGACCTAATTGACTTCCTAAACGAGCCATACGTAAAATCTGGGAATGCATTCTCAATTGCGAATAACTCTCTGGTAGAGCCCAATCTAAGCCGATGACTGCCTGTATTTCACTTGGATATTTTTCTTGCCACAAAAGCGTTTCTAAGGAAGCCATCGAATGAGAAAGAATAATATAAGGACCTGATACTTGTGCCTTGGCTAGGGCTTGACGTGTCTCAGAAAGAACCTCAGACACATCTCTGGACTTAGATGTGTCCTCACTATAACCATAGCCAGCTCTCTCTACAACGACTATCTTATACTGCTTAGAAAGCCCATCATACAAGTCTTTAAAATCTAGAATGGGAGAGGCCGTTCCAGCACCAGATAGAAAAACTAAGGTTTGTGGACCATTCCCCTTCACAAAGACGCTCATATCATGGCCATTAACAGACACCATTTGCCCCATAGGGTTGAGAGAGGCCTTTTCTCTTTGCAAGGCTAATCTATGATAGATAAAGCTAGCCAGTAACAAGACTAGAACTGCTCCCATCAGAAATAAAAGTCTTTTCATAAAAACATGCATGGTTTATCCTACTAAAAAGTCAGTTAGCTTAGCTAACCGACCCTTTTTTTATTCGGCATCTGGGCGTGATTTGCGAGCGATATCAGCAAGGATATTTTCTACAAATTCTGACACAGCTTCTGTATGTGTTTGTTTTTGTCCATAACGACGAACGTTAACAGTTCCGTCTTCCATTTCCTTATCACCAACAATCAATTGATAAGGGATTTTTTGTGTTTGAGACGCACGAATCTTGTATTGCATTTTCTCGTTACGTTCATCCACTTCAACACGGATACCACGATCACGAAGTTGTTTGGCAACTTCCCAAGCATAATCTGTGTGGGCTTCATTTGAAACTGGGATAACAGTTACTTGTTGAGGTGCCAACCAAGTTGGGAAGGCTCCTTTATAGTTTTCAATAAGAATAGCTGTAAAGCGTTCCATTGTTGAGATAACCCCACGGTGAATCATAACTGGACGGTGTTCTTCTCCATCAGCTCCGATGTATTTAAGGTCAAAACGTTCTGGAAGCAAGAAGTCCAATTGGATAGTAGAAAGGGTTTCTTCATTACCAAGGGCAGTCTTCACTTGGATATCAAGTTTTGGACCGTAGAAGGCAGCTTCACCTTCTGCTTCAAAGTAGTCAAGTTCCATGTCATCCATGGCTGATTTCAACATGCTTTGAGCATTTTCCCACATTTCGTCATTGTCAAAGTATTTGTGAGTATCTTTAGGGTCACGGTATGACAAACGGAAACGATAGTCAGTCAAGTTGAAATCTTCGTAAACATCGATAATCAATTGAAGCGTACGTTGGAACTCATCTTTGATTTGTTCAGGTGTTACGAAAGTATGACCATCATTAAGTGACATTTCACGTACACGTTGAAGTCCTGTAAGGGCACCAGATTTTTCATAACGGTGCATCATCCCAATTTCAGCGATACGGATAGGCAATTCACGGTAAGAATGCACATGGTGTTTGTAAACTTCGATGTGGTGAGGACAGTTCATTGGACGAAGGACAAAGGCTTCACCATCTCCCATATCCATTGTTGGGAACATATCTTCACGGTAATGATCCCAGTGACCTGAAGTTTTATAAAGCTCAACTGAGGCAATTGGTGGAGTGTAGACGTGTTGGTAGCCTGCTGCTACTTCCTTGTCCACGATGTAGCGTTCCAAGACACGACGAATTGTCGCACCGTTTGGCAACCAGAATGGAAGACCTTGACCAACCTCTTGAGAAATCATGAACAAATCAAGTTCTTTACCAAGTTTACGGTGGTCACGTTCTTTAGCTTCTTCAAGGCGTTTAAGGTAAGCCTTGAGATCTTTTTTATCGAACCAAGCTGTACCATAAATACGTTGCATCATAGCATTATCACTATTTCCACGCCAGTAGGCACCTGCAACATTCAAAAGGTGGAAAACTTGGATACGACCAGTTGATGGCACGTGTGGACCACGGCAAAGGTCAACATATTCACCTTGACGGTAGATAGTCAAACCACCTTCGTCTTCTGAGTGTTCTTCAATCAATTCCAATTTATATGGGTCATTTTTGAAGATTTCACGCGCCTCGTCTTTAGTCACTTCTTCACGGATTGATGGGAAGTTTTCTTTAACGATTTTCTTCATTTCTTCTTCGATGCGAGGAAGGTCTTCGTTAGAAATTTGACCAGCTTCATTGTCAGTATCGTAGTAGAAACCATCTTCGATAGCTGGACCAACACCCAAGTGGATGTCTGGGAAGAGGCGACGAGCTGCTTGTGCAAACAAGTGAGCCGCTGAGTGACGCAAAATTGGAAGGGCATCTTCGTGATCAGGTGTCACGATTTCGATGCTTCCATCTTCAGTGATAGCACGTGTAGTATCAATCAATTTACCGTTGAATTTACCAGCAAGAGCTTTCTTAGCCAAAGAGTTGCTGATAGATTGTGCAATTTCAAAAGTTGTAACGCCAGATTCGAATTCACGAACAGCGCCATCTGGGAAAGTAATGTTAATCATAATTTTCTCCTTTTATTATTTCATAGTTTCTAAGCATTGACTTTTTATTAGCAGACTACTTCCTAGTCTGAATGTTCAACTGCTTTTCTTTATCAGAGAGGAAGTTTTCCATTTCCGTCAGGATGTCTATATCCAAACGTTGAGAAAGTTCTACTAGCCACCAGATATTTTCTGAAAGTTTATGTTCCAGTGTGTAAGGTGTTTCATCATAGTAGCGTCCTTGCTTGGTCATCACTAATCGTTGGAAATTTCCAATATCATTCGATAAAGCCAAGAGGTCTTCTTCTACCGTCCACTTGGAACCATGATGCTTAACTTCCAGATTGTGATAAGCTTGTCGGATTGCCCAACTGCGCTCCACTAATTCTTGCAACTCCATAGTTAATCTCCTCATAAAAAATTGCGACATCCTCAAAAGGACGTCGCAACGTGGTTCCACCTTAGTTCGTGTACGACAAAAAATGCGTCTGTCCTACACCTCTGATTGGCTCTAACGTGGCCACCGTTTTATGTTTGCATAAAAAATTTATCGAGTAGTCCCAATCATGTCCTCTGCGTGATTCCCAGCGACACACGCTCTCTGAAAGATTTCCCATGACTGATATGTCTCTATGCGTTATTATAGCATGAAACTGTAATTTTTCAAGCTAATTATCTCTTTTATTAATCAATTCTAAGATTTTACCTAACTAGGAAAATCTGATAGCTTTCCTAATCCAAAAGTTTCGTGATATTTTTGATTTTCTTGACCTGTTTGGCTGATCCTTTGAGGATACGAACAGAGCCATTAACAGGCAAGGTAATAGCCTTAGTCGGCAAATAAGTTACCATACGCGTCAAGCGTTTCATGGTACTGTCTTCACCATTCAAGTCATTGTGGAAATCCTTAGAAATCGTAAGGTCCAAGTAATACTCATAGACACGTTTTCCGAAGTTTTCCGCAGAAATTTCATAAAGCTTGTCAGCCCACTTAGTTTCGTCTTTTTCTGGTGTTGCAATGGCAGCTTCCAAAATGGCCCCGGCTAAATCATTATCATGATAATAAAGCGTTCCAAACATCTGGTCTGTAATCACATTATCCAAATAAGGATTTCCGTGAGCAATGATAGGGGTACCGCTAGCCAAGGCTTCCAGATAGGTCAAGCCTTGAGTCTCACTGGTTGATGCCGAAATGAAGAAATCAGCAGACTTATAATAAAGTGCTGTCTCACTAGGCGCAATCATACCAGTGAAAACCACCTTGTCCTGAATACCAAGTTTTTTGGCTTGAGACTTAAGATCTGGTAGGTAAGGACCGTCACCAGCCACAACCAAACGCACCTTGTCGTCTTCCTCCAAAACAGAAGGGAGAGCAGCCAGCACAGCCTGGATGTTTTTCTCATAGGACACACGAGAGAGGCTCAACAACATGGTCTCATCAGAGGCGATACCAAGCTTGGATCTCAAGTCTGCCACATCATCTTCAGTAATCTCTGGACGTTGGAATTTTTCAAGTTCAATTCCAGTTGGAATGACACGTTTTTCAGCTGCAACCTTGTACTTGAGCAAAAGGTCATAAACAATCTCACTCGGACAGATGACTCCATCTAAATCGCTCATAAAGCCACGAACAATGTACTTAACCATACTTGGACGGATAACCATACCTTTGGCAATATAGCGGACATAGTCTTCATACTGAGTATGGTAGGTATGCACAACAGGAATCCTAAGTTCGCGTGCAATGGCAATCCCTAGCAGACCTAATGAAAACTCTGTCTGCGTATGAATAATATCAAGCTTATATTGTTTAGCAATCTCTAGTGCCTTGGAAAAGCCACGATAAGCTACACGGCGATCCTTAAAAGCAAAGAAAGGCACACTCGGAATACGGACAATCTGCCAGTCTTCATAGCGGTCAACATCTCTATCAGTGGTGGTAAAGATAAAGACTGTATGTCCCATTTTTTCCAACTGCGTCTTCAGCGTGCGAATACTGGTCGCAACACCTGATACCTGTGGAAAATAGGTATCTGTAAACAATCCGATACGCATTTAAATCTCCAATACTTCTTTGTAGGCTTCAACAAGCTTTTGGGCGACATCATCAATCGAGCGACTTTCTGCAACCTTATAGCCTTCTTCACGTTTGTCCACTTTACCATCGATAATATCTTGCAAGGCTACTACAAATTCGTCCACGTTGTGCCCAAATGAGGCCGACTTGTCATCAACCCAACCTTCATAAACAGGAATATCACGCAAAACTACATGCTGGTGACTAGCAAAGGCTTCTAGCACCACAATCCCTTCAGTTTCCTCGTAAGATGGGAAAAAGAAGGCATTAGCACCACTCATAGCCCCCTGGAAGACGGCTCCCTTGAAATAACCTGGGAAGCTGACATTATCAGGATGCTTACCATTGACAATGTCTCGAATCTTCTTAGGAATCAACCATTTGCTGATACTACCTAACCAAATGAAACGAACATGAGGCATCTTTTCAGCAACCTTGACGAAATCTTCAATTCCCTTGCGTTGGAAATAAAGACCCGCACAAATAACCACTGGCTGTCCTTCCTCGATACCAAAGTAGTCTCGGAAAACTTCTTCCTTACGTGGATCCTTACCGTATTTTTTCAGATCAATCCCATTTGAAACAGCAATGATTGGTGTGGTAACTCCGTAAGACTGAATCAATTTTTTGGAATACTCAGATGGTGTAATCACGTAATCGGCCTTTTGATACATGTGGGCCAAATATTTCCCAAAAAGTGGGGCCAAAAGGTTAGAACCGATGAATGAATTCTCAAAGTCTTCACGTGTCGAATGACCATGCATGATGACCTTCTTGCCACGGCGTTTTGCAGCATGCAACAACATCAAGCTACGTGGACCATAAGTATTAATATGAACGACATCGTAATCACCCAAGATGTCCGTCGTATAGGGAATCCCCGCCAAGTCCAAGGCATGCATCTGATGGTGGAGAGCCCGTCCGATTCCTGATTTTTCAAGAACCGATTTTCCTTCAAGATAAAGTAGAACTTTCATACTCCTCATTATAGCTTAATTTAGTAGAAATTTCATCCTGCAGTTGGCTTTATCTTGATTTCTCATTTAATGAGATAGGCATTCCAACACTAAAAAAGATCGAGCATTCTCGATCTTTTAGGTCATCATCTTAAACGTCTTTACGGCGACGATGGCTATATGCTACACCCATGACTGCTGCCATTTCTGCTGCCACACCGAGGGCAAGCAAGGCAGTATCGTTAGCTTGACCAGTCTCTGGAAGTTGAGGTCCTGATTTCTCAGAGGATTGAACTGGCTTAGCTGGTTTTGGCGTCACTGGTGGAGTAGGCGGTGTTGGTGGTGTCGGCGGAACCACTGGTGGTTTAGGTGGGACACTTGGTGGTGTCGGTGGTGTTGGCGGTGTAGGAGGTTTTGGAGGAATGTAACTATTGTTAAATTCTGTATCCAAAGGAAGGAGAACTGCTGCTACAAGCAGATTTTCCTTTTCACCCACAGTCTTGGTAACAGTCACCTGGAATTTAGCTACCATGTTATCATAAACCACATCGGCTTCATTGCCCTTGACTTCTTCAACAGTGTAGTAGTAAACACCTGGTTTGTCATAGACAATGTTTTCAAAACTAATGTTTCCTTGTGCATTATTGGTCACTGTTTGGATAACATTACCCTTGTCGTCCTTAAGAACGAAGCTAAATTCACCATCTTTGAGGTTACGGCCCGTAAGAACCTTGGTCAATTCGAATTTGGCCTTGGCTGGTTGCACTTCTTTAACAAAGTTATTAAAGACAGTGTCTTTTGGATTAGCGACCGTTGATACCAAAGCATCGCCATCTCGGGTCACTGTAATCCAGACAGTCGCTTTCATACCATCATAGACGATATCTTCGTTAGTTCCCTTAACTTCTTCAACAGTATAAGTGTAAGTTCCTGCCTTATCAAAGTGAAGTTCACTAAATGCAACACGACCATCAGCTGTATTTCCAACAGTTTCGACAATATGGCCTGCACTATCTTTGAGGACAAATTGGAACTCATTAGCAGTCAAAGTTTGGTTAACACCTGCCTTAGTCAATTCCTTACTGAACTGAATAGCAGCTTTAGCTGGAGTCACAAACTTGTTGTTAAAGATGGTGTCTTTTGGATTAACTACGGTTGAAACAAGAGCATCACCATCACGTGTTACCGTGATAGAAACAGCAGCTTTCATCGTATCATAGACAATTGCATCATCCTTACCTGCAAGTTCTTCAACAGTGTAGTTGTAGGTACCTACCTTGTTAAAGGTCAACTCACTAAAGGCAACCTGACCGTCAGCTGTATTTCCAACAGTCTCAAGGACTTTTCCAAAACGGTCTTTAAGGACAAATTGGAATTGATCTGCTTTTAGATCTTGCTTAACACCTACCTTGGTCAATTCCTTACCAAATGTAATTTTGGCCTTGGCTGGTGTTACCAATTTATTGTTAAAGATAACGTCATCTGGATAAACCACTTTGGCCACTAATTTTTCTCGGCCATCTGTGGTTTCTCTAGCTACTTGGACAGTCACATCAGCTTGGAGCTTATCATAAACGACGTCACTATCATTACCAGGAACTTCTGTCACACGATAGTGGTAAGTACCTGGTTGGTTAAGTACAAGATTTGAGAAGACAATTTTACCAGAGGCATCATTGGTTGTTTCACCAAGATCAACCATCTTATTATCTGTCATATCAACCAATTTGAAGGTAAATTCCTTATCTTTCAAGGCTCTACCTGCCAACTCTTTGGCTAATTCAAGATTGAAATGTACCTCTTGTTCACCACCTGCATTTCCACGACCTCCAACTAAACGTACTTCAGAAGTATATGTTTTTGACTCAACATCTGCATGAAGGTCAACTTTATTCGTAGGATTATTAGAATCTGATGCTGGGTTGGTCAATCGTGTCTGATACCAAACATAAACCATACGGTCCAAACGACCAAGATTTAACTCAAATTTAGTATCGTCATGAGAGAAACTCTTAATCAATTCCATAGCTGAACCCTTATCAACCCATGGCTCAGCAGAATCAATGTAACGTAACTCTAAAGAATTATCAACAAATCTTTGATTATCAGACCAAGTATCGATCAATTGAAGATTATTCAAGACACGTCTTGCGTAATTAAGACGCATTCCCCAGTTAATTAGGGTTGGATCATTCTTGTCCTGACTACCCCATTTAGCAATGACTTCGTCACCAGGAATAGGATTTGCAGAACCAACTGTCACATTAACGACATGACCATTGAAATTGAGGTGCAATTTTTCGCCACCTTTGAGAGCTTCAGAATAAAGCGTATCTAACTCTAAATTCATATATTTCCCAATAGGGTGATCTTCGAAATAATGATTAAATGTGGTTACAACACTGTTATTCTTAGGATCTACCTGAGCAATACCAACAACTTCGTTATTAGGGTTGTAAACATTAACACTATAGCTTGTCTTAAATTGCAATTCACTTGGAAGAGTGAAGATAACTTTGTCACCTGAATTAATAGCTATATCGTTAGGGAATGAAATATCATGATAAACAACCTTACTTCTTGAGTAAATACTATTTCCGTCTGGAAATTGAAGCTCAACGTTAGGGTTTTGAATATGGATTTCAGTTCCTGTCTTAGTCACCTTGACATCCGCTGGAATTGGACGACTTAGATTGGTAACCTTAAGTCCGAAATTATCAGATGAAGTGGAACTACTATTACTTGCTGCAGCAAGTTCGCTAGCACTAGCTTCTCGTGTTTCACTAACAGTTACAGGTTTCTCACTAAGAGTTTCACTAGTCTTATCTTGCGATGAACTAGTTTGTTCAGAGCTTGCAACCGTTTGCTCTTGACGCGCAACTTCACTAGAAATAGCAGTCACTGAGATAGCACTTGTACTCTCTGCCTGAACAGTAGGTTCAGCTGTCACTTCTTGACTTGAGACGCTAGCGCTTGTCCTTTGGCCCCCACCATCAGACTCACTGGCTTCCTCAAGTATACTCGTAGCTGGCTGTCCCGTAGGCTCTTCAGCTTGTTCTGCATTAGCGGTACTTACACCAAAAACCGCAGACGAAAGTAAGACCGAAGCAACGCCCACCGTAAACTTACGGATGGAGAAACGCTGCCTCGAATCACCGAATAGGTTATTCATGATTCTATCCTCCCATTTTTACAAATCTTAACATTTTTGTAACCCTTTTCAACCAGAATTATACACTATTTTCAGAACTTTGCAAGAAAATTATTTACCCCTTTGGAGGTTTTGTAAAGATTTCTAAGATATCAATAGATAGTGAAATTTTTAAACCCTTATATTATAAGCTTTCTTTCGGAGTCTCTCTTTTAATATTGTTTTTCTTTCTCATTTTATTGCCATAATTTTAATTCAAATTTTGTCTAAAAAATACTAAAATTCAGATTTTCTCTTTGAAAAATGAGAAGATTATCTTGTCTAAAGGAAGAAAAAAACTGCCATTCTTAAAGGAATAACAGTCGTCTTTAAATTTATTAAGAAATTGAGCATAAACACTCATTTAAAGTATTTTAGGCAAGCTCTTTGAGAAACTCCACTAAGATAGCAGCTGATTGTTTTCCCGCCTGAATAATGAATTCGTCAAAAGTAATATTAGCGTCATGGGCTGCTGTATCACTCATAGCACGAACAACGATGAAAGGTTTCTTGACACTGTGTGCAGCTTGAGCAATGGCTGCTCCTTCCATTTCCACGGCTAAGACTTCTGGAAAGTGCCCTTTAATAGCATCAATCTTATCCTGACCTGCAATAAAGCTATCACCAGTCGCAATAAGACCAATTTTAGAGTCGATAGAGGCTTGAGCCAAAACCTTTTCAAAAGTCTCTACAAAGGTAGAGTCACTTTCAAAGTAGAGTGGTTGCATAGACATTTGCCCATAGTCATAGCCAAATGCTGTCAAGTCAACATCGTGATAGGCCAATTTTGATGCCACAACGACATCTCCAATTTTAAGTCCAGGTGCTACTGCTCCTGCAGAACCAGTGTTAATGAGGGCATCAACACCAAAGTGGTCTGCCAAAACAGCCACAGACATGGCTGACATAACCTTACCAACACCTGACTGCACCAAAACGACGTCGTGTTTGCCCAAGCGTCCTGTGTAGTAGGTATTGCCAAGAACAGTTTCTTCAACCTTATTTTCCAATTGCTCCACTAGAAGCACTAACTCCTGCTCCATGGCAGCGATAATTCCAATTTTCATATAGTTCCTTTTCAGCTTGTAATCTTGTCTGAATCAGTAGACAGAGCTATCTGACTCATAGACTTATTAGAAATAAAAGACAGCAATGAAGAGAATAATCAAGAGGACGACAACCCAAAAGAGGATGCGATTAAGCTTGTGTTGAAATTGATTGCGTTTAGCATTCTCAATTCGACGGCTCTTGTAGGCCGAAGGCTGGTAATCAGCCTCATAATCCTCATCGTAGAACTCTTGATCATAGTCCTCATAATAAGGTTGTTCCTCTAAATCGATTTCCCCACGCTTAGCCTGCTCAATGACATCGTCAGTCAAAAGTGGCTTACTCATAACTTATTTTCCTCCAAAATGAAGTGCATAGTATTGGAGAGCGATGATGGTTTTAGCATCTTGAATTGCACCTGAAGCTACGAGTTCCATACACTCCTCATAAGTCAACTCATAGATTTCAAGAAACTCATCTTCGTCAAGTGGGCGTGGATTTTCAACAGGCTTGAGGTTTGTAGCCACATAGAGCTTGATTTTTTCATTACAGAAACCAATGGCTGTGTAAAACTCATGAATCAATTCGAGATCACCCTTATACTGAGTCTCCTCTTCAAGTTCACGCGCTGCTGCAGCCATCTCTTCACCAGCTTCACCGACTTCCAGTTTACCCGCAGGAATCTCGTAGGAAACCGCCTCAATAGCCTTACGGTATTGCTTGACGATAATGATTTTTCCTTCTGGGGTAACCGCTAAAACAGCTACTGCTCCCTTGTGGAAGATGAGTTCACGACCAGCTGTCTTACCGTCTGGCAAGAGGACTTCGTCTACTGCAACTTCAAAAATATGTCCCTTAAATTTTGACTCACGTTTGAGTGTTTTTTCTTCAAACTCCATGAATTGACTCCTTTTACTTCTGACCTCATTCTAAGCTGGTTTTATAAGAACAACCAAGCTCAGATAGCCTTAAGCCTACTTTTGTTGGCTTGGGTGGTGAGGTTTCTTAATGGCATAGCCTTCTTTATTGACCTGACGGCCACGTCCAATGGCGACGCTGTCAGCTGGAACATTCTCTGTAATGGTTGAACCAGCTGCTGTAAGTGCATTGTCCCCGATTTCAAGCGGTGCAATCAAGGTTGAATTGCTTCCGATAAAGACGTTGTTAGCAATTTGGGTCTTGAATTTATGTTGACCATCATAGTTAACGGTAATTGTTCCAGCACCAAAGTTAACGTCAGAACCAACTTCCGCATTACCAATGTAGGTCAAGTGACCAGCCTTAGTATTTTCACCGATGGTAGAACCCTTAACCTCGACGAAGTTACCGATATGAACGCCTTCTTTGAGAATTGAATCCGGACGAACATGGGCAAACGGACCAACGGTAACACCTTTTTCAACCACTGAATGCTCAATCATAGAGTTAGTGATAACAGTATTGGCGCCGATAGTTGAATCAACAATATAAGTCCCATTGGTAAGCACTGACTCTGCACCGACTTTAGTTTGCCCTTTAAGCGTAACATTGGCTTCAATGACAACGTCTGGCTCAATTTCCACATCCACATCGATATAAGTAGCGTTTGGATTTTGGAAAGTAACACCATTAACCATGTGAGCTTGGTTGATGCGACGACGCATAACATCTTCTGCCGTAGCCAAGGCAACACGGTCGTTAACCCCGAGACTTTCTTCAAAGTCACGAAGAGTGAAGGCACCTACTTTTTCACCATTCTCACGGAAAATAGAGATGACGTCTGTCAAATAGTATTCCCCTTGAGCGTTGTTAGTGTTGATGTTTTTAAGTGCTTCGAAGAGACGTTTATTATCAAAAACGTAAGTCCCTGTATTGATTTCTTTAACCTGTTGTTCGAATTCGTTGGCATCTTTTTGCTCAACAATCTTAGTCACTTCGCCATTTTCGTTACGGATAATACGACCATAACCAAACGGATTGTCCGCAGTTGCAGTCAAGATAGTGGCAACATTTTTGTGATTAACATGGAAATCAATAAGGTTTTTAAGGCTTTCACCGGTAATCAAAGGCGTGTCACCGGCGATAACAAGCGTTTGCCCTTCAAGTCCAGCCAACTCTTCTTCAGCCATCATTACTGCGTGACCAGTCCCCAACTGCTCAGTTTGCATAGTGAAGGCAGATTGACCGTCCAAAACCTCACGAACAAGCTCAGCCTTGTGACCAATAACAGTAACGTTTTTAGCTGGTTCGATAGCTGAAACTGCACGGAAGACATGCTCAAGCATAGTGATGCCTGAAACCTTGTGCAATACTTTTGGAAGATCTGATTTCATGCGAGTTCCTTTACCCGCAGCAAGGATAATAGCGTAATTACTCATTTTCTTTTTCCTTCTTAAGATTTATTTGTGATGGTTTCCTTCGAGGCGGTCTTAGCCTTGAGCCCCAAATCTCAGGACCTCAACCTCCCACTGGGATAGCCTACGAAAGAAAGGGGCCTTGAAAACATAGTCTCTCATTTCTTAGAAAAGATGTCCTCATAACAGACGTTTTTTAGGGCCTCTGATTATCTATAATCGCCCTATTATACCATAAATGAGAGAGTTTTGGCAGAATGGACGGTAATGAAAAAAGAGCTTATGCTCTTTTTCTAAGAATAGTTATCCTATAACCATTCTTTGTATTTCTTAATATAGATATGCTTCACAAAGGTAACACTAAGCATATACAAAGTAATGATGATAAACAAGAGAATGAAATAGAGACCGTTTAGATGGCTGAGTTTTAAGAGACTAGCCAATGGACTGTATGGAAGAGAAGTCACAAAGAAAGCAGCAAATAAGGTTGTCACAACAACTGATAGTGCTGGGTGACTTTGAATAAATGGTAGTTTTGGTGAACGTAACATGTGGATAACCATGGTTTGAGACCACATAGATTCGATAAACCAACCTGTTTGGAAAATAATGATAAAGGCTGCTGCTTCTGGTGAACCATGAACATAGCCATGCCCCAAAATCATTGGCACAATGATGAAATAGAGCAAGATATATGTCAAAATATCAAATACGGACGAAATAGGTCCTATCCAAGCCATGAAACGCATGATTGATTTGGCTTCCCAGATATGTGGCTCTTTAAGAAATTCCTTGTCCACATTGTCAAATGGAAGGGCGATACAAGAGATATCATAGACAAGATTTAGGACAATCAAATGCACAGGTGCCATTGGTAGGAATGGTAAGAAAATGCTGGCAAAGAGGAGAGAAAAGATATTCCCGAAATTTGAAGAAACGGTCATCTTGATATATTTGGTCATATTAGCATAGACCTTCCGTCCTTCAACCAAACCTTTTTCCAAGACCATTAAATCCTTATCAAGCAAGATAACATCTGCAGTTTCTTTGGCGATATCAACAGCTGTATCCACAGAAATCCCCACATCTGACACCTTCATGGATGGGGCATCGTTGATACCATCACCCATATAGCCTACCTTATGCCCATTTTCCTTAAGGCTTAGGATAATTCGTGCCTTTTGGTCTGGGGATAACTTAGCAAAGACTGTTGTCGTTTCCACAGCCTTAGCCAAATCTTGATCTGACATGGTATCAAGATCACTTCCAAGTAGAATGTGCGTCACATCTAGACCAACTTTTTCACAGACAGCCTGTGTCACCTTATCATTGTCTCCAGTCAAAATTTTTGTGGTCACACCATATTCCGCCAAAGCCTTGATAGCAGGTGCTGCTGATGGTTTTGGTGGGTCAAGGAAGGCAAGATATCCCGTCAAAATCATATCACTTTCATCTTCGACACTAAAGACGTCATTTTCATTAAGCTGTGATTTGTAGCTAACACCGAGAACACGCAAACCTTGTTCATTCAACTGTGCAACTTCCGCAAGGACTTCCTCACGAACATCGTCAGTCAATGGGATAATGTCTCCCTTGTATTCCACATAGTTAGAAACAGAGAGCATTTCTTCAAGGGCACCTTTTGTCACCATGCTAACAAATCCATCAGTGTCTTGAACAATGACACTCATGCGACGACGTTCAAAATCAAAAGGTAGCTCATCAATCTTGTGGAAGGTCTGGTCAAGGTCACGAACGATGTCATGTTTCTTAGCTTCTCTTTCAGTTCGGCTAATAATGGCACGGTCCATAAGATTTTTTAAGCCAGTTTGGAAATAAGAATTAAGATAGGCTCTCCGAAGTACTGATAGGTCAAGGTCACCATGGATATCAAGAGGGTACTCAAGAACGATTTCATCCTGAGTCAGGGTTCCTGTCTTATCCGTACAAAGGATGTCGATAGCCCCTAGGTCTTGAATAGCATTAAGTTTTTTGATGACCACCTTTTCCTTGGCCATAATGATAGAACCCTTGGCAAGACTGGCTGTGATAATCATCGGCAACATTTCTGGGGTCAAACCGACTCCCACACTAAGGGCAAAGACGCCGGCTTCAAGCCAGTCCCCATCTGTTAAACCGTTAATCACAAAAACAACAGGAACCATAACCAACATGAGTCGAATCAAGAGCCAAGAAATGGAATTCATCTCACGTTCAAATGAAGTTGGTTCGTCATAAGTATTGATGGTCTGCTCAATTGCTCCCATCATGGTTTCATCACCAACAACTAAAACCAAGGCTGTTGCACGACCAGAGATAACATTAGTTCCCATGAAAGCAAGGCTCTCACTTTCAAGCAGGCTCTCTAGATTTTGACCATCTGCTTTAGCCAGACAAGCTTTTTCCACAGCATCGCTTTCACCGGTCAAGCCAGACTGTTGAACAAAGAAATCACGAGAATCTAGTAAGACCACATCAGCCGGAATCATATCTCCCGCACTTAGTTTGACCACATCTCCAACCACAATTTCATCAATTGGGATTTCTTGCTCACTGCCATCTCGAAGTACTGTTGCTGTATTGACAATCATGCGAGACAAATTACTGGCAGCCTTGTCGCTACGAAGTTCTTGAATAAAACGGATACCACCAGATATCAAAACTAGAGTGACAATGATGATAGAGGTCGTTGGGTCTTCTTCACCCGGTTTAGCAAGCCAGACATTGGTGATAAAGGAAACCAGAGCAATGACTAAGAGAATAACAGTAAAGGGATTGATGATAGATTCATAAATCTTTTTGATGATAGAATCCTCTTGTCCTTTGGTTATGACATTTTCCCCATAAAGGTCACGGTTTTCTTCTACTTGGTCTTCCTTCAAGCCATCCAAGTGAGTCTTGTAGCGAGTAAGGGTTGTTTCAAGTGGCTCTTGAAGAGCAGCAATAAGTCTTTCTTTATTTGTTGACATTGGAATCTCCTTATTTAATCAGGAGCCAATCACTTATGGAGTCCCTAAGACACTAATCAGCGATTGACTGGTTAGGTGCGGTTCGGGGTGATCGTCGATTAGTCTCATAGGTTTCTCCTTTCATTTTTTTATATAGTGGGTGGACCTCAGACAAAAGAAAAGAGTCCTACTCATATACAGGTAAGACTCTATAAACTCGAGGTTGATTTTTTAATAGATTCTGTCAAAAAATGGACCGTTCAAGCTTTAGCTCCGCAAGGCGATGAAATGAGCTTAGTCTTGACCTTGGCAATCAGGACTGTTGACCAACGAGTAGTGTCTCCACTGCTTTGCGGTAGTCATCCGTATCCTTGTGGTAGCCTCACCTACCGTATTTCACTGAAAATAATACTCCTAAGGCAGTAACTTGTCAAGGGGAAAAGTTACTTTTTGCTTGAGTGGGTAATAAAAAAAGAGCTTCCGCTCTTTTTTGTAAGATATTCTTTTGTAAAATGGATTTTTTTAGACTTTCCTTAAGTGAGTGCGGACGTCAGCGTACTTCTTCGAAGCTCCATGACTAATTTTTGAGCCCTTCACTTTTTAATTTCTAGACTCAGGCTAAAACAGTTCCCCAAACTGTTTTACTCTCAAAAATTCCGAGTTCTAGAAATACTTGTATTTCTAGAACTTTTCTCACAGCGGAAAGTCTCGTTAAGTGCTCGCTTTGCTCGCTAGAAACAAGTCAAATCAGGAATGTCATTATTTATCCTTGACCGGTGTTAAAATGATGTCTCCATAATATCATCGCCTAGAGAAATTGTTTTATCATCTTTAAAAATTAAAAAAGAGCACTTGGCTCTTTCCTACTTTCTTTGCTTGATATAAGTCCCTTGTAGCTTACCATGTAAGATGTAATCCACAGATTTGAGCTCATCAACAGTTTGACAATCAAGGGCACACATGATGAGACGAAGGTCATCTTTCCAGCCATTAACGACAGCCACAACCTTATCCACAGGGTAACGTTCTACCAATTCAAGGACTGTTCGTGAGAGGCCAACGCCTTTTACTCCTAAGACCAGACATTTAACCATATCGAGTGGATTGCGCACTCCGCCAGAGGCTAGGATTTCCACATTATCACGAAGGTCTTGGGCTTGCAAGAGGGTCTGAACGGTGCTTTGTCCCCAGTCATTGAGGTAATCTCGGTTACCGCCTCTACTATTTTCAATATAGGCGAAGCTAGTCCCACCACGACCTGAGATATCCACAGTTTTGATGCCCTGAGACATGGCGTAACGAATGGTTTCCACATCCATACCAAAGCCGACCTCCTTAAGCACAAGAGGAACCTCTATTTTCTGTGCATAAGCCGCCACATTTTCCTTCCAGGTATGGAAAATACGCTCTCCCTCAGGCATGAGAAGCTCCTGCATAAGATTAACATGGAGCTGTAAAAAGACTGGGTTCATAGCTTCCACCGTCTTAATGCCCAGGTCCACAGACTTATCCACACCGATATTAGTCGCTAGGTCTAAGTCTGGAAACTCTTGGCGATAGTCAAAGGATTCTGGTGCTTCCCCCTTTAGAGCAGCACTATAGGACCCCGTCACCATGAGAATACCTGTGCGGCTGGCCACCTCAGCTAGTTTTCGATTGACAGCCCCACCCTTGGCAGAACCACCTGTCATGGCATTGATATAAAAAGGAAAGTCCCAATCTCGTCCAGCAAAATGTGTGGACAAGTCAATCTGATCTAAATCATAAGTCGGTAGAGACTTGTGGATAAGTTCCATATCGTCAAAACTATTGTAGGGCGACTGGTACTTGAGGGCATAACGGATGTGATCGTCTTTACGATTTGTCATAGGTTATTTCTTTACTTTCTTGCGTGATAATGTCTACTTAGCTGACCCCTAAACCTCATACAAAAGCTCTATACCTTCCTGTTGCCAACGCTCGACTAGAGCAGCTCGGCTAGCTTGGTCAAAGGCAAAGGCGATACCACAGTCTCCACCTCCTGCTCCAGAGGACTTAGCAATGGCATCTAGGCCTTGCTCAGCTTCTTTGAGTTTTTTCAGCTTGGCCACATAAATATCTGGACTAAGTGATTCCAACTGGTCACTGACAGTTTGAAGGCTGCTCTTAAGCAAGTTCTTATCTCCTGTTTCCAGAGCCTTGATAGCAGCTTGAACAGCCGCTTCAGTTTCACTTAGATACTTGCTTGATATACGAGATTTGGCCATCTTAACCATGTCTTTTGAAATAGCAGCTTGCTTGGTCCACCCCACCAAAAAGTGAGCTTGGAGAACTGGCACTACAGGACTGATACGATAGTCCCAGTCTTTATCCAAAAGCTCTGATAGAGTTATTTGGTCTATAAGCTCTGCTATTTTTTCACGGTCAAAAGAACGATAGGAAATCAGATCCTCGTATACGATACAAGCTAAATCTCCCATAGAACCATTATCTCCTTGCTTGAGGAGGGTGTAGCTAGCTAATTTAAAGAGAATGTCTTTGGATAAGTCTTTCTGAAGGGCTGCTGCCAAGGCCTTGAGGGTCAATACCACAACAGAACCCGAAGAACCAATACCAAATTTAACCCCATCTCGTTCCAACTTTCCAGTGATGGAAAGGTCCAGAGCGGGTAACTTCTCACCACAAAAGGCCTCAAAAGTATTCAAGGCCTCTTGAATGAGGGCGTAATTTGCGTCTGGCTCACGGCCCACACTATAGTCAAACATATCTGAAGACAGCTGTGTGCTTGGTGCTTCCTTGACCTCTGCTGACATGAAAATAGGAATAAATTGGATTAGGGCTGTCTGCCCAGCTGTTAAGACTGAGTATTCTCCAGCAATGTAGAGTTTCCCACCTGTTTTTACTGTGACCTGATTGACCGACTGCTTAGGCATCTGGCAACTCCTTAGTGCGTGAAACAATGACCTGATAGTCCTTACTGAAGTGGTCTGCTAGGCGGTCTAGGTCTTCTTCCAGACAGAGCACCTTAACATTTGGTCCTGCATCCATAGTAAAGTAACACTGCTCACCAGAGGCACGGAGGGCCCTAACCTCGTCCATAGCCTGATATGAGGCTTCCGTTAGATATGAAAATGGTGGGTTAGCCGTGCTTGTGGTTTGGTGCATACGAAGGGCATTGGCTTCAGTGAGCTCACCCACCGCTTGGAAATCATTAGCCTTGAGGTAGTCTAACATATCCTTGTAATCCTGCTCAGACTGTTTAATCCACTCTGGGAAAGAGGTCGATGTTTCGGTGCACAATTTCATACCGTCCCGGCTTGATACAGGTTTCTTTTGATCTGTCAAAACCAGCATAATCATGGCCAATTTAAGGTCTGTTTCAACCGGGTAAACCTCACCACTATCCTTGTCCCAGGCTGTCAATGGTCCAAAGAAAGAACGTGATGATGAGCCTGAAGCAAACTTGGCAATTTGAGCTAATTCAGACTGCGTTTTTCCGACTTGGAAGAGCTCGTTAGCTGCTTTAACTAGGGCAGAAAGTCCTGAGGAACTTGAGGATAGACCCGCTGCTGTTGGCATGTTGTTCCAAGTTTCAATCTTGACATGTTGGTTTGGATTAGTACGGAAGAGATCTAAAACCTTGCTGGCCTTGGTTGTTTCTTTTTCCCCTTGGAGCTCATCATCGATATACATGACATCACCAGTCGCATCCTCAGGCAGAAAAGATAACTTGGTTTCCGTATACATATTTTCCAAAGTCAGTGAGATACTACTGGTTGAAGGAATCATACGCTCCGCATCCGCCTTACCCCAGTATTTGACAATAGCAATATTTGCGTACGATTTGACGCTTACAGGCTTTCTATCCACGTGTTTACGGCTCCTTTTTCTTGAAGTTTTTTAGCAATCGTTCGGGCTTGGTCTTTAGTACTTGTCAGGGCAATAATACAGCCACCAAGTCCTCCGCCTGACATCTTGGCTCCCAGTGCACCATGCTCCAGAGCAGTTACTACTAGAAGATCCGACAAATCACAAGACACCCCTAAAGATTTAAGGTGATTATGGGCTTGAGACATGAGCTGACCAAGAAGCTTTTGATCCTTGGCTTTGAGGGCACGTTCTGCCTTCTTACTTAATTCGCCCAGTTGGTTGAGATCTGACAAGGCATCTAAACCAATGGCTTCAACCTTTTCCACGGCCTCACGGGTATTTCCATGGATTCCCGTATCAGCAATGACCAGATAGGCACCTAAATTAACCTCGATTTCCCTGAAACCGATATTACGCGTAAAGCTAATGGCTTGGTCACTCAAGCAGGTCTTGGCATCTAAACCACTAGGTTTACTATGGGCAATGGTCTCCGCCTGATGAACTAGCATTTCCAAGGTCTCCTGGCTAAGCTCCTGATTAAAATAATCAAAGACCGCTCGAATTGCCGCAATGGCTACAGCCGCAGACGACCCCATACCACGCTTTTCAGGGACACTAGACTTAATAGCATAGCTGATAGGCTGATTCTTGATTTTCAGATAATTAAGAGCTGAAAAAATCGCCGTCGTCAAGGGATCTTGAGCCTTGAGCGTCAAAGGAGTCTTAGCCGCCTGAATCTGACAGACAACCTCAATATCCTTAAGAGGGAGGGCAAGGGCAGGATGACCATAAACGACCGAGTGCTCCCCCATCAAAATAATCTTACTGTGAGCCTTGCCCACTCCTACTTTCTTAGTCATAAATTACACACACTCACAGACGAATTTGCAGGCGAGTGTCTTTCTAGATTTTTCATACAGATTCTAGTGGTGACTCAAGGTCAATCAAGCATTCAAAGGAGACAAAGAGCACCAATCTAAAGAATTTTCTTATAGCACTTCTATCTTATCATCAAAGCGCAAAAAAAGCGACATCTAACCTAGAGTGTCGCTTTGTATGGATGATATACTCACAAAAAAGAGCCTATCGGCTCTTTTCATATTAAATCGCAAACAAATCGTTTAGGTTCTCAGCCATAGTTGGGTGAGTAAAGATTTGTTTAGCCAAATCTGTATATGAAATGTGATGATTCATCGCTAGGGTAATTAGATTGATAATTTCATGAGATTCTTGACCAAAGAGGGTCACTCCCAAAATTTCCTTAGTTTCAGGATTTACCACAGCTTTGAAAGCACCGCGCAAATCACCGTTAACATGACCACGAGGCATGCCAGCAACTGGAAGTTCCTTGACAGCAACCGGTCCACCTGCAGCTCTAGCTTGGTCTTCAGTAAGGCCAACCTGTGCCAAAGGTGGGTTGAGAAACATAGCGGTTGGAACTGCTCCACGTGTTTCAAGGTTATAGCTACCATCCCCTGTCAAGTAATTAAAGACAATACGGAAATCATCTAGTGAAATGTAAGTGAATTGGAGACCACCATTAACATCCCCCACCGCAAAGACACCAGGAACGCTTGTTTCCAAATGCTTATTAACTTGAATACCGCCACGTTCAGTCAAGGCAATATCTGTATTTTCCAAGTGAAGGGGTTCGATATTAGGCTTGCGTCCTGTCGCATAGAGAAGCGCATCAAAACGAAACTCACCTTTGTCAGTAACAACGACAACTTCATCACCGTCATTTTTCACTTCGGAAGTTTTAACACCTTGCTCAAAGACAATGCCGTCCTCTTCCATGTATTCCTTGGCCAACTTAGCAATAGATGGCTCCACACGTGGCAAGAAGCTAGTCGCTGCATCCAAGACAGTCACTTGACTTCCCAAACGGTTATAAAGGCCAGCAAATTCAAGACCGATATTACCACCACCTAAGACACCTAAACGTTTTGGTAAGGCTTTAAGGGTTTGAATACCAGTTGAATCGTAAACATGCTTAGTTGTTGTCAAGCCAGGAATAGGCAAGACATTAGACACGGCACCTGTATTGATGACAATAGTCTCAGCTGTTAGCTCTTGGCGGTCATCACCAGCCACTACTTCAATAACCTTATTTGACACAAAATGTGCCTCTGCATCAATGACATCAACGCCATTGTCTGCCAACATTTTATAATTCTTAGCATTAAGACGACCAGTCACTGCACCACGTTCTTTCATGGTATCGTCAAATGACCAGCCCTTCTCAGCCGCAACAATCATAGTCTTAGTTGGGATACAAGCAATATTAATGCAAGTACCACCATACATCGCTTTACTGCGCTCGATGACAGCAACTTTCTTACCAGCTGCATTCATCTTAGCAGCCAGAGTTTTACCGGCTTTACCGAAACCGATAACAATCAAATCATAGTTCAACATTTCTGTATCCTCCTATCTACCGCCATTCTATCATTTAATTTTTCAGACTGCACACAATTGAACCGGAAATAAAAAGAGGCTACAAGCTCCACTGTAACCCCTTTCTCATTCTATTTTAATAGGTTTCTATCAGTCCACTACCTAAGCATTCTTTCGCAGAAATTCTAATATCATTTTATTAAATTGCTTACTTTCAATAAAGGCCGCGTGCCCCAGTTTGCTAAATTCATAATAGGAAGCATTTGGGATTCCATCGACAAGTTCCCTTGCACCATCCACTCCCAGAACCAAATCTTTTTTAGATCCCAAAACTTCAATATAGTTTAGCTAGAAATAAATACTTTTAAGCCTCATCCAGTATTCTTAATCACTTAGAGGGAAACAAATAATAAACGTACTGCCGACATCTTCTTTAGACTGAATATCAAGTTCTGCCCGGTGTAACTCTGCAATATCTTTGACAAAGGATAAACCTAACCCAACACCACTATTGAGCGATTTGTTTCGAGAATCTTCGACCTGATAAAAACGGTCCCAGATTTTATTGAGCTGGTCTTCTGAGATACCAATACCATCATCTGCCACTTTTAAAAGAGCCTGATTGTCCACCCTTTCAAGAGTAATGGAAATACTAGTACGAGTAAATTTCATAGCATTACTCAGCAGATTATCTAGCATTCGGATGACAAGTAACTTCTCACCCTTTATCCATAAATTGGGTTCAATAGCTACTTTAAAATCAATAGCTGATTCTGCCCACTTTCTTTCTTGTGCCTGGCAATATTCTGATATCAGGCTTGACAACGATAATCTTTCTAAATCATTCCAATTAAGCTTCTGAGTTTTAGACAACTCCAAAATTTGCTCCGTCATATTTTTCATTAATTTCGCCTGACGGTTTATGATAGTATGGGATTCTTTGGATTCTTCCAGACTATCAGCATATTTCGAACCAAACTCACTTTCAGACAAGATGACAGAAAGTGGTGTTCTAAGTTCATGAGAAACATTTTGATTAAACCGCTTTTCTTTCTCAAAAGTCGACTGGACCGATGATATCATGTCATTAAAAACTTTGGTCAATCGTGTCGTTTCAACATAAGACAGCTTATAAGAAGAGGAAACACGTTTAGTGTAGTCTCTACTTTCTGTAATCTCTTCCGCCATCTGAGTCACATCTTTAATTGGCACAAAGGCACGTTTTAAAATTCGACGTCCTACCCATGCCATACCAAGAATTGAAATGGGAGCAAGAATAGCTATCGAAATTAAAAACAAGGTTAATTCCTTACTCAGTCCAGATGCGGTTCGCACACCACGAATCCACTTTCCTTTCTTGGCATTATAAACATCGTAATAATAATAGTTCATTTGTGAACTGCTATAGGTAGATAATTTACCAGACTTAAAGGAAGCATTCGCATCAAAATCACTTGGGAGTGCCCCTTTTTCAAACTCCTTATTTTGATTGTAGAGTGCAAAATAGATACCATCATCAAAGGACTCAAAATCATCAAGATCCGTAGACAATTCTACCGTTTCTTGTTCCAACTCACTTCGTGATTCATAGTCAGACCAAGTTCCTGATATGATAAAAGAGGCTACAAACATGACAATGAATAGTAAGGAGACAAACACTGTATACCAAAGTGTTACCTTCGAAATTATAGAGGGTTGTTTAGTCTGATTCTTCATTTTTGAAAACATAGCCCATGCCCCTCTTTGTCTGAATAATTGACGGATTCCCCAATTTCTTTCGAATATTCTTGACTAGCACATCAATGATATTCGATTCTCCCACATAATCAAAATCCCAAATATGCTCTCTAATTTGCTCCCGACTTAAAACAATATTCGGGTGTCTAACCAGGCATTCAAGAAGTTCAAATTCCTTAGAGGTTAAGTCAATCAGCTGGCCATTTTGAGTCAACGTTTTTTTCACAAAATCTAGACAATAGTCTCCAAAAACCACACTACTGGTTAGATTTTCCCTATTATCTCTTCGAAGCATGACACGAATTCTAGCTAACAATTCATCGAATTCAAAAGGTTTTACGAGATAGTCATCTGCACCAGCATCCAAACCCGTCACCTTGTCTTCTAGTGTATCTTTTGCCGTTAACAACAAAAGCGGTGTCTTAATATGATGATTTCTCAAGTAGGACAATACCCCCAAACCATCTAATTTAGGCATCATAATATCTGAAATAATCACATCATACTGTGAAACTTTGATGTAGTCCAATGCCTCTTGACCATCATACGCCGAATCAACACTGTATTTTTGTGTTTTTAATAATTTCACTATGCTCCGGTTTAAGTCAACTTCATCTTCAATTACTAATATTTTCATAGATATCTACTCTCACTCTCTTATCCCATATTATATCATGTTCGTATGAAAAATCTCGGCTAGTAAAGGACTAGTCGAGATTTAGATTTTTAATAACTAAAATTAATCTTTGTCTGTTTCAATCTCTTCTTCTACAATTTGGCCTGTATTAGCATCAAGTTCAAGATCAATCTCTTTCTTGCCCTCAGTTAGACTAACGTCATAGACAAGTGTATTATTCTCAACATCTAATTGCAATTTTTCAATAGTAGACTTAGGATATTTAGATTTAACCTGACTTTCAGCACCAGCTAAATCAATCTTATAACTAGCATTAATCAATTGCTTATCATCCTTATCCTTGGTCAAGTCTTTCGTTTTAGACTTCAAGACATCCCCTGTCTGACCATCAATTTTGTACTCCTTCTCATTTTGACCATCAAGAATAGTAATTTCAAAAACAGTTTTTCCAAACTTAGCCTCTTGCTCATAACCGATTACCTGACCACTTTTTGATTCATTGAGAGCTTTTTCTTTGGCTTGGTCTACCGTCAAACTTGATTGGGTAGTTGACCCAGTACTTTTAGTAGCTTTAGCAGTATTAGCAAACACTACTACTGAACTACATGCGAGACCAAGTGATGCAAGTGTGATAACTGTTTTTTGTTTAATTGTTTTTTTCATGATATGTTCCAACTTTCTTTTTTATTAACTTATCAAGTTTCTCTTGATGATTTTATTTTAGCTAAGAAAGATGAATCTAAAATGAATAAATAACTTTTTTACTATTTTTTTTGATTTTTTTAGAGAGAGTAAGTGGTTAGATTTATTTTTATGAGTTTGCTGCCTAAGCATTCTTTCGCAGAAATTCTAATATCATTTTATTAAATTGATTACTTTCAATAAAGGCCGCGTGCCCCTGTTTGCTAAACTCATAATAGGAGGCTTTTGGAATGCTATTTGCAAGTTCCCTTGCACCACCCACACCCAGAACTAAATCGTTTTTGGCTCCCAGAACAAGGGTCGGACAAGTGATTTTATCAAGCGACTTATAGCAGTCAAACTCAAGAATAGACTTGGCTAAACAGACAAAGCGATTGCGTTTTTCCTTGCTTACAGACTTCAAAAATAATCTGTTAATCACATATAATTTCTTTAAAACAGGTGACGAAAATGATTTACTCATCGAATCCTTATTTAGTTGGTCCATATCGTTATTTTCAGTCATCTCTATCCACCCTCCGATGGTTTCTCTACTGACGGCATTATTGCGAGAAAGTGTCAGAGCTAATACTAGCTTCTTCACCTTTTGAGGATACTTGATAGCAAATAGCTGAGCAATCATACCACCTTGTGATATGCCTATGATAGAGGCATTAGCAATATGCAATTCTTGTAAAGAATGGTAGAGGTCATCAGCCATATTTTCAATTGAAATACCTTCTTCGATATGATCCTTTCTATCAAAAATATAGACCGTATACTCCTTAGCGTATCGATAAAATAGCGAGTGAATGGCAAGGTCAGACATATCACTTAACCCTTGCAAACTTAATCCCGTAATGATAACGAGAACTTTATCTCCTCGACCAAAGGTGACATAGTCAACGCCCTGGTCTGACAAATGATTTCTGTGAATGCTAAACATTATCTAAACTCTTTCATTGCAAGATTTAAGTAGTATCATGCGTCCGGGGCATTATTTGATGCCATGATGATAATACTTACCAAGACAACAAAGGTAACTTGCCAAAGAATGAAGGCCAAGAAATCCCCACCTTTAAAAATAAGCAGATCACAAAGTAAAATAGCCAACAGCACAGCATTTTTTCTAAAAAGTTGGTCACAGTTTTTCCAAAAAGTCTCAAAAGAAATATTGGCTCCTATCTTACGAACAAACTTCACATGATAAATAATCTCAACCAGGGATGCCACAGCTACTGTAGTTAGCAGTTCGGTCAAAGAGACATCCATACGAAAACCAAAATAAAGAACGAGAAGTTGAGAGAAAATAATTGCTGTGATCACACGAATATGGTTGGCCATGATAAAACCTCCTAATGGCAAACATGAATAAAATACCTTATAGATACTCATTACTGCCCTTAATATGTCTACTCATTATAGCATAAAATAAGACCAAAATTAGAAAAATTCTAATAGTTTCGGCTTTGTAGCATTTCTTATCTCAGACCACAAAAAAAGAGCCAACCAAATCATGGTGCGACTCCTCTTTGTTTATGCTAAATAATCTATTTATGCCAATTCATCAATTGATGTATACTCTCTGTCTAAGCCCTTTGCAACCGGTTTGCTAGTAATATGACCTTGGTAGGTTGTAACCCCTTGACGCAGACCTTCGTCGTCGTTAATGGCTTTTCTGAATCCTTTTCCTGCAAGGGCTTCGATATAAGGCAAAGTGACATTGGTAAGGGCAATAGTTGATGTACGTGCTACAGCTCCTGGGATATTGGCAACGGCATAGTGAAGAACACCATGTGTTTCATAAACGGGCTCATCGTGAGTGGTCACGCGATCCGCAGTTTCAACAACCCCACCTTGGTCAACGGCAACGTCAACAATAACTGAACCTGGACGCATTTGTTTAACCATATCGTTAGTAACAAGTTTCGGTGCTTTAGCACCTGGGATAAGAACAGCACCGATAACCACGTCAGCATCTCGGACACTCGCTTCAATATTGAGCGGATTTGACATAAGTGTTTGAATTTGGCTACCAAAGACCTCTTCAAGGACAGACAAACGTTTAGCACTGATATCAAGGATAGTCACTTGAGCTCCAAGTCCAAGGGCAATGCGGGCTGCATGTGTCCCTACGACACCACCACCGATAATAGTCACTTTCCCTTTAGGAACACCAGGTACCCCACCTAGGAGAACGCCAGAGCCACCCTCTTGTTTGGTCAAGAAGTGAGCACCGATTTGAACGGCCATACGTCCTGCAACTTCACTCATTGGAACCAAAAGTGGTAGGTGACCTTCTTGGCTACGTACTGTTTCATAGGCCACACCTGTTGTCTTAGCATTGACCATAGCATCTGCCAATTCTGGAGCTGCTGCCATGTGCAAGTAGGTAAAGAGTAAAAGATCCTCACGAAGGAAGCCATATTCTGCTGCAAGAGGCTCCTTAACTTTAACCACAAGCTCAGCTGCCCATGCTTCTGCAGCAGTTGCAACGATTTTAGCACCTTGATTGGCATAATCTGCATCCGCAAAACCAGAGCCAAGGCCTGCATTTGTTTCGATTAACACGACATGTCCCTTAGCCACAAGACTTTGGACACCTGCAGGCGTTAGAGCCACACGGTTTTCGTTATTTTTGATTTCTTTTGGAATACCAATTAACATACGTTTCTCCTTATTCGGAAGTTATAAGGTCAAACATCAAAAAGATGACTTGACCACTCCCTATCTATTTTTGAAATGATAACGCTTTCATTTTATCTAAAAAACTCAAAAATAGCAAGTGAAAAATCTTCCCTCCCTTTCTAAGTCCTGAAATCTTGCTTCTAAAATACGACAAAAGAACCCAACCAATCGGCTGGGTTCTTAAGTGTAAACTAAATGATCAAAAGATTTTTTGGCTCTATAATTTCTGTAGTGGGTAAAACCACTGTAGAGGATTATGGAGCTTTTTCAATGTACACAAAAAGTCCCATAAGAACTATAATGAAAAGCGACCAAACCATCATGTTTTTGAAACTGTCACTCATATCCAGATTTAAACAAAACTAGATTACCCTATACCACTATATCCACTCTAGATATTAGCTTTTCGCCACTCACTATAATT
>NZ_JALT01000047.1:0-139524 GCF_000525585.1 Streptococcus sp. ACS2
GTTGTGCAGCTTTTTGCCAGACAAGATTTGAGATTTGGCAGTTTTTCTCAACGATTGATGTCTCAGCCACCGTGACTCGTCTACAGCCTTTACACTGGAAGCGACGTTTCTTCAGACGTAGTAGTGTTGAAGTTCCCGCTTGCTCGAGAAGAGGGATTTTAGAAGATTTTTGAAAGTCATATTTGATCATTATTCCTTGACAATGAGGGCATGGTGGTGCAGGATAATCAAGTTTTGCTTGAATCTCGATATGAGTGTCAGTTTCAAAAACAAGTGAAATCTTGATATTTTGGTCTTTAATTCCGATTAATTCTGTGGTATTCTTAATAAGTCTCATAAGTTCTTCCTAATGATAGTTTGGTCGCTTTTCATTATAGTTCTTATGGGACTTTTTGTGTACACTCAAAAAGCTCTATAATCTCTACAGTGGTTTTACCCACTACAGAAATTATAGAGCCTTTGTCTGTCAGTCTTTGTATCCACGTTTGGACAACTCTCTTACAAGGACGGCTCCCAAGATTGAAGGTACTAATTGTCCTAATAGCAAATTGAAAACGAGAGCAAGATAAGGAAGTTTAAGTAAGGCGCTAAGCCAGATAGGTACCACTAAGGATGGAACGAGTAGGATTGGGAGTACGATAAACCAGCTTGACAACTTGGCTTTGCGGATGAGGTAGATGCTACCAGTTGCCAGAAAGCTGGCACAGAATCCACCGACAACATCAATCAATCCCAGGCCACCAAAAGAGTTAGCAATAGCATTGGCGAGACTGAGTGGGACAACCAAAAATGGGAAGATATAGGTTAATCCATATAAAGCCGTAGCCAGACGCATCTGAACAGCACCAAAGGAAATAGCTTGAGAGACAAAGAGGATAGCGATATATAGGGCCATGATAATAGCTGAGAGAACAAGCTTTTGTGTAGGGTTAAGTTTATTTTTCATTATTTCTCCTTAGTTGGGCAAAGTAAAAGAGTAGTAGTTCTACTCTTTTTAGGGATTTAGGTCTAGAGTTGTTTTATAAGTCAATCTCTAAGACAATAGGTGTGTGATCTTGGCGATCACCAGAGTCAATCATATCTGATTTTGTGACCTTATCGGCAATACGATTTGAAGTCAACCAGTAGTCAATTCTCCAGCCTGTATTATTGATTTTAGATGTTTTGCTACGTTGGGCCCACCATGTATAGGCACCTGTAACATCACCATTGAGGTGACGGTAAGTATCTGTAAATCCTTTAGCGAGGAGATTAGTGAAGCCAGCACGTTCTTCATCTGTAAAACCTGGTGAACGGCGATTACTTGAAGGGTTTGCCAAGTCAATTTCCTTGTGGGCAACGTTATAGTCACCAGTCGCAAGGACTGGTTTCAGAGCGTCCAATTCGGCTAGGTAATCCGCATATTTTTCATCCCAGATTTGACGTTCTAGTAGACGTTTGAGGCCGTCACCGGCATTTGGTGTGTAGACCTGTGTCACAAAGAAATGGTCAAATTCGAGAGTGATGATACGTCCTTCACAGTCCATGGTTGAAGGTGCTCCGATTTCAGGATATGTGATGATTGGTGTCAATTCTTTTTTATACAAGAACATGGTTCCAGCGTAACCTTTACGGGCAGGTTCCACAGATGAACGCCAGGTATTGTCATAGTCAGGGAAGTAGTCTTCTAAGATTTGCAAATGTTTTTTAGTCGGACCTTTAGCAGATAGTTTTGTCTCTTGAATTGCAATGATATCTGCATTTTCAGCGACCAAGGTATGGATAACTGCGCGTGATAGTTGAGCGCGAGCAGAGTCACTAGTAAGAGCGGCATTTAGGGAATCAATATTCCAAGAAATTAATTTCATGTGTACAGTTTCCTTCTTTGAATTGTTCCTATCTATTGTAGCAGAAAATAAGATGTCAGGCGAGTTATGGGATTGATAAGAGAAGCTAGGAGGAGTATACTAATCTTAGATTGAGAGGTACATATTAATGAAAAAGCAATCATACATTTATTACATGTTTTGGGTTCTCTTGTTGATACAAATCATTCTTACAATCATGATTTGGTGGTCACAGGGAATTATTCTTCCACTTGTCATTTTTCCAGGGATGAGTGTCTTCTTTTTATTTTACTTAAGGTATCTCTTAGGCTACAACCTTAAGCAATCTCCCTCAGAACCCTTATTTGTTCTCCGTAGGTATGGCCTTGGAACTAGTTTAAATCCCAAAAATCCCCTAGGCTATAAGATTAGTCTCCTAGTGGTCATGGGTGCTTTAGTTCTCCTTTTCTGCCTAACCCTATTAGCCTTTCTTGGAAAATAGAGTCTTAGGCTTTTTTATTGGTAATTATTACTAATTAGAGATAATGTTATTCTAATAAAAAATAAAGAATTACTGGAGGAAAGATTTATGACGATTGAACTTGGCATTTCAACTTTTGGAGAAACAACCCTCCTAGAATCGACTTGTTCGTCGTTATTTTGAAAATAAAGGATAATAGGTTGAAGGTAAACCTCAAGTTCTCTCTACTATTGTCATCATCCCTGTTCTATGATAGGATGGAAGATAATTGATAAAGAGAAGAGGAAAATTATGCGAAAGCTGTCAGAAGCAGAATGGATAAGTCGTTTTGAGCAAGTTCAAGGGCGTAAACCGAAACCTGATGAACTACAATTGGCTTATCAGTCTGGCCTTATTGGAATCTCGAAAAATTATAATTATATCTATATTCTTCTGGGGGCTCTAGTAGCGATCGTCGTTGGTATTGGCTTAACTCTAGTCTCTAGTTCAATGAAGAACGTCAAACAGACTAAGTCGTCTACCACGGTGGCTAGCTCGATATTCTCATCGACAGATAAGGCTAATGCCAAGTCAAGTACGTCATCAATCGAAAATGCGAAGGCGAGTGAATCTAGCAGTGCAAGTATTGATACACCTGACGCTAACCATGCTAAGGAAGCCTATACTGAAAATCCACGTTGGACCAATGACAAAGCTAGTCGACTTGCTAGTTTGATGGTTTCTTGGGGCAATCAGATGAATCAGCCAGGATACAAAGAAATTACCAATGAAGCCTCTTCCTTGCCTATCCGTTGGATGTCGGACCATAACCAGACTGTGGATGCTACTTATGCTGCAAATGGTAATAGCAATTCGGAGTATACCATTGTTTCGGTTTACGAGAGATGGGAAAATGTCTCTGTTCACCGTTATTTCTTTACCATAAAAAAAGATGGGACTCCATTTGTCCTCTACTCACCAACTACTAATGGTGGTGTCTATTATGTCAAAGAAACAGAAAATGCAGACCTTAAATCGGGATATGCAGATATTGTAAACAATTAAAAACTAGGATTCCAACTGGAATCCTAGTTTTTAATTTGATGACAAGTCAAGTTGTAATCAGTTCTTTTACAATCATTCTCTCTTATTTAACCTTCTTGGCTAACATGGTCGCAAATTGAAGGGCGATTGGATTGCCATGCTCATCTAAACGGTGAAGGTGACCAAGATTTTCGTTATACTTGACTAACTCCCAGTCTCTATAGTAGTTCTTCAACTCACCCTCTTCAAAAGTAAATGGGAAAGGCATGGTACAAGGGTGCTCCTCAGTGTCCATGGCACAAACAATTAGGTTGTAGCCACCGACAACAGTACGCTCTTGCATATTCTTGATAATAGCCGGAATTTGATCGGGATCAAGGAACATAAAGACGACTGTTGAGAGGATGAAATCAAAGGTCTCAGACTCAGGAAGAGCAGCAGCATTGATATCGTAGTAGCCAGCTCTAACATTGTAATTTTCCTCATCTGCAATCATTTGGATGCGTTGTGTAGCTTCGTTATTAACATCAACGGCTGTAACATCATGTCCAAGAGATGCCAAATAAAGAGCATTACGGCCGTGACCACAGCCTAGGTCGAGGGTGCGACCAGGTTTGATATGGCCAGATTGGACTGCTTCAAGAACCTCGGAGTGAGCCTTAGTGTCATACTTTTTAGTCATGTAGTCCTCAGGCTTACAGTAAAAAGAAAGATAGCATTCCAAATCATCTGATGCAGCAGCGATGCGATGCCAAGCTTGTGGTTCAACAAAAGGAATCTCTGTCTCGGGGGTAAAAAGGTGCTCTGCAGTAACCTGTCCTTGTTCATCTAATTCGTAGAAGCGGAGAGATCCTGATAGAACGGTCAATTTAGCCCAAGTTCCTACCTTAGTATTGTGTTTTTGCGTCACCATTTCTGGAAGTGTTGTAGCTGTCCAGTTTGGTAAACGTTTGTAGCAAAGAAGTTGCTGATTTATAGTCATTTTATGAGTTCCTTTCAAACGGTATGACTCTATTATAGCAAAAGTATGGAAAAAGAAAAAAGGCCTAGCCGGGTGAGCTAGACGCTTTTCTTATGAGAGATCTGATAATCTAGGAATGGGGGAAAAGTGTTTGGGGAAGATAGGTATAAATGTTAAGAAGGGTTCCTAGACTATTTTTATTCTGTTTATGAGAATAATGAGCAAAAACTAACAAAGTTTAGTCTTCCAACTCATCCGGTCTCTCTTTACATTTTCTATTTTACCAAAAAAAATGAAGAAAACTTTACATAATCAAAAAATGTGTAAGAAAAAATCATGAACAGTCATTTTCTGGTCTTGAATGGTCATCTCACTTGTATAAAAAAAGCAGAACCTGATAGGTCTGCTTATATTTGTAGTGATGGTGTAAGAAGTTAAATCTTGCTATAGAGTTTCTTAACATTGTTAATATCAACAGGTTGGATACTTGTCTTACCACCTTTAGGTTCCATTACAGAGGCAACGGCACTGTTGTGTTCAAGTCCAATTGAGTGTCCTAATTCGTGTTGCGCAGTGTTAAGGAGTTTCCCACCGTTCTTTTGGTAATAATTGTTTTGAACATGGAAGGTGTTCAAGTAAACAGTAGCATTACTATATTGCTTAGTTGGGAGGTAGTAAGTAGAGTAGGTAACTCCAAGAGGAGCTGCCACATTACCTTCATAACGTTCATCAGCAATGATGTTGGCTTTTTGTTTATCGTTAGTGAGCAAGAAATTAAAGGCACCAGTGTTATTCCAAGAAGTGATAGCCTGTTTGTAGGCGTTCACGATTTCAGGATTTTTAGCATTGATGAAAACCGTCGCTTCCTTACTTGACCAGTGAGGAGTATCGTAATTCTCTTTTACGAGTTCGTTATTCTTTTGCCATACTTGAGCAACTCGGTCCACTGGTTTAGCAGGTTGGATAGGAGTAGCTTTAGGAGTTGTTGGTTTAGTGACAGTCGTTGTTGGCTTCTTAGGTTGTGTCGTTCTAGAAGTCGCTGGTTTGTTTACAACAGTCGTTGGTTTTGTAGAAGGTGTTAATGGTTTTGGAATATAAGTAGATAGAATCTTATGAACATTACCATTATTAATTTCTGTTGAAACCCATGTGGCACCATCTTTTGACCAGGTTTGTGCTTGAGCGACAGTTTCGGTCTTTGGTTCAGACTGGTTTTCTACAGCCTTATGATTGCTATCTGTATTTGTCGGAATTCTAGTCTCATAGGTTTTGCTTCCAGTCTGGCTGTCGACAGTACTGCTAGCTGTTTGACTATTTTGTTTCAATTCCTCAAAAGTTGGAGTGTTTGTGGGAGTTTGTTCATAGTCATTTTCATGTGTATGAAGATCATCCACAGAGGTATGTGATATAGTAGTCACAGTAGTAGGTGTTTCAGTAGAAACACCTGTTTGAGCGATGGTATTTGTAGTTGTACCTGTTTCAAGTTCGGAAAATGTCAGAGCTTGGTTAGGGTCTGAAACATAGGTTTGATCCGCAGAGGCATGCTGAGGACTTCCTACAAGAAAAGCACTAATTATACCGACAGTTGCAAGGCTCAACAAGGTCTTTGTCTTAGTCCCTTGCGTTTTAAAAGAATGTAACATAACTTTCTCCTTTTTAATTTAAAACAAAAACAGTTCTCATGATAACACCTAAAAATGAATATAAAGTGACAATGAGATAACAATTGTTTTATAAATGAAATTAGGTGAGATAAAAAGACTTTATGCTGTAAAAAAAGGAATATTATCCAATTAATTATGATAAAATATTAGATAGGTATATTAAAGTATATTAGAAAGAAAGAGGGATATAAGATGCTTTCTATTATCGTCCTTGAAGATGATGCCTTGCAGCGTCATCGTGTTGGTCGTTTATTGGACGAAGCAGTTGAGGAGTCGAAGGCCGTTGTTGATGGGATTACTTTTTATGAACAGGGTCAGGAATTGTTAGATGCTGATAGAGGTTCGGGTAAATCCATGGTTTATCTTTTGGATATTGACCTTAAAAATCAAACTAAGCAGGGACTAGATATTGGGCTTGAAATCCGTAAGGAAGACTTGAAAGCACAAATTGCCTTTGTTACAGCTTACTCGGAGTTTATGCCCTTGACCTTCCGTTATAAGATTCAAGCTCTAGATTTTGTCGATAAATCCATGGAAGATGTGGATCTTAAGAGAGCTTTAGTAGAACTTTTAGATTTTGCTTATTCACAGGTTGAGCAAGAAACCAAGGCACAGAGTCTAACTGTTAAAACGGATAAAAATGATGTTAATATTCCTTATGATGATATTTTATACATTGAGACAGCCCCTGTGCCACATAAGTTAATCGCTCATACCAAGTCAAACCTAGTGGAATTCTATGGGAAAATTGCAGAAGTAGCAAAATTGGATGATATTTTCTTCCAAACGCACCGCTCTTTTGTTGTCAATGTGAATAATGTGACAAGTGTGGATCGTACAGCTAATATGGTCTTCTTTGAGGGAAACGAGTCATGCCTCCTATCGCGGACACGTAAAAAGGAACTTTTGGAACGTTTGAAAAATCGTTAGGTCTTAGATTTTCCCCTTCTTCTCTAATCATTAATGAAAGTTTTCTGAAATTCGAGATAATTATTTAATTTTATCTCATCTATTATCAGGAATTGTGATAGAATAGTGTTATGGCTTTTTGCCGTATATTTAGAGATGACTAGAAGGAGGTGGCTGACCATTAAATGATGCTCAATTTGCAAATTGCATTAGAATATCTTTTGCATTTCATTGTCATACAGTGGATTTACGAAAGGACCAGCTTGGTCAAGGTACCACGTATGATCCTTCCTATTGCGTTCCTGGTTGAATGTATAGGGGGAATACTGGGGATGTCATATAATGTCGGTTTGTCCTTTATGACACCCTTCTATCTTCTTTTCTATGCCTATTTCTATGGCAAGGAGAGAACCACCAATATGTTGGCTTTTTATGCCTTCTATCCTCTAGTTCTCTATCTGTTGATTTTTAATGGTTATGCCTACTTCCTGATGCCAGGGTTCGGCATCACATCGGATTTTCTAAACAGAAGTTATCTTTATTTCATTTTCTTTGACCTTTTAATTATTCCAACATTTGTCGCTCTATCCAAGCTCCTTAACATTGATTTTAAATATTTGAGGGTCTTAGAGCGAGATCGTAAATTTGGTCGGATTATGTTTTTCACTAACTTTATCTTGATTAGCTATGTGATTTTGAACTATTCTGTCGTCGTGGCCTCGCGATTTTTTGCCTTGTACTATGCTGGACATGTGATAACCTTAGTGGGGTTTGTAGCTATTTTTTATGCTGTTTACAAGGTTAATAAATATGCAGATGAATTCTTTGAAAATGAGCGTAGAAAAGAAAATCGACGTCACTTGGATGATTTAGAGAAGTATTCTGAGCAGGTCGAAAGTCTTTACGAAACGCTACGCAGTTTCCGTCACGACTATACTAATGTTATGATTTCGCTTAATGAAGCCATCCAGATGAAAGACATCGATCAAATCAAGATGATTTATGATAGTGTCTTGAAAGATTCGGCATCAGATTTGAAGCAGCAAAAGTTTGATTTGGCAAAATTAACTCGTGTGACCAATATGCCACTTAAGAGTCTTTTATCATCTAAAGTGGCTGAGGCTTTTGATAAAGGTATTCAATGTCATGTGGAGGTTGAAGAGGGGGTCTTCTTCACAGATATGCGTCCACTCGACTTGATTACAATCATATCAATTCTTTGTGATAATGCTATTGAAGCTACTGTATTAGCAGATAAACCAAAATTATCTATTGCTATCTTTAAGATGGAAAATCAATCAGTTATTGTTGTTGAAAATTCAACTAAGGAAGCTTCTATTGATGTAGCTCCTTTGAAACAAAGAGGATTTTCAACGAAAGGAACAGGTCGTGGTTTGGGCTTAGCAAATATCGAGGAGATTCTCTTCAGATACGACAACGTCACGCTTGAAACAGAATCAGCACAACACCGTTTTGTTCAATTATTGTCTATTACACCAAAAGAAGATTAATGGGGACTTAATAAGAATTTTTAGAATTCTTGTTAATCCCTATTTTTATGTTAAAAAGTATGGTAAAATAGGGAAGTTAATCATGTGTTTTTTAATTCAGGGGGATTTATTATGTTGAAAGACGAATGGTTAGAGTACTTTGAGGCTGTTAATGGCCGAAAACCAAGACCAATCGACTTTAAAGAGGCCTTGGAACGAGGAGAGTTTGTTCTCTCTGAAGGTACAGAGGCTAACCAAGTAGCTGATCAAGGTGAATCAGCAGCTGACCAACAGTTTGAAGAAGGAACCGCAACCGCCAGAGCACTAGCTCAGTCTCAGAAAGAGCGTGACAACGCTCAAGAAGCTATGGTAAATGCGGCCCAGGAAAAGAGAAAGGCCCTATCTCAAGAGACTGTTGGTCAAGTAAGAACCATTCAGTCGGGCCGTCAGGCTGAGGATATTCAAAAGGAAGAGGAACAGCGCAAACGCGTCGCAGAGGCTAAGGAACGTTTGGCAAGTTATGCGCCAACCCGTCCAGATGCAGGAAATCATTCTGTTAATACCTCGAGTGAACCTAATCAAGCTATTCCAGTTTTCAGTAACCAAGCACAGCATCTTGGATTATCTGAGGATTTGACAAAACTTGATCGTAAGGAAGAAAAGGCAGCTAAGAAGATTGCTCGTCAAGCTGCTCGTGATAAGAAAAAAGCCGAAAAGCTAGCTGCCAAAGCTAAATCTAAGGAAGAACAGACAGTTGCCAAATTGGAAAAGAGTTTGGAAAGTCAGGTTCGTCTTCTAGAAACGATTCAAAACGCTAATCAAAAGTCGAAAAAGGCCAAAAATTGGGGCAAAGGAGCCTTGATTTCTAGTCTTGTTGCTGTTGTTTTGATGTTGCTTGTCGGTGGTGTATACGGTTTTTGGCGTAATGCTTCGGGGAACATTGAGGGAACTTGGGAATTAAAATCGTCTAAGGTCTTGGACGAAAATTCTGGTAAGTTAACCAATACTCTGAAAGAACATGAAGATAAAGATGAAATTTACGTCTCTTTCCTTAAAGTTGATCATTCTAATAATTTACAAACGCATTCTTACTTCTATAAAGAAGGTGAGGAGGATCAGCCTACTTTTACAGCTTCAGATTATTTGAAGGAATATCAAGTTGTTGATCAGTGGAATAAATCTATTACCTATACTAAAGAAGTTTCAGAATTTAAGCGTGAGTTGACTAAAGTTGTCTCGCAACTTTATCCAAATGCAGATAAGAATCTAGTAGATTACTATATTTCGGATAACGTAGATAACTACCGACTCTACCGTAAAGGAAAACGCACCAAGTCTTATACTGTAAATAAAGATACCTTGGTTGTTTCTACATACAACGAGGATGGCAAGTTGACTAGTCGTGATACTTATGAGAAAGTGTCAAAGGCAGCGGCTAAGAGTTTAGAAGCTCAATATGCTGAAGCAAAAGTAGCTTATGAAAAAAATCATAAGACCACAACTAAGAAATAGTCTAAAAGGAAGTTAGAGTCAAACTCTAATTTTTTTTTTGTAGAAAATTCAAGTCTGTCAAGTTTTTTTCTTGACACATAAAAATGATATGGTATACTAGTTAAGGTCGAGGGGCGATAAGAGCCCTCACCATAATAAAAAAACTAAAGAAAAGAGATATTAAAAATGGCAGTAAAAATCCGTTTGACTCGTATGGGTTCTAAGAAAAAACCTTTCTACCGTATTAACGTTGCAGATTCACGTGCTCCACGTGATGGACGTTTCATCGAAACAGTTGGTACTTACAACCCACTCGTTGAAGAAAACCAAGTAACACTTAAAGAAGAGCGTGTTCTTGAGTGGTTGTCTAAAGGTGCACAACCTTCAGATACAGTTCGTAACATCCTTTCAAAAGAAGGCGTTATGAAGAAATTCCACGAATCAAAATTCTCAAAATAATTTTTTAGCCTATGGATACCATTGAAAATCTTATTATCGCTATCGTTAAACCTTTAATTGCTTCACCAGATCAGTTGATCATCAAAATCATTGACGGTCCTGAGTTTTTGGAGTACCATCTTGATCTTGCCCCAGCCGATATTGGGCGTGTTATCGGGAAAAAAGGACGTACTATTACGGCGATAAGAGCGATTGTCTATTCGGTACCTACTCAAGGTAAAAAAGTTCGTCTTGTTATTGACGAAAAAGAGAAAGCTTAAGAGGTGACCCTAGGGTTGCCTTTTTTGCATATTTTGGTTATAGACTAGAAGTCTTTGGTATAATAAGAACGTCAACTCATTAAGCTCAAGGAAAAACTAGGAATCTAGTTTAAATGTCAGTTTAATGACTAAGTTGAAGCATTAGCCAAAAAAGGAGTAATTATGACTTATCAGGAAGCATTGGATTGGATTCATGGGCAATTAAAATTTGGCATCAAGCCTGGCTTGGAGCGTATGGCTTGGATGCTCAAAGAATTGGGAAATCCACAAGATAATCTCAAGGCTGTGCATATCGTGGGAACAAACGGCAAAGGGTCTACAGTCAATGCCCTACAAACAATTTTTACCCAGGCAGGCTATGAAGTTGGAACCTTTACCTCGCCCTATATTATTGACTTCAAGGAACGAATCTCTCTTAATGGTCAGATGATTTCAGAAGAGGACTTACTTGACTTGGTTAGTCGTGTGAAGCCTGTTGTTGAACGTCTACCAAAAGAGACAGAGCATGAAAATGCGACAGAGTTTGAAATTATCACAGTCCTGATGTTCCTCTATTTTGGTCAGGTCCATCCTGTTGATATCGCATTCATTGAAGCTGGAATGGGCGGCCTTCATGATTCGACTAATCTATTTAAGCCTTTGGCAGTTCTTTGCCCTTCGATTGGTTTGGACCATCAGGCTATTTTGGGAAATACCCATGCTGAAATTGCAGCAGAAAAAGTTGGTGTTTTGAAGAATGGGGCTCCTTTTATTTATGCGACTGACCGTACTGATGTTAGAGATGTATTCGAGAAGAAGGCGCGTGAAGAAGGGGCCAAGACCTATGAATTGGGGAGAGATTTCACAGCTGAAGGGTCTAGTCATTCCTTTGATTTTACCTATGGGGAGCAAAGGTTAGATGATATAGCCTTGGCCATGGCTGGTCAACATCAAGTAGCAAATGCTAGTTTAGCTATTATGGCTTCTTTATTGCTTCAAAAAGATTATCCTAAAGTAACTCCTAAACTCATAAAGGACGCACTAGCTCATGCCAATTGGCGAGGTCGAACAGAATTTTTAAGACCTAATCTCATGATTGATGGTGCTCATAATAATGAGAGTGTTAAAGTTTTGATTGACTTGCTGCAATCAGAACATGCAGATAAGGAGATTGAACTTCTCTTTGCGGCTATTGACACCAAGCCTATTGATGGTATGCTGGCTCAACTAAAATCGGTTGGTGACTTGACTGTAACGAGTTTTGACTATCCAAACAGTGTTAAATTAGATAAATACCCAGAAGTTTATAAGCAGGTACCAGATTTCAAAACATGGATTAAAGAACATGTAACGACTGACAATAAGAAACTTTATGTGATTACGGGATCTCTATACTTTATTTCTCAGGTCAGAAAATGGGTTTTAGAGCAGGCAAGTGATGTTTAAGACTTGAAAGATGACATTTAGGGGCGTATAATAACCATCGTATGTTTTAAAAGCAAGGAGATCGCAATGTTTCAACGTCTGAAAAACATTTTAATCGGTGAACCTTTAACTCATGATGATAGTGGTGATGAACACTTATTGTCCAAGATTCAGGCCCTGGCCATGTTGTCGAGTGATGCACTCTCATCTATCGCCTATGGTCCAGAGCAAGTCGTCTTGGTTCTGACAGCTGTATCTAGTGCGGCTATTTGGTGGTCAATCCCTATTGGGCTTTTGGTTCTCGTCCTTTTGGCCAGCCTTACCATCTCTTATAGACAGGTTATCAAGGCCTATCCTCAAGGTGGTGGTGCCTATATGGTAACGACGGAAAATCTGTCTCCTAAGTTTGGCTTGATAGCTGGTGGCAGTCTTTTGGTCGATTACATGTTGACAGTTGCTGTTTCAGTGGCCTCAGGTGCAGATGCCATTACTTCAGCCCTTCCCTTCCTTCATCCTTTCAATCTTGAGATATCAATGATTTTGGTGCTTGTTTTGATGGTTATGAATCTTAGGGGAATGCGTGAGTCGGCAAAATCTTTGATGATACCGGTTTATCTCTTCATTGTTTCGACGCTGTTCTTGTTGGGATTTGGTTTCTTTCAAATTTTAACTGGTCATATGCCTTACGCAGCCACAGCACATTTAGGACAACCCATTACAGGTGTGTCATTGATTCTTATTTTAAGGGCCTTTACCTCAGGTTCTGCCTCTTTGACAGGGGTAGAAGCCATCTCTAATGCGGTGCCTTTCTTTCAAAAACCTAAGGCCAAAAATGCAGCTTCAACCCTCTTTATCATGTCTAGCATTTTGGGGGCTATGTTTGCGGGAATTACCTTCCTCAACTGGTGGACAGGTATTACACCTCATGCAGGAGTAACTATCTTGTCACAAATGGCTAGAGAAATTCTTGGTCAATCATGGATTGGTAGTATTCTATTTTACATTTTCCAATTCTCTACTGCTATGATTCTTGCAGTAGCAGCTAACACAGGTTTTTCAGCCTTTCCGATGTTGTCCTTTAATATGGCGAAAAATAAATACATGCCTCACATGTATCTTGAAAAAGGTGCACGTATGGGATACTCTAATGGGATCTTGACACTTGCAATTGGTGCCATTACCCTTTTGTTTATTTTCCGAGGAAATACGGAACGGTTGATTCCGCTTTACACCATCGGTGTATTTATTCCATTTGCTCTTTCTCAAACGGGGATGGTCATCCATTGGATTCGTGAATATGGTAAGGGATTCTGGAAACACTCTTTAGCAAATATCTTAGGTGCCCTCATTTGTTATGCTATCGTTCTCATTCTCTTCCTTTTCCGTTTAGGAGATATCTGGCCATTCTTCCCGATTATTGCAATCTTGATGTGGATGTTCCTTAAGATTAAAAAACACTATAATGGTGTTGCTCAACAGTTGCGTATTGATGGAGCGGTAGAAGAACACCATTATCAAGGAAATATTGTTCTTATCCTTGTTGGGAATGTTACCAAGGCTAATATCGGAGCTATTTCCTATGCACGTTCTATTGGTGACAAGGTTATCGCCATGCATGTATCTACTAAAGATACAGAGAACAAGGACAAGGAAACTGAACAAGAGTTTAAAAAATATTTCCCTGAAATTGAGATGGTTCATATCCAATCACCATATAGCTCAATCACTCAGTCAACCATTCAGTATGTGGACGAGGTCGCCACTCATGCTGAGAAGGATAATGCGACTCTGACAGTCATGATTCCTCAGTTTGTACCTAAAAAATCATGGCAAACCATGCTTCACAACCAAATGAGTTTACGATTGAAATATTATCTCAAATGGCGTGAGAATATTGTTGTTTCATCTTATTCTTACCACTTGAAAGACTAAAAAAATATAAGCGAAGATAACCTCTATATGAAAGGTGGTCTTCGCTTTTTTTGAGATTTAGGTAGCTAGGAAATCTTATTTTTTGCAAGAAAAATCCAGCAAAATAAGGTATAATAGATAGTATTATAACGTTGCAAGAGGAAATTATGGCAAATCAAGAAAAAGTAGAACAAGCAGTCTATCAACTATTGGAAGCTCTAGGTGAAAATCCTGAGCGTGAGGGACTTTTGGATACACCAAAACGTGTGGCTAAGATGTATGCTGAAATGTTTTCAGGTCTAAATGAAGATCCTAAGGATCAATTTACAGCTGTCTTTTCAGAAGTTCATGACGAAGTTGTCCTTGTCAAGGATATTCCTTTTTACTCTATGTGTGAGCACCATTTGGTTCCATTTTATGGTAAGGCCCATGTGGCTTATTTGCCAAGTGGAGACAAGGTGACAGGACTTTCCAAATTAGCGCGTGCGGTTGAAGTAGCTGCTCGTCGTCCGCAGTTGCAAGAACGTCTTACAGATCAAGTTGCTACAGCACTTGAAGAAGCTCTGAATCCTCGAGGAGTTTTTGTCATGGTTGAAGCAGAGCACATGTGCATGACTATGCGAGGCATTAAGAAACCAGGAAGTAAGACAATCACAACTGTCGCTAAGGGCCTTTATAAAGAAGACCGTGAAGAACGCAAGGAAATTCTTTCATTGATGCGTGATTTTTAGGAGTTAAGATGTTTATCGGTAAACATGAGATTACAGGTAAGGCCTGTATTATGGGAATCTTGAATGTCACCCCTGATTCTTTCTCAGATGGTGGCGATTTTGACACAGTAGAGGATGCCTTGGCTCAGGTTGAGCGCATGATTGCCCAGGGGGCTGCTATTATCGATGTCGGTGGCGAATCTACAAGACCAGGGGCAGAATTTGTTACTGAGGAAGAAGAGGTTGCTCGTATCGTTCCAGTTATTCAGGCTATCAAGGCAAAATATGATGTGCTCATCAGTATTGATACCTATAAGACAGCCACTGCTAGAGCTGCTCTTGAAGCAGGTGCAGATATTCTAAATGACGTCTGGGCTGGACTTTATGATGGTCAGATGTTAGCTTTAGCAGCTGAAAAGAATGTGCCGATTATCCTTATGCATAATCAAAAAGAAGAAGTATACAATGATGTCACAGAAGATGTCTGTACATTCCTCAGTCAACGTGCCCAGGCTGCCTTGGAAGCAGGTGTGGCCAAGGACAATATCTGGATTGATCCAGGTTTTGGATTTGCTAAAAATGTCCAACACAATATTGACCTGCTAAAAGGCTTGGACAAGGTCGTTACCTTGGGCTATCCTGTTCTTTTTGGAATTTCTCGTAAGCGAGTTGTGGACTACCTACTAGGTGGGCATACTCAAGCTAAGGATCGCGACCAGGGGACAGCTGCCTTATCTGGCTATGCTGTTACCAAAGGATGTCAGATTGTACGTGTGCATAATGTTGATGCCAATCGTGATATCGTTAAGACTATTTCAGGAATTTTATGATACTAAAAAAAGCTCAGTTCAACTGAGCTTTTTTTCTTAGTCTTGAATTGCCCAAACGCTGACAGATTTTTCAGAAACTGGGAAGTCTCCCCATCCCTCTTCATCAATGGTTACAGTATCAGAGCAGTTTCCAAGAATGTCATAGAAGGTTTGTCCAGCCCAATCACTACCAATTTCCATAGACTTGCTGTTAGCAGCATCATTAGAAATCGTTACAGCTAATGGAGCCCCATCTTCGTTGCCAGAGCGTGTCCACCCGATACAGTTTGGATCATCAAAGTAGTCTGTTTGCTCACCGTAAGCTAGGTCTTTACGAGCGTAGAGCAAGGTATCTAGGCTCTCTTGGAAATTTTCTTGGGCAAATTCACCCTCAATACCATAGTAGTCACCATAAAATAGGCAAGGAAGACCGTCTTCACGGAGAAGGATGAGAGCGTAAGCAGCTGGTTTAAACCATTCTTCAACAGTAGATTCTAGAGCTTGTCCGCGTTGAGTGTCGTGGTTGTCTACGAAGGTCACGGCATGTTCAGGATGATTTTTGACCAAGGAATGATCGAAAATTGTTGTTAAATCATAATCAGCTCCCGCTGTGCTAGCGTTGTGTAGATTGTTGTGGAGGGAAACATCGACGAGGTCAAAACGTTTTTCAATCTTTTCAAGATAGGTATTGTTATCCTCCTCGTTACCATTCCAAAATTCACCAAAGACATAGAAATCCTGGCCTTGTTTTTCTTTGACATCGCGAATAAAATTACGCATAAAGAAAGAATCAATGTGCTTAACGGCATCCATTCGGAATCCTTGAACGCCTGTTGTTTCAACGAACCAATCTGCCCATTCGTAAATATTTTCAATAACTTCAGGGTGTTTATAGTCTAGGTTGGCATACATAAGGTAGTCGAAGTTACCATTTTCGTTGTCAACCAAGTCGTTGTCTGCCCAGCCTTTGTTGTCACCTTGGATAAGATAGATACCACTTTTGTTACGTTTGGCATCGAAGTCAGTTCCGTTAAAGTGGTACCAGTGCCATTCAAAATCGTCGTAGGCTTTATTGCGTCCGTCAAAGGTGAAATGTGTCCAGCCTTCGATTTCAAATGGTTCGCTGATCTCTTGGGTACGGTCTTCTGGGTCAACTTCGACCACTTCGAAGGTCTCAAGTTTATCCGCTGCCGCCTTGTGATTAAGCACAACGTCGGCCATAGGTACAATACCAACTTCTTTGAGTTGGTTGATAGCATTGAGATATTCTTCTTTGAGGCCGTATTTGGTGCGGACTGTTCCTTTTTGGTCGAATTCTCCAAGGTCAAAGAGGTCATAGACTCCGTAACCAACATCATCTTTGTTTGTAGCTTTAAAAGCGGGTGGCATCCAAACGTGGCTGATGCCTAGGTCTGCTAAATGTTGGGCATCTTCAGCCAAATTGTTCCAGTGTTGACCGTCACTTGGGAGATACCATTCAAAATATTGCATTGCGGTTTGATTTGTCATAGTTTTTTCCTTATTAGTTGAGATAGTCTTGCTTATAATTCAGGAGTTTCTTTTTAGCTCCTGTGTCTATATTTTACCAAATCAGAAGAATTATGCAATCGATTGCATAAAGTGTAAATACACTAATTTCAGATTTGTCTAAAATATCATACTAATTAGAGACCAACTTTTCAACTGTTTTGTGCTAGAATAAAGAAGAGTCTAGTGTCTTAAGGAGAAACTATGGATAAAATTATTTTAAATGGTTGCCGTTTTTATGGTTATCACGGGGCTTTTGCTGAGGAGCAGACCCTAGGGCAAATTTTTGTGGTTGATTTGGAATTGACTGTTGATCTAACTAAGGCTTCACAGAGTGACAATCTAGATGATACGGTTCACTATGGTTTGGTTTTCGAAGCCGTGCAAAAACAAGTGGAAGATAAAAAGTACATTTTGATTGAGCGTTTGGCGGGTGCGATTTGTGAGAATCTATTTGCCCAATTTACGCCAATTCAATCTATTAAAGTTCGAATTACCAAGGAAAATCCACCAATTAATGGGCATTATAAGAGTGTTGGTATTGAATTGGAGCGTAGCCGATGACAAGAGTTTATTTGAGTTTGGGATCTAATATGGGTGATCGTCAGGACTATCTCCAAAAAGCTGTGGAGGCCTTGAATGACTTACCTGAGACAGAGGTTAAAGCAGTATCTTCCTATTATGAAACGGCTGCTTGGGGACTGACAAATCAGGCTGATTTTTTGAACCTTGCCTTGGCCTTAGAGACTCAGTTGCCAGCTGAAACCTTACTAAGGTCATGTCAGCAAATTGAAAAAGACCTTGATCGCGTTCGTCATGAGCATTGGGGGCCTCGGACAGTAGATATTGATATTCTTCTATATGGGCAGGAAATCTGGGAGACTGAGCACCTTAAAGTGCCCCATCCTTATATGAGTCAGAGAGCTTTTGTTTTGGTTCCCTTGATAGAAATAGCAGATGATTTGGTTGACCCTAAAACTGGCCAAGCCTACAAAAAATATTTAAGTCAATTAAACACTAGTGATGTCCGTAAATTGGAAGTTATGGACTAGCTTTGCGTGAAATTCCTTGTCGTCAAGATGGGGATTTTTTGCTATAATTAATCTTGGCTTTTTGCCGTATTTTTCTTTTAATTTTTAGGAAAAATGCTAACTCATTTTTAGGTAGTGATAGTAATATGGGGAAGTCTATCACGATACCTACAAAGAAATAAATGTATAGAAAAAGTATGGAAAATAACATGTTAGATGAACTTAAAGAAGATTTAGTGGGGATTGATATTCGTTTCGACGAACCCTTAAAACGTTATACATATACCAAGGTTGGTGGTCCAGCGGATTATTTGGCCTTTCCACGTAACCGCTATGAACTCTCTCGTATTGTCAAATTTGCTAATAAGCATGACATTCCTTGGATGGTGCTCGGTAATGCCAGTAATTTGATTGTCCGTGACGGTGGTATCAGAGGTTTTGTGATTATGTTTGACAGACTGAATGGTATTGCAGTTAATGGTTATCAAATTGAAGCTGAAGCGGGGGCTAATTTGATTGCGACAACCAAGGTGGCTCGTTTCCAAAGTTTGGCTGGTTTTGAATTTGCAGCGGGGATTCCAGGTAGTGTTGGTGGTGCCGTCTTTATGAATGCGGGTGCCTATGGTGGTGAGATTGCCCATATCTTGGTTTCTGCTCAGGTTCTTACAAAAGACGGTGATATTCGTACGATTGATGCAAGAGATATGCGTTTTGGTTATCGTCGTTCGGTGCTCCAAGAAACAGGTGAAGTGGTTATTTCAGCTAAATTTAACCTCAAACCAGGAGACTACGAGCAAATCAAGAATGAGATGAATCGTCTCAATCATTTGCGAGAGCTTAAACAACCTCTTGAATACCCTTCATGTGGTTCGGTCTTTAAACGCCCACCAGGTCACTTTGCAGGTCAGCTGATTATGGAAGCTAACCTCAAGGGACATCGTATCGGGGGTGTTGAGGTGTCAACTAAGCACGCTGGTTTCATGGTTAATGTCGATCAAGGAACAGCAAAAGACTATGAAGACCTTATCTCAGATGTTATCGCTAAGGTTAAGGAAAATTCAGGTGTTACACTAGAGCCTGAAGTACGTATCATTGGCGACGAATTAAACTAATAAAACCCTATCCCTATATTTGCTATACATGGAGGATTTATGACAATTGACTAATCCGATTATTGCCTTTCGAAATGTCTCAAAAGTGTTTGAAGACAGTGGCACACAAGTTTTAAAAGACATCAACTTTGAACTAGAAGAAGGTAAGTTCTATACCCTTCTTGGGGCTTCTGGTTCTGGTAAATCAACGATTTTGAACATCATTGCAGGTCTATTAGATGCGACCAGTGGTGACGTCCTTTTGGATGGAAAACGTATCAATGATATTCCTATCAATAAAAGGGATGTTCACACCGTTTTCCAATCTTATGCCCTCTTTCCACATATGAATGTCTTTGACAATGTGGCTTTTGCTCTTAAATTGAAAAAGGTGCCTAAAAAGGAAATTGAAGAGCGTGTAGAAGAAGCCTTAAAGATGGTTCAACTAAATGGTTATCAAAAGCGCTCGATTCAAAAATTATCAGGTGGTCAACGTCAACGTGTGGCTATTGCTCGTGCGATTATTAACCAACCACGTGTAGTCCTTTTGGATGAGCCTTTGTCAGCACTGGATTTGAAACTACGTACTGAAATGCAATACGAGTTGCGCGAATTGCAACAACGTTTAGGGATTACTTTTGTCTTTGTCACTCACGACCAAGAAGAGGCCTTGGCCATGTCGGACTGGATTTTTGTTATGAATGATGGTGAAATTGTTCAATCAGGAACTCCGGTTGATATCTATGACGAACCGATCAATCACTTCGTTGCAACCTTTATTGGAGAATCTAACATCCTACCAGGCGTTATGATTGAGGATTATTTGGTTGAGTTCAATGGGAAACGTTTTGAATCTGTTGATGGAGGAATGCGTCCTAATGAACCTGTCGAAGTGGTGATTCGTCCTGAAGATTTACAGATTACACTTCCTGAGGAAGGCAAATTGCAAGTTCGCGTGGAAACTCAGCTCTTCCGTGGGGTCCACTATGAAATCATTGCCTATGACAATCTTGGTAATGAATGGATGATTCATTCAACCCGTAAGGCGATTGAGGGTGAGATTATCGGTCTTGATTTTACGCCTGAGGATATCCATATCATGCGTCTTAATGAGACAGAAGAAGAATTCGATGCGCGTATTGAAGAATACGTGGAAGTGGAAGAACATGAAGATGGCTTGATTAATGCTATTGAGGAGGAGCGCTATGAAGAAAACAGCTAGCCTCTTCTCGGTACCTTACCTCCTTTGGCTTCTACTCTTCGTGGTTGCTCCAGTGCTCATGCTACTCTATCAGTCTTTCTTTGATATCAGTGGCAACTTTACATTGGATAATTATGGCACCTTCTTTTCCAGTTGGACTTACTTAAGGATGAGTTTTAACTCGGTTCTTTATGCAGCCATCATTACTCTGGTAACGCTTCTCATCTCTTATCCGACGGCATATCTCTTAACCAGACTGAAGCATAAGCAACTTTGGTTAATGTTGGTCATTTTGCCAACCTGGGTCAATCTCCTTCTGAAAGCCTATGCTTTTATGGGGATTTTTGGCCAACAAGGTGGTATTAATGCCTTTCTCGGTTTCTTTGGGATTGCACCCATGCAAATCCTCTTTACGGACTTCTCCTTTATTTTCGTAGCTAGCTACATTGAAATTCCTTTTATGATTCTACCGATTTTCAATGCACTGGATGATTTGGATGAAAATATTGTGAATGCAAGTAAAGATTTGGGAGCCAATGATTGGCAGACCTTTACCAAGGTTATTTTTCCCTTATCGCTTAATGGGGTACGCTCTGGTGTCCAGTCGGTCTTTATTCCTAGTCTCAGCCTCTTTATGCTGACACGCTTGATTGGTGGTAACCGAGTTATCACCCTAGGGACAGCTATTGAACAGCATTTCCTCACGACACAAAACTGGGGAATGGGGGCAACCATTGGTGTTGTTCTTATTGTTGCTATGATTGCGACAATGTGGTTAACAAAGGAGAGACGTCAATGAAAAAATTTGCAAATCTCTATTTAGCTCTTGTCTTTGTTATCCTTTACCTGCCAATCTTTTATTTAATTGCCTATTCTTTCAATAGTGGTGGCGATATGAATAGTTTCACAGGTTTTACTCTGGATAACTACCAAAGCATGTTTTCAGATAGCCGTCTTATGTTAATTCTGGCTCAAACCTTCTTTTTAGCTTTCCTTAGTGCTCTTCTGGCAACGATTATTGGTACCTTTGGGTCTATCTTTATCTATGAGAGTAAACAGAAGCAACAGACTGGGATTTTATCCCTAAATAACGTACTCATGGTTGCACCGGACGTTATGATTGGTGCAAGTTTCTTGATTCTCTTCACCTTGATTGGTTTCCAACTAGGTTTTGTATCTGTCTTATTGAGTCACATTGCCTTTTCAATCCCAATCGTGGTTCTCATGGTGTTGCCACGTCTCAAGGAAATGAATCGAGATATGGTGAATGCCGCTTATGACCTAGGTGCAACTCAATGGCAGATGTTACGTGAGGTCATGTTGCCATACTTGACACCTGGTATTATTGCTGGTTATTTCATGGCCTTTACCTATTCATTGGATGACTTTGCAGTAACCTTCTTTGTAACGGGGAATGGTTTTTCAACACTTGCTGTGGAAATTTACTCACGTGCACGTAAAGGGATTTCTCTGGAAATCAATGCCTTGTCAACCGTTGTTTTCCTATTCTCTATTCTTTTAGTGATAGGTTATTATGCGATTACCAAGGAGAAGGAGGAGCAGGATGCGTAGACTCTATCAATTTCTGGCAGGTATCTTAGCCATTATCTTCTTCCTTTGGGGCATCTCTGCCTACATGCAGAGTCGTACAGGAAATGTGTCGGACAAATTAGTTATCTATAACTGGGGTGATTATATTGACCCAGACCTCTTGACCAAGTTTACAAAAGAAACGGGTATCAAGGTCCAGTATGAAACCTTTGATTCCAATGAAGCCATGTATACCAAGATTAAGCAGGGTGGAACAACCTACGATATTGCTGTGCCATCAGACTATACCATTGATAAAATGGTTAAGGAAGACCTTTTGGTGAAGTTGGATAAATCTAAAATCAAAGGTTTTGACCAGATTGGCTCAAGCTTTAAAGGACTTAGTTTTGACCCTCACAATGACTATTCCATCCCTTATTTCTGGGGAACTGTCGGCATTGTTTATAATACAAAATTGGTGAAAAAAGCACCACAGCACTGGGATGATCTTTGGTCACCAGATTACAAAAATCAGATTATGCTTGTGGATGGCGCGCGTGAAGTCCTTGGTTTCTCACTCAATAGCCTGGGATATAGCTTGAATACGAAGAACATGACTGAATTACGTTTGGCTGAAACTAAACTTAATAGTCTAACACCAAATATCAAGGCTATTGTTGGTGACGAGATGAAGGGCTACATGGTTCAAGGTGATGCGGCCATTGGAGTAACCTTCTCAGGGGAAGCCAGTGAGATGCTTGATAAAAATGAGGACCTACGTTATGTTGTCCCATCTGAAGGCTCAAATCTTTGGTTTGATAATCTGGTGATTCCTAAGACTGTAAAGCATGAAAAAGAGGCCTATGCCTTTATCAATTTCATGCTTAAACCAGAAAATGCAGCCCAAAATGCTGAATATATCGGTTATGCCACACCTAACCAAGCAGCTAAAGCCTTGCTTCCAAAGAGTATCACTGATGATAAGGCCTTTTACCCATCAGAATCAACCATTAAAAACCTTGAAGTCTATAACAACTTAGGTCAAAAATGGCTCGGAATCTATAACGATATTTACCTTCAAGTTAAAATGTATCGTAAGTAAGTCTTTTGAGATTTGAGTTTTGGATGCCATCTAGAATGATTCTTCAAACGATTTTATTTTCGAAAATACTAAGAGGCTGAAACGATTTCGTTTCAGCCTTTTTCTTATATCGAAAAGTCTCGCCTGTTGAGTACAACTCTCTCGATTAACAGGAGTTTCCAAGTTTTCAAGAGTGCTGACATATAAGCGATAAAGAAAGTGTCTCTTTTACACTATTTCGAACGAGCTATGCTATTTTTCTTGAAAAATTGTATCACTGTGCTATAATAAAGCAAAGAAATTTTTAATGTTTATTTTGGAGGACTTAACATGCAAGCAGCACTTCTCTTTTTACTGTTTTCATTCCTGATTATTTTGGGAATTCTCATCAGTATGCTTTACGTTGTACGTCAACAGTCAGTGGCTATCGTTGAACGTTTTGGACGTTATCAAAAAATTGCAACGAGTGGGATTCATATGCGTTTACCATTTGGTATCGATAAAATTGCCGCTCGTATTCAACTACGTTTACTTCAAAGCGAGATTGTGGTTGAGACTAAGACAAAGGACAATGTCTTTGTCATGATGAATGTGGCCACTCAATATCGTGTTAATGAGCAAAATGTTACAGATGCTTACTATAAACTCATGCGTCCAGAAGCTCAAATTAAATCATACATTGAGGATGCTCTCCGTTCATCAGTTCCTAAATTGACGCTTGATGAACTCTTTGAGAAGAAAGATGAAATTGCCCTTGAGGTTCAACACCAAGTGGCCGAAGAAATGACAACTTATGGTTATATCATTGTTAAGACCTTGATTACCAAAGTTGAACCAGATGCTGAAGTTAAACAGTCTATGAACGAAATCAATGCTGCTCAACGTAAGCGTGTCGCAGCTCAAGAATTGGCAGAAGCTGATAAGATTAAGATTGTCACAGCAGCCGAAGCCGAAGCTGAAAAAGATCGTCTCCACGGGGTCGGTATTGCCCAACAACGTAAGGCAATCGTTGATGGATTGGCTGAATCAATCGCAGAACTTAAAGAGGCCAATGTGGGTATGTCTGAAGAGCAGATTATGTCTATTCTTTTGACTAACCAATACTTAGATACGCTTAATACTTTTGCGGCTAAAGGCAATCAAACCTTATTCCTACCAAATAATCCAAACGGTGTGGATGATATTCGTACCCAAATTTTGTCAGCCTTAAAGACAGATAATAAAAATTAAGCACAAAAAGAAGCCAGATCTATACGATCTGACTTTTTTTGTTTTATTTTTCTAGGAATTGCGTCAAACGGATAACTTCAATCTTATAGCCATCTGGATCAGTGATAAAGTAGTACATTTTTGGTTTATCAGGAAGACCTGAGAGGTCTGTAACAGTATAGCCAGCTTCTTTGTGAGCTTGGTGTGTAGCTTCTAGGTCATCAACACCAACGGCGATATGACCATATCCATCCCCGAGATCATAAGCTTCATGGTCGTAGTTGTAGGTTAATTCCAACTCATAATCAGGATCATCTTCGAGTTGCAAGTAGACAAGGGTGAACTTATATTCTGGAAAATCATTGCGACGAGCTTCTTTGAAACCAAGAGCTTCTTTATAAAATTTAAGTGAGGCTTCTAGGTCCTTGACACGGACACAAGTGTGTAGAAATTTAGTCATGTGAGATAACTCCTTTTATCTAATTCTGTAAGTTTATGATAGCATTTTGGAACCGTTTTTTCTAGTTTTTGCTATTTTGTGTTATAATGACGAATAACAATCTGTGGAGGATGCTTATGACGATTTTAGCGATTGATTTTGGGGGAACACAGGTGAAGTCCGCACTTGTTTCGGAGGAGTTTGCTATTGAAAAGAGTCTGCCGACGCAGTCATCACCACAAACCTTGGAACAAGCAATTGACGTGATTGATCAGATAGTTACTTCGGTTGAAGCAGACCTATCAGGTATTGCAATTAGTGTTCCAGGGACGGTTGATACTGAGGAGGGTGTCATTTATCATGGTGGCTTATTGAGATTCTTTCACGGCTTTCGTATTAAAGAGGTCCTCGAAGCCAAGTACCATCTGCCTGTGATGGCTCTTAATGATGGTAAAGCAGCGGCCTTGGCAGAGCTAGCCACAGGTCATTTGCAAGGAGTGACCAATGGTGCAGCCCTTGTTTTGGGTTCAGGTCTAGGTGGTGGATTCATTATTAATGGTAAACTTTTTCAAGGAAGCCACTTTCAAGCGGGTGAGTTGACCTTTCTGTTACCAGTTCAAATGGAAAAAGTTGATCCTTCATTGATGCGAGGCATGACTTTGTCGGCTGTTGGTTTAATTACCAAGGTAAATGAAGTGCTGGGTAACTCTGATTTAAAGGATGGTTTAGCGGCGTTTAGGGCCATAAATGCAGGAGATGAGACAGTCTATCCGCTTTTTGAAAACTATTGCCGTAACCTAGCCATCACCATTTTGAATCTTCAAACCATCTTTGATATGGAAACCTTTGTTATTGGAGGTGGTATTTCAGCCCAGCCGATACTTATCGAGGAGGTCAACCGCCAGTTTGATAAGGTTCACCATGAGATTGACTTTATCGGTAAAATTATTAAACGTCCCAAGATTGTTGCTTGTCATCATCATAATGGAGCTAATCTAATTGGGGCAGCCTATTTTCTTAAGCAAAAATAAACGGATACTAAAATCAATTACTGATGAAAATATACATAAAATACCTAACTTTTTTGAGGCGATCGGTTAATCCCGTTCGTTTTTTACTGTTAACACTTTACAATATTCAGAAAATTCGCTATAATAGGACCATTAAAATTTTGGAGGTGTCTTTATGACAATTTATAATTTCTCAGCAGGACCTGCTACATTACCAAAACCAGTGCTTGAAAAAGCCCAAGCTGAATTGCTTAACTATCAAGATTCCGGTATGTCCGTGCTAGAAATGTCCCACCGTTCTCCAGAATTTGACAAAATCGTTAAAGATGCGGAAGCGACACTTCGTGAGCTTATGGCCATTCCTGATAACTATAAGGTTATTTTCTTGCAAGGTGGCGCTTCAACACAATTTACAATGGTCCCACTTAACCTCGCTCAAGGTAAGAAAGCTTACTACCTTGTAGGTGGTTCATGGGGTAAAAAAGCTTATACAGAAGCTGTTAAACTTTCAAAAACTATTCCTTTTGAACCAATCCTTTTGGCTTCTTCAGAAGAAACTGTTTACGATCACATCCCAAGCTTTGACCCAGCAACAATTGATCCAGAAGCTGCTTATGTTCACTTGACAACGAACAATACCATTGAAGGAACATCTATCTACGATTTGCCTGATACTAATGGTGTGCCAATTGTAGCTGACATGTCTTCAAATATTTTGGCTGCTCGTTACAATGTTGAGGACTTTGCCCTTATCTATGCTGGTGCTCAGAAAAATATTGGACCTGCTGGGGTGACAGTGGTTATCGTTCGTGAAGACTTCCTTAACGACCAACCACAATTGTCTGCCATGTTGGATTACCGTATTCAAGCTGAAGCAGGATCACTTTACAATACACCACCATGTTTCAACATCTATATTTCAAAACTCGTCTTTGACTGGGTTAAAAATGAAATTGGTGGCGTGGACAAGATGGCTGAAATTCAACGTGAGAAATCAGGTCTTCTCTACGACTACATTGAATCATCTGATTTCTACACAAATCCTGTCAAAGATGCTAAGGATCGTTCTGTCTGCAACATCCCATTTGTAACACCAAGTAAAGAGTTGGATGCTAAATTTGTAGCAGAAGCAGATGCTCTTGGTTTCAAGAATATCAAAGGACACCGTTCGGTAGGTGGTATGCGTGCTAGTGTTTATAACGCTTTCCCACGTCAGGGTGTACTTGACTTGATTGACTTTATGAAGAAATTTGAAGCCGAAAATAAATAATTAGGTAAAGAGATGGAAATTAGACAAGCCTTCCCAAATGAAATTGGGGCTATCATGACTGTGATTGAGAGTGCTAGAACTGCTTTAGCAGAAACGGGGAGTACCCAATGGCAAGGAGCTGATGGTTACCCTACTGAAGAAACTATCTTTGACGATGTCCTTAATGGGCAGGCCTATGTAGGAATTGTTGATGGTCAAATCGTTTCTTATGCTGCGGTGATTGTTGATGGAGACCCTGCTTACGACAAAATCTATGACGGGGACTGGAAACACCACAATAAGCGCTACATTACTTTTCATAGAATCGCCGTTTTAAGTGAATTTTCGGGTCAGGGCATTGCTCAAACCTTCATTCAGGGTCTTATTGAGGGAACTGATGCTCATGATTTCCGTTGCGATACGCATGAAAAGAATGCTGTCATGCAGCATATTTTGGAGAAGCTTGGCTATGTCTATTGTGGCAAGGTTCCTATTGATGGTGAACGTCTTGCTTATCAGAAAATCAAAACTAAGCGAGAGAAAGCCTTTTATCAAGAACTTGATGAAGCAGTTCACCACGGGATACATTGATTTAAGAGGAATAAAATTATGGTATTTAGTGTAAAAACGTATAACAATATTAACCAGATTGGTTTGAAGGAACTTGGAAATCATTTCCAAATTGATGGTGATTTAGCGGAAAATCCGGATGCCTTTATCATTCGTAGTCAAAATCTCCATAATACTGTCTTCCCTGACAACTTGAAAGCTATTGCGCGTGCTGGTGCAGGTACTAACAATATCCCAGTTGACGAAGCAACTGAAAAAGGGATTGTTGTCTTCAATACTCCAGGTGCCAATGCTAACGCTGTTAAAGAAGCTGTTTTGGCCTCTATCTTACTCTCAGCACGTGACTATATTGCGGCTAATGCTTGGGTTAACACACTTAGTGGTGACGATGTTCCTAAACAAATTGAAGCAGGTAAGAAACAGTTTGCAGGTAGCGAGATTACTGGTAAGACATTGGGTGTTATCGGGCTTGGTGCGATTGGTGCACGTATTGCCAATTATGCTTACCGTTTGGGAATGAAGGTCTATGGTTACGACCCATATGTTTCTATTGAAGCTGCCTGGAATATCTCTCACCATGTAAAACGTGTTTCTGATCTTAAAGAGATTTTTGAAAACTGTGACTATATCACTGTTCACGTTCCATTGACACCAGATACAAAAGGTACTTTCAATGCGGATGCCTTTAACCTCATGCAAAAAGGGACAACTATCATTAACTTTGCCCGTGCAGAGTTGGTAGATAACGATGTCCTCTTTGATGCTTTGGAAACAGGTGTGGTTAAACGCTATATCACAGACTTTGGTACAGAAGATCTCCTTAACAAACCTAAGGTGACTGTCTTCCCACACGTTGGTGGATCAACAGGTGAAGCAGAACTTAACTGTGCGATTATGGCAGGTCAAACCATTCGTCGTTTCATGGAAACAGGTGAAATTGTTAACTCTGTCAACTTCCCACGTGTTCAACAGGCCTTGAGTGCCCCATACCGTATCACTTTGATTAATAAAAACGTGCCTAATATTGTGGCTCGTATCTCTACTGCGGTTTCTGATTTTAATATCAATATCGATAATATCATCAACCGTTCTAAGGGTGACTATGCCTATACACTTCTTGACCTTGATGAAACAGACAAGTCTAAGATTGATGAATTGGTTGCTAAGTTTGAAGCTAGTGACAATATCGTTCGTGTGCGTTTGATTAAAGGTAAATCATAAGAGTTAATTGACAGGAACAAGAGATTCCTGTCTTTTTTGTTATAATAAAGACATGCTTTATCGTCAGTATTATTTATCTCCTATTGGACGCTTGTGCTTGGTGGCAAGTGACCAAGCGCTTTATGGTATTTGGTTGGAGGGGCAAAAACATTTTCAGGCAGGTATCAAGGAAGAGGAGTTAGTAGACACCTCAAATCCTATCTTGAAAATGACCAAGAATTGGTTAGAGGCTTATTTTAAAGGAGAACATCCAAATCCAGATAAACTGCCTCTAGCTGATAGAGGGACGGCCTTCCAGCTAAAGGTTTGGTTAGCTTTACGGGACATTCCTGCGGGGCAGAGCATAACTTATAGTCAGATTGGTAAAGTGATTTCATGTCAATCAGCTCAGGCTGTAGGAACTGCTGTTGGTAAGAATCCCTGGTTGATTCTGATCCCTTGTCATCGGGTTCTTCCTAGTAGTGGTCATATAGGAAATTACGCCGCAGGAGAAGACGCCAAGCGTTTCTTACTTCATTTAGAAGGCATTAGGTTTGACAATCCCTAGATAGATATCTTATGCTAGAAAAAAGGAGAAAATTATGTACACTTTTTATGAATATCCCAAATGTAGCACTTGTCGTAAGGCAAAGGCAGAACTCGATCAATTAGGTTTAGATGTTGAATCTATTAATATTAAGGAAAATCCACCTTCAGCTCAATTTTTAAAAGAGCTTTTGGTAGGGTCAGATTTAGAACTTAAGAAATTCTTCAATACGAGTGGTCAATCCTACCGCTCTCTAGGTCTAAAGGATAAGTTGCCAACCCTATCTCTTGATGAAGCTGTTGAACTCTTGGCTTCAGATGGTATGTTGATTAAACGTCCTATCTTGATTAAAGATGGTAAGGTTTTACAGGTTGGTTACCGTACCCCTTACCAAGACTTAAATTTATAAAAAATAAGCAAAAAATCTTGCCACAGTAAATAGAAGTATGGTAAGATTAAAACAGTTGCCGCTATAGTTAAATGGTATAATAGAGCAATGGTAATGCTCCGTTCCGAATTCAATTCTCGGTGGTGGCATCTGTGATAAAGTCCAGCCTTAGGGTTGGATTTTTTTATGTTCAAAGAGGCTGATTTATACCTCTCAATTTTTCAAAAGAATTTACTGAAAACTCTTGAAATTCAAAAAAAAAGGAGTAGACTAATAGGTGATTAAACCTAGGAGGCAAGTCGTGAAATACTACGTTCAATTCATGTTGATTTGTTTGTTTGCCGTTATTGGTGAAGCTATTTCAACATTCTTCAAATTACCTATTCCTGGAAGCATTATTGGTTTATTCTTGCTTCTTATTGCTCTTCAGCTTAAGTGGATTCGTCTACGTCATATTCATGCAGTAGCAGAGTTTTTAATTACCAATATGACCATTCTATTTTTGCCAGCAGGTGTCGGTATTATGGAACGATGGAATGCTATTTCAGCGAATATTGTCCCTATTATTTTGATTATTATGGGAGCCTTGGTTCTTAATATTGTAGTGATTGCAGTAGTTGTCGGTTTCATCAAAAAACATTTTGAAGGTGATTACGAGGAGGTTAAACGTGGCTAATTTTTTTAATACACCCTTGTTTGGGCTAACACTTTCTGTACTAGCTTACACAATAGGGCTTTTGATTTATCGCCGTTTTCCTAATCCTTTGACAACGCCTCTTCTTGTATCGACTGCCTTGATTATCGTCATTTTGCACTATACAGGTATTTCCTATAAGGATTACTATGTAGGTGGTTCTTACCTTAACAGTTTGATTATTCCTTCAACAGTCGCGCTAGCAGTTCCTTTTTATAAGAATCTACACCTCATGCGCCATCACTATAAGAGTATTCTAATTGGATCAACTGTTGCCTGTGTTCTAAATACGAGTTATACGGCCTTGATTGCTAAGCTTTTTGGTATGGATTATTTCCTAGCCATCTCTCTCTTTCCTAAGTCTGTAACGACTGCCATGGCTGTAGGGATTTCGGAAAAAATGCAGGGGATTACGACAGTGACTTTAGTTGTCGTTGTTATTACGGGTATCCTAACTTCTGTCTTGGGTCCTGTCTTTTTAAAAATGATTGGCATTAAAGATCCAGTTGCTATCGGACTTTCACTAGGAGGAACTGGACACGCCGTAGGTACCGGAGCTGCCTTCAGATATGGTCAGGTTGCAGGTGCCATGGGTGGTCTTTCGATCGCTGTAACAGGGATATTATATGTCTTTATTAGTCCTATTGTGGCAAGTTTGATTCTGAAATAAAAAATTAAGGTTTGGATAGGTTTTCCAAGCCTTTTTAGCTGTGAAAAACAAGCAAAATCTGACCTTTTATGTTATAATTAAGGTTATGAATTATGGAGATTATATCTGGGATTTGGGTGGTACCTTGTTGGATAATTACCAGGTATCAACCCAAGCCTTTCTAGCAACTTTAGAACAATTTGAGCGTACAGCAGAACCTCAAGCAGTCTATGATGCCCTTAAGGTATCAACGAGTACTGCCATTGCTATGTTTGCGCCTGATATAGCTGATTTTCGAACCCTATATAAGCAGGAGGAAGCCAAGCATCTACAGGAACCTGTTCTTTTTGAAGGTGCTAAGGCTGTCCTAGCTAAGATTGTGGCTGAGGGTGGGCGTAATTTTTTGGTTAGCCACCGTAATCACTTGGTGCTAGAAATCCTTGACAAAGCAGAAATTGCCTCTTATTTTACAGAGGTTGTAACTTCTGAAAATGGCTTTGCTAGAAAGCCGAGTCCAGATAGTTTCCTTTATTTAATTAACAAATACGATATTAAACACGGCTTGGTCATTGGTGACCGCCAGATAGATATAGAGGCAGGAAAAGCAGCAGGTCTGGATACCTTGCTTGTTGACGGCCATAAATCATTATTGGAGATTGTGACATAAATGACTGATGAATTAAAAAATCTTGAAGAAAAAGCGCAAGAATATGATGCCAGCCAGATTCAAGTCCTAGAGGGGCTTGAAGCGGTACGTATGCGCCCAGGTATGTATATTGGGTCAACCTCAAAAGAAGGGTTGCATCATTTGGTATGGGAGATTGTCGATAACTCAATTGATGAGGCCTTGGCTGGTTTCGCCACTCATATTCAGGTCTTTATTGAGCCGGACAATTCTATCACGGTTGTCGATGATGGTCGTGGTATTCCAGTCGATATCCAAGAAAAAACTGGCCGTCCTGCAGTTGAAACGGTCTTTACAGTACTTCACGCTGGTGGTAAATTCGGCGGAGGCGGTTATAAGGTCTCTGGTGGTTTGCACGGGGTTGGTTCTTCGGTCGTTAATGCCCTCTCAACACAACTTGATGTTAAGGTTTATAAAAATGGCCATATCCACTTCCAAGAGTATAAACGTGGGGTCGTGGTAGCAGATTTAGCAGTAATTGGTGAAACAGAGAAACATGGTACGACTGTTCACTTTACGCCAGACCCAGAGATTTTCCAAGAAACAACTGAGTTTGATTTTGGAAAATTGGCTAAACGTATCCAAGAGCTAGCCTTTTTGAACAAGGGGCTCCGTATCTCTATCACAGATAAGCGTGAGGGTCTCGAACAAGAGAAACATTATCACTACGAAGGTGGTATCACATCTTATGTGAAATACATCAATGAAAACAAGGATGTTATCTTTGATGAACCTATCTACACTGATGGTGAGATGGATGGTATTTCAGTTGAAGTTGCTATGCAATATACAACTGGCTATCATGAAACGGTGATGAGTTTTGCTAACAACATTCACACCCATGAAGGTGGTACCCACGAACAAGGTTTCCGTACAGCCTTAACGCGTGTTATTAATGACTATGCACGTCAGAATAAGATTCTCAAAGAAAAAGATGATAATTTGACTGGGGATGATGTTCGTGAAGGTTTGACTGCCATCATCTCTGTCAAGCATCCAAACCCACAGTTTGAAGGACAAACCAAGACCAAGCTTGGAAACTCAGAAGTGGTTAAGATTACCAATCGTCTCTTCAGCGAAGCTCTAAGCCGATTCCTCTTGGAAAATCCTGCCATCGCTAAGAAGATTGTTGAAAAAGGGATTTTGGCCTCTAAGGCCCGTATCGCTGCTAAACGTGCCCGTGAAGTGACACGTAAGAAGTCAGGTCTTGAAATTTCTAACCTTCCAGGGAAGTTGGCAGACTGTTCATCAAATAATGCCGAAATGAATGAACTTTTCATCGTCGAAGGGGACTCAGCCGGTGGTTCTGCTAAGTCAGGTCGTAACCGTGAATTCCAAGCCATTCTGCCAATTCGAGGTAAGATTTTGAACGTTGAGAAGGCTAGCATGGATAAGATTCTAGCCAATGAAGAAATTCGTTCGCTCTTTACAGCTATGGGTACCGGTTTTGGAGCTGAATTTGATGTCAGCAAGGCTCGTTACCATAAGTTGGTTATCATGACCGATGCCGATGTCGATGGGGCTCACATTCGTACCTTGCTTCTGACCTTGATTTATCGCTTTATGCGTCCTGTTTTGGAAGCAGGCTATGTCTATATTGCACAGCCACCAATTTATGGGGTTAAGGTTGGCTCTGAGATTAAAGAATATATCCAACCTGGTGCAGATCAAGAAGACAAATTGCGTGCTGCTCTTGAAAAGTATAGTGTGGGACGTTCAAAACCTACGGTACAACGTTATAAAGGTTTAGGTGAAATGGATGACCACCAACTTTGGGAAACAACCATGGACCCTGAAAATCGTTTGATGGCACGTGTTTCTGTGGATGATGCTGCAGAAGCAGATAAGATTTTCGATATGCTGATGGGAGACAAGGTTGAACCTCGCCGCGAATTTATCGAAGAAAATGCCGTTTACAGTACTCTAGATATCTAATATTCTTTTAGAAAAGGGTGCAATGCTAGGATAACTATGATATAATCGTAATGTTATTCTACATTTATGAACATAATAGACGATTAAGGAGAAACTATGTCTAGCGGAATTGTTTTACTGATTGTAGTGGTAGTTATGCTCGTAATTATCGCTTACTTAGTCGGTATTCTTATTAGAAAACGAAATGATTCGCGGATTGCAGAGCTTGAAGAACGCAAGCAAAGATTATTTGACTTGCCAGTCAATGAAGAAATTGAAGAAGTCAAAAAGCTTCACTTGATTGGACAAAGTCAGACAACCTTCCGTGAATGGAATCAGAAATGGATAGATATCTCGACAAATTCATTCGCAGATATTGAGAATCATATTTTCGAAGCTGAAAATATGAACGATACCTTCCATTTCTTCAAGGCTAGTGGTGAAATCAATAACATTGAGAGCCAGTTGGATCTTGTGGAAGAAGACATCAAGTCTATCCGCGAAGCACTCTCAACCTTGAAAGAACAAGAAGAAAAGAACAGTGCTCGCGTTAAGCATGCATTAGACTTGTACGAAGAGTTGCAAAACTCAATCGAGGAAAACTCTGATAATTTCGGTTCTACCATGACCGAAATCAATAAACAGCTTAAAAACATTGAAGCTGAGTTTGCAGAATTTGTGACGCTTAACTCATCAGGTGACCCTGTTGAGGCATCAAGTATTTTGGATCGTGCAGAAGAGCACACCATTGCATTGGGGCAAATTTCAGAGAAGATTCCTGCTATTGTAGCTAAGTTGGAAGATGATTTCCCAGATCAGTTGGATGATTTGGAGTCTGGCTACCGCAAGTTGATTGAGCAAAATTATCACTTCCCTGAAAAAAATATCGAACGTCGCTTCCAAGAAATTCGTGAAGCTATCCGTTCTAACTCAAGTGAGTTGGTTTCTCTTGATTTGGACCGTGCGGAAGAAGAAAACGCTGAGATTCAAGAAAAAATTGACAACTTATATAGCATTTTCGAACGTGAAATTGCATCATACAAGGTTGTTATGCGTCAAAAGAAAATTTTGCCAGATTATCTCAAGCATGCTAAAGAAAACAACAAGAAACTTCAAGAAGAGCTTGAGCGTCTCATGTTGACTTACATTTTCGATGAAACCTATGCGGCAGATGTTCGTAGCTTTGCATCTGATATCTCAGGTGTGGAGACAGCTGTGCTTCCAACCCTTGAAAATTTTGAAACTCAGGTGAAACCTTTCTCAGAACTTGAAAAGATCTTTGAAAAGAGTCTCAATACCTTGTCTGCTGTTGAAAATGGTCAGGTTGAGGTCTTTGAAAAACTTCAGGCTATTGAGAAAAACGAAGCTAAGGCACGTGAAGAGCTTGATGTTTATGTTAATAAATTGCATGTTATCAAACGTTACATGGAAAAACGTAACCTGCCAGGTATTCCTCAATCCTTCTTGAGTGTCTTCTTCTCAACAAGTGCTCAAATTGAGGCCCTTATGGATGAACTCAGCCGTGGACGTATCAATATCGATGCGGTAATGCGTTTGACAGAAACATCTAAAAATGCCATTGATCATTTGGAAGAGACTGCCTACTTGGTTGTTCAAAATGCAACCTTGACTGAGCAACTCTTGCAATACTCAAACCGCTACCGTTCATTCGAACCTGCTGTTCAAAGCAGCTTTGAGCATGCGCTTAAGTTGTTTGAAGTTGATCATGATTATGATGCATCTTTGGAAGAAATCTCTTACGCCTTGGAAACAGTTGAACCAGGTGTGACAGATCGTTTTGTATCATCTTACGAGAAGACGCGCGAACAAATTCGTATGTAAGAGAAAGATTCTGGACTAGGGTCCAGAATTTTTTGTAAGGTCCGTTTTTCATTTCATGTTAAAATTAAATCTAGTGAAGGCTTAGATAGGCATCAAAGAATCGAGGTAATTATGTCAGAAATTAAGGGTTTATTAGTTATGGACGTAGATTCAACGCTAGTCCAAGAAGAAGTTATCGATTTATTGGGAGAAGAAGCAGGCGTTGGTCAAGAAGTTGCTGAAATCACAGAGCGTGCCATGCGTGGAGAATTGGATTTTAGACAGGCCTTAAATGAGCGTGTAGCGACCCTCAAGGGATTGCCAGAGAGTATATTTGATAAGGTCTATGCTCGTATTCATTTCAACAAGGGAGCCAAGGAACTTGTGGATGAACTTCACGCCCGTGGCTTTAAGGTAGGCTTGGTTTCTGGAGGCTTCCATGAGACTGTGGATAGACTAGCAGCTGAAGCAGGAATCGATTATGTCAAGGCTAATCACCTAGAGGTTGTTGATGGTGTCTTAACTGGTAAGGTGTATGGTGAGATTGTTACCAAAGATGTCAAGGTAGCCAAACTCAAAGATTGGGCGGTAGAAAATGGTCTCGAACTCTCGCAAACCATTGCAATGGGTGACGGTGCCAATGATTTGCCTATGATTAAGACAGCTGGTATCGGCATCGCCTTTTGTGCCAAACCAATTGTTCGTGAACAAGCTCCCTACCAAATCACAGAACCAGATTTATATAAGGTAATCGAGATTTTGGATGAGGTCAAGAAATAGTAGATATATAAATAGTCCTTTGGAATCATCCAAAGGACTATTTATATATCAAAAAAAGCACCGAATCGGTGCCACTTTCTCAAGTTGATTACGGACTAAGCCTTATTTTAACTTTGCTGCCTTGTTTCGAATGGTTTCACTCTCTCTTTGTAACAATTTTTGGTTGACTTATCCTCAAACACATCCTATCATAGAGGAGTCTAGTATTGAAATGGGGGAAGAGACATGTTATACGAATATCCAGCGATTTTTCACACGATTGAGGAAGGTTATCAAATTAGTTTTCCTGACTTTGGTCGTAGCATTAGGGCAGATTCTTTACCTCTTGCCATGACAAAAGCGTCTGTGTTCTTATCACATATTATTAAGGGGTATGGAGATAAGGCTTTACCTAAGCCGACTGCGGTAAGCAGCATTCCTAATGAGGAAGAACTCGTCGTGTTAATCCAAACAGAGCTTGATTAAGACTAAAAACTCTCGGAAGATTAATTCCCGAGAGTTTTAGGTTTTATTGGCCACATAGACGCCCAAGACGACTAAAATACCTGCAAAAATTTGTAAATACGAGAAGGGTTCTCCTAAGACGACGACAGCCGCTAGAATTGAGATAATTGTCGAAATCCCAATAAAGGATGCTGTTCGGTTAACCCCGATATTTGCGATGGCAAAATTTGATAGAAGATAGCCCAGAACACTGCATCCCAAGCCTTGATAAAGGATGGTGATAGTGAATTTTGTATTGGTCACAGGGAGTAGCAAGAGCTCTTTCAAATCGCCTGCTAGAAAGCCTTGGCTGAGTGCAAAGAGTCCAAATGTCAGGCAACCACTGGCAAGCATAAAATAAGTAATCTCAAGACTACTGAATTGACTAGCCCTTTCAACATCAACGCAATACAGGGCGTAGGAGACAACTGCTAGACCTAGAATCAAGTAGCCCACCAGGGAGAAGTGGGTAGAACCGCCAGCAGCAAAGACAGCCATGATGATACCGACGAGGGTTGTGATGACACCGACCACCTGCCAACGGCTGGGCCATTCTTTTAAAATAAGGCTAGACATGATAAGGGCAACGACTGGGATGCAGGCGAGAAAGGCTCCACTTTCAGAAGCCGTCGTCATACGAATGCCAATCGTTTCACAGATAAAATAGATAATCGGATTGAGGATGGCAATACGTGTCAGAGGTTTAAGATTTCTACCATTAATTGTTATCCGACGTCGACTGATGAGAAAATAGAGGTTAATAAAAAGGAAGGCTGTGACAAAACGCCAAGAGATTAAAGCCAGGTCACTGACCTGTACTGTAATAGATTTGGTAAAGATAAAACTGAGCCCAAAGAGAATCTCACAAGTCGCTGCAGCCAAACATCCCAAGATGATTTTATTTTTCATTGTCTCACCTCCTGAATTTGGATTTCCACGCCTATTATAACACTTTCAGGAAGCGTTTACATCAATCTAAATCTAAAAAATAGACTAGCAGAATAGCTAGCCTTTTTTATCTTATTTAGTTACCAATTGAGACAGTTCCGTCTGATCCGACTTTGACGTTTGTACCGTCTTGGCTATTAACATCGACTGAACCATCTTGACCAACTGTTGCGCTGTTACCTTCGCTATCGTTAGCTTCTACAGTGTTATTGCCGTTTGTTTTTGCTGAGTTAGCGTTTCCGTCGCTGACTTCAGATGATCCATCTTTGTTGACTTTTACTGAAGCACTTGAATCAGTTGAAGAAGATTCTTTGGTCACCTTGCTTGATGATGGTGCTGAAGATGATGAGTCAGTTTTGTCTTTAGAGTTGCCACATGCTGCTAAGGTCAACAAGGCAAGAACTGAGACAGAGGCTAAAGTTAATTTAGAAAATGTTTTCATAATAGTCTCCCTTTTTTCTTAGTAAATTCATTTTAAATGAAAAACCATAATATTAAAAGCGCTTCCAGTCGTTTTTACTCAACTGTAACCCCTTGGTAATCTCAGTGTTGTACAAGACTAATCTATTGGAAAATAAGAGTTAAAAACCCTTACGCTTTCTGTTTTTTGATAGATATTTCAAATCGTTCAGCTCGGTCCTTAGCCCTCTCTTTGTTATAATAATAAAAAATAGATTGAGGTGACATGATGTATCAAACAACAATTAAAGGTGACAAACGATTCCATTCACTTTCAGAGGGGTATGGAGCACCTGTGGAACTTTTTGGCTATACGGAAGATGGGGAAACACCTATGAGCCTGGTGAATATTGCTTTGGCTTCTTGTGTGACCATGTGTCTACAGAGTTATTTTGCCAAGTATCAGGGAATTGAGGAGCTTGCTATTCAGGTTGATTCCAACTATGAAGAAGGGCATTTCACACTTGCTATTCATTTACCTAAGGATCTGATTTTGGAAAATGAACAAGAACTCTTGGCTTTTGTGGATAATTATTGTCGAGTGAAGAAGCTTTTTCGTGAAGATATTAAGGTTGATATTAGCTTAGCCAAATAAGCTTATTATCCTTTATGAACTTCGTGTTATACTAGTAGATAAAGACGTGTCATTTCACTAGGTGTGGAATGAGCAACGATAGGAGGGCTTGCTATGGAAGACAAACTACATGAGATCCGTGTATTTGAGAATTTTCAAGAAGAACTATTTGAAGCGGGACATGTTATCGTGACAACTAAGGTAGTCGAGAAGTCCCTGAATTATTTTGGTAATGCTCATGGGGGATATCTGTTTACGCTTTGTGACCAGATCGCAGGGCTCGTGGCCATTTCAACAGGTGACTATGCGGTGACGCTTCAGTCTAATATCAATTATCTCAAGGCAGGTCATTTGTCTGACCAACTCAAGATTGAGGGATTGTGTGTTCATAATGGCAAGACGACCAAGGTGGTGGAAGTTGTCATTACTAATCAGGAAGAGAAAATTCTTACAAGGGCTACATTTACTATGTATGTGACAGGCTCGGTCGAGGAATAGAAAAGGAGCGTTTATGTCAGATTTTCAAACCATGGATGACTTTGCGGTCTTTGTTAATGACTACCTGACACCAAACCAACTGAGCGTTCAAGCCTATTCTTATGCTTCTGACCAGCAGGAGCTCTCTCTTCTGGTGACCATTGATGATTATGAGATGATGTGTCGTTGGCATACTGTCTGGACTTTTTCAGGTTTACACCAGGCCTTCTTTCAGTCTGTAATGGACTCGGATAACAGCTTTTCTATTGATAGTGATAGCTTGGCTATGAAGGCTCGTTTAAGGGATCAAGAGCTCTTGTTTAAGGCAAACGGGCTTGAGATGGTGGTTGTCGATTTACCTGAACCTCTTTTTCGTTTAGCTGATGTGTCTTTTAATGAAGGAGGAAAGCACTTTACCTACCTTTGTGAAGATCAAAGTGTTGCAGCAGAAGATTGGGTCTTGGTTCCTATAGGCTCTGGTAATGCCGAAAAAGAAGCATTTGTAGAAAAGATTTCCTATGTCCTAGCGGACGAGGTTCCAGTTGAGCTGACAAAACTGAAAAAGGTGATTCAAAAGTTGGATTTAGTAACCGTTCGTTATGATGTGAGGGTTGTTCGGAAGGGATTTTTGAGTTTTTCAGGGATGGCTTTTGAAGGCGAGGAATTAGGTAAGCCAACAGACTTCCTTTGGGTACCTTTTTTAGCAGAACAAGATGATTTGGCTGTTCCTACCTATGGCATTCGGATCAATGATGGCAGTCGCAAGACTTATGTAACAGCCTTGGCTGGTGAGGATGATAGTATGGAAATGATTGCTCTAGCACCAGCTACTTATGCGGTATTTAAACTTAGAGGGCCTGCAACGGCAGCTGTTTGGGAGAGTTTTCACTATGCTAAGAACCATTTTGAAATGATTGACCAGCCCACTGTAGAGGTTTATCTCCCAGGAAATCGTCAGGCTGAAGATTATGAAATGGAAGTTTGGATTCCAATAAAGGAGGAAGTTTAGATGCGTCTGGATAAGTTTTTGGTAGACTGTGGTGTCGGGAGTCGTAGTCAGGTCAAGACCTTTCTTAAAAAGAAGCAAGTGACTGTAAATGGTCAAGTGGAGACGTCACCTAAGGCTCAGATTGATGAGAATAAAGACCGAATTGCTTACTTGGGTCAGGAGCTGACACATGAGACCTTTGTTTACTATCTTTTAAATAAGCCTCAGGGTGTCATTTCAGCAACAGAGGATGCCCGTCACAAGACAGTGCTCGATTTACTCGATGACACAGCAAGACATAAGCAAATTTTTCCAGTTGGTCGCTTGGATATTGACACTCATGGTCTTCTTCTATTGACCAATAATGGTGACTTAGCTCACGCCATGCTATCTCCAAAGAAACATGTGGACAAGATTTATCAAGCCAAGGTGGATGGTATCATGGATCAGGAGGATATTCTGGCTTTTGAAAAAGGTATTGAACTCAAAGACCACACTTGCCAACCAGCTAAACTAGAGATTGTATCCGTAGATAGGGATGCTGGGACTAGCTTGGTTCAGATTACCATTGCTGAGGGGAAATTCCATCAGGTTAAGCGTATGGTAGCTGCTTGTGGTAAGGAAGTGACAGAGTTACAACGTATGAGTATGGGGCCTTTAAGTCTGCCAGATGATTTAGAACTTGGTGCTTGGCGACGTTTAAGCGAGGAGGAGTTGGAAGCTTTAGCTGTTTTTGGAATTCCTTTGGCTTAAGCTAGTTAAGAGTTGCGAAATGGGCAGATTTTTGTTACTATTATTGTGAAATAATAGAAGAAAAAACGAGGTAAATTCAAGTGGCATTTGGAGATAACGGACCACGTAAGAAATCATTTTTTGAACGTCTAACAGTATTGGTCGTTTTGATTATGCTATTAGTAACAGTTGGGGCATTGATTTTCCAAGCAGTCGCAGCTGTCCTTTAAGACGCTATCAAGCGTTTTTTTGTGTCTGTCAGAAATTCTTTTATATGAGAATGTCTTGATATAGGACGCACTAGTCAGAAAGAGAGATATAGAGATGAGTATGTTTTTAGATACAGCCAAGATTAGTGTCAAAGCTGGTCGTGGTGGTGACGGGATGGTCGCTTTCCGTCGTGAGAAATATGTACCCAATGGCGGTCCTTGGGGCGGTGACGGTGGTAAGGGTGGCTCAGTCATTTTCAAGGTTGACGAAGGTCTGCGTACCCTTATGGATTTCCGTTATAACCGTAAATTCAAGGCTAAGAATGGCGAAAAAGGGATGACCAAGGGAATGCACGGTCGAGGTGCTGAAGACCTCATCGTTAGCATCCCGCCAGGTACGACAGTTCGTGATGCTGAGACCGGCAAAGTTATTACTGATTTGGTTGAAGATGGCCAAGAGTTTGTCATTGCTCACGGTGGACGTGGTGGTCGAGGAAATATCCGTTTTGCAACACCTCGTAACCCTGCTCCTGAAATCGCTGAAAATGGTGAACCAGGTGAAGAACGTGAACTTCAATTGGAATTGAAGATTTTGGCTGATGTTGGTTTGGTTGGTTTCCCATCTGTTGGTAAATCAACGATTCTCAGTGTGGTAACGGCAGCAAAACCAAAGATTGGTGCCTATCATTTTACGACAATTGTTCCTAACTTGGGAATGGTTCGTACTAAGTCAGGTGAGAGCTTTGCTATGGCTGACCTTCCAGGATTGATTGAGGGGGCTAGTCAGGGTGTTGGTTTGGGAACGCAGTTCCTTCGCCACATTGAGCGTACACGTGTTATCCTTCATGTGATTGATATGTCAGCGAGCGAAGGACGTGATCCTTACGAGGATTATCTTCAAATCAATAAAGAGTTGGAAACTTACAACTTACGCTTGATGGAACGCCCACAAATTATTGTAGCTAATAAGATGGACATGCCTGAGGCTGAGGAAAACTTGAAAGAGTTTAAGGAAAAATTGGCTGCTAACTACGATGAATTCGATGAGTTGCCACAAATTTTCCCAATTTCAAGTTTGGCTCACCAAGGTTTGGAAAATCTCTTAGAAGCTACTGCAAAATTGCTTGATGAGACAGACGAATTCTTGCTTTATAGCGAAGATGATATGGAACAAGAAGAAGTTTACTACGGCTTTAACGAGGATGAACGTCCATTTGAAATTAGCCGTGACGACGATGCCTCATGGGTACTTTCTGGTGAGAAACTTGAAAAACTCTTTGTTATGACCAACATGGAACGTGACGAATCAATCATGAAATTTGCACGTCAATTGCGTGGAATGGGAGTTGATGAAGCACTTCGTGAACGTGGTGCTAAGGATGGCGACATCGTTCGTATCGGTAACTTCGAATTTGAGTTTGTGGATTGACGTTGAAAGACTCTCTAAGTGCCAAGCACTTGATAGTCTACGGCAGCCGCTATGGCGGACTGCCTATCAACCTCACTAACTGCGTAAGGTCATTGAAATATAAAAATATTGAAATAAGAGGTTTACAATGGGAGATAAACCGATATCCTTCAGGGATAAAGATGGGAACTTTGTTTCTGCGGCCGATGTTTGGAATCCAAAGAAACTTGAGGAACTCTTTACGCGCTTAAATCCTAACCGAAAACTCCGTCTTGAGCGTGAACGTTTGGCAAGGGAAGAAGCAGCAAAACACCCTGAATTAAATGAAGAAACAGAGCAAGTCTAGCACTTGCTCTGTTTTTTTCTTATCCAAATTGGTAAGCAAAAACAGTTACTCTAGCAAGAGTAACTGTTGTGATGATTAAGCGTTTAGAACCTTGTCCAAGAATTCTTTCAAACGTGGGTGTTGTGGGTTATCGAAGATTTGATCTGGCGTACCATCTTCGAGGAACTCACCGTCCGCAGTAAAGATTACTCGGTTGGCTACCTGACGGGCAAATCCCATTTCGTGAGTAACGATAATCATGGTCATACCTTGCTCTGCCAATTCTTTCATAACGTTAAGAACGTCTCCGACCATTTCAGGGTCAAGGGCAGAAGTAGGTTCGTCAAAGAGCATGATGTCAGGATTCATCGCCAAACCACGTGCAATTGCTACACGTTGTTTTTGTCCACCTGACAAGCTATCAGGTGTAGCATCGGCTTTGTCAGCAAGTCCAACACGATCAAGAAGATCCATAGCTAATTTATCAGCTTCTTCCTTGTTCATACGTCCAAGTTCAACAGGTGCAAATGTTACGTTTTCAAGGACTGTCATGTGTGGGAAGAGGTTGAAATGTTGGAAGACCATCCCGATATTTTCACGGGCTTTGTCAAGGTCTGTCTTAGGATCTGATAATTCATAGCCATCAACGACTACTTTACCAGATGTCACTGTCTCAAGTAGGTTAAGCGTACGAAGGAAGGTTGATTTACCTGAACCTGAAGGACCGATGATACATACAACGTCACCTTCGTAGAATTTGGCGTCAATGCCTTTAAGGACTTCATTGTCGCCGTATGATTTGTGCAAGTCCTGCACATCGATTTTCAATTCAGCCATTATTTAAGTCTCTTTTCTAGTCGTTTAGCCAATTTCGTTAAGCATGTGATGATGACCAAGTAAAGGATGGCCAAGATTGCATACATACGGAATGATTGGTAGTTACGAGCAATGATGATTTTACCAGTTTGGAAAAGTTCAACCAAACCGATAGCTGATACGATAGTCGTATCTTTCAATGAGATAACAAATTGGTTGATGAAGTTTGGCAACATCAAGCGGACCGCCTGTGGCAAGATGACCTTACGCATTGTTGTATTGTAAGGAACACCCAAGCTTCGGCTGGCTTCCATCTGACCAATTGGGACAGCTTCGATACCACCACGTACAATTTCGGCAATGTAAGCACCACCGTTAAGTGAAAGGGCAATTGTCGCTGCCACAAAATCATTGATTGGTGACTGGTGACCAGTGATGTTTTCAATCAAGTTAGGAATACCCCAGTAGATGAAGGCTGCAACGATCATCAATGGGATACCACGAACCACGTCAACAAAGACTTGTGAAATCACACGAAGTGTCTTGTTTGGTGCAACTGCCATCATACCGAAGATAACACCGATAATCATGGCAATAGCAAATGAAAGAAGAGTCAAACCAAGGGTAATTCCAAGACCTTGGAGAAGTTGTTTGTAGTTGTTTTTAATCAAGCCTACGATGGTTGTTTCATCGGTAGCTTTTTTTGTGCTTCCTTCTTTTGATTTGTTGCTATCGAGGTATTTATTGATAATCTTATCGTAAGTACCATCTTTCACGATAGCAGCCAAACCATTGTTGAACATTTCAATCAACTCAGGATTAGCACCTTTTTTAACAGCAAAGCCGACTTCACCAGTAGCAATACCTTCAATTGGTGTTGTAAAGTTACGCCCTTGTTGGATAGCGTATAGAAGAACGGCTTCATCATCCATAAGAGCATCGATTGAACCAGAGTTCAAGCTGTCGTACATAGTAGAAGCTTCATCGTAAGCACGAACAGTAAAGCCATATTCATCAGCGTGGTCTTCCAACCATGAGTAAGATGACGTACCATTTTTAGCTCCTACAGTCTTACCTTTGAGATCCTTGTAAGATTTAACCTTACTTCCTTTAGCTACAGCCAAACGAATGTTTGATGTGTAGTAAGGATCAGAGAAGTCAAAGATTTGTTTACGAGCATCAGTGATGGTCATACCAGCCAATACGGCATCAGCTTGGCTAGATTGTACAGCATTAAGTGATGCATCGAAACCAGGGTTTGTCAATTTGACATTGAAACCTTGGTTTTTAGCAATGGCATTGATGATATCGACATCGATACCTACATATTTACCTGAACCATTTTGGTATTCGAATGGAGCAAAAGATGAGTCCATTGAGATAGTGTAGGTTTCCTTAGCAGGAGTGGCTTTTGCGTTGGCATCACCAGTCAATTTAAGATCTGCTGAAGGTTTTGATGAAGAAGATTTTGATGAGTCACCCAACCATTTGTTCATGATTTTGTCATAGGTGCCGTCATTCTTCATTTCCTTAAGAGCTTCGTTGAAATCTTTGATAAGATCTTCGTGTTTTCCACCTTTTTTAACAGCGAAAGCGAAGCTACCGATAGATTCAGGCTTAATGTTGATAGCGTAGTCTTTTCCTTGACCAATAGCGTATTTAACAACTGGTGTGTCGTCCATAGCTGCATCGACAGAACCAGAATCCAAGCTGTTGTTCATCAAGTCGCTAGTGTCAAAAGTTTTAACAGTGAAACCATATTTGCTAGCATTTTTATCAAGCCAAGTTTGAGAAGCGGTACCGTTTTTAACACCGACTGTTTTACCCTTCAATTGTTTGTAGTCGCTGACTTTATCGCTACTACGTGTGTAGATAACAATTGAGGTGTCGTAATAAGTGTCTGAGAAAGTAAAGACCTTCTTACGTGCGTCGGTAACAGTAGTACCGGCCATAAGGGCGTCAGCTTGGCCTGATTGAACAGCATTGACAGCTGCGTCGAAACCAGGGAAGGTTTGGTTAACGTCCCAATTTTTACGTTTGGCAACTTCGTTGATGATATCAACGTCGATACCCTTGTAGGTCTGATCAGAATCTTTGAATTCAAATGGGGCATAGGCTGTATCTGAAACGACTGAGATAGTCTCGGCAGATACCTTAGCTCCGAAAACAAAGAAAACTGACATGACACTCAAGAAGAGTGTCAGAAGTTTTTTCTTCATTATAAAAAGTCTCCTTTATAAAATACCTTCCTATTCTATCAAAAAAAGGTCTTGTTATCAAACTTCTTGGAGTTTGATGTTAGAAAATCTAACAAAGCTCGTTAGATATGAGAAGAGTTTTAGAAGAATTTGACAAGCTTGTGTCAATTAGTTACACTGTAATCGAATACATGTAAGATTTGTTACAGGAGCTAAAAAAATGAAGAAACGTATGCTTGAGAAATATACTAGCCTATATGATAAAGTCCCAAGTTGGCTGATGATTATGCTGTCCTGTTTTATTGCCTTTGGTTATTTCCTTATAAGTGGATTTCTATCAGGGATTGTTGTGGGAATTCCAATGGCTATTGTCCTTTGGTTCTTAGTATTAAATGGCAACATTCAGTTCCAAGATATAAATACGATTTCCTATAAATTGTTTTCAACCTTGTATTTTCAGTTGGGAACCTTTGCCTTTACTGCCTTAGCTATCTTTTTCTGGGTTAAAGTTGTTGAAAAACGCCCCATTCGTACACTAGGATTTTTTAAGGGTCATATTTGGTTGAACTTGCTTAAGGGGTGGGGATTTGGGACTCTACTCTTGTTAGTTAGTTTCCTTGGAACTTATTTACTTGGAGGGTTAGAATTTGTAAAAGTGGACTTTTCTCAGAGAACAATCCTATATATACTATCCCTAATACCTTTCTGGTTTATCCAAGGTGGAACCGAGGAACTGGTGACACGTGGTTGGTTGCTTCAGACGGTGACTAATAAATTCAACCTTTCTTGGGGAATTGCTATTTCAAGTTCTTTCTTTTCAATATTACACCTAGGAAATCAAGGTGTTACCGCCTTGTCTCTCATCAGTATTGTTCTAGTAGGGGTTCTCATGGCTCTTTACATGCTCAAGACAGATAATATATGGGGGGTCGCTGCCCTTCACGGTGCTTGGAACTTTGCACAAGGAAATCTAGTTGGCGTGTCAGTTAGTGGCCAGAATGCAGGTGGCAGCTTATTGCATTTTCAGGCTAGGTCAGGTGTGCCTGATTGGTTGTCAGGTGGGGCCTTTGGCCTAGAAGGGAATATTGTTACCTGTGTGGTTCTGGTGGTAGGTATCATCATTCTTCGATTACAATTGAAGAATGAAAACTTTTAAGGCTGAGTTCAAAGACTCGGTCTTTTTACTTCTGTGTTAAAATAGAAGAAACACTTGGAGGAGACAATATGATAGTTAAGCTTGATAGGGTCATGTTGAAATTGAAAATAGTCGTTGGCCTTATATTTTCTGTCTTGTCTTTATGGATTCTTTGTCCTGAGCTAATTAGAGGTTCTCTTCGTGATAATCCAGTCAAGCAGTTCCTTGCTGTCATTGTTTTATTTTGGCTTTTATTATCCATTGTTCACCTTATAGACGGTATCGTAAATCTCAAAGGTCATGGAAAGCTCTTGGAACTGGATGACAATTCCTTGACCTACTATGGCCAAGCATTTGGACGGAAAACTTTTGACATTCCCTTATCCGAGATTGAATTTGTCAAGAAAGCTTGGACAACACGGATGGAGGATATTGGACGCTCTTCGACAGTGAGATATTCTTTGAAACGCATCGAGCATGTCTTCGACTATGATGCCGAGGTTGATGATAAAAAGAGATATCAGGTGTTGCTTATCTTCTTCAAAAATGGTGAGACAGCTGTTACCTATGACAAAAAACTTGGTCATCAATCACGGAAGAAACGTGCCTATGTCGCTAAGATGCGAATGATTCAAATTCCGCTTACAAGTGGGGAAATCTTCTCCGACCAAGAGATGAATGATTACATAAATGAAAGGAAAAAGAATGATAGATAGAAAAGAAGACAACCAATTCCATTTGGTTTCTAAATATGAACCTTCTGGGGATCAACCTCAGGCCATCGAAGCCTTGGTGGACAATATTGAAGGTGGTGAGAAGGCTCAAATTCTAAAGGGGGCGACAGGGACAGGTAAGACTTATACCATGAGTCAGGTCATCCAGCGCGTCAATAAACCAACCTTGGTTATTGCCCACAATAAAACTTTGGCAGGTCAGCTTTATGGAGAGTTCAAGGAGTTCTTCCCAGACAATGCTGTAGAATACTTCGTTTCCTACTATGATTTCTATCAGCCAGAGGCCTATGTACCGTCATCAGATACCTATATCGAAAAAGATAGTTCTGTAAATGATGAAATTGATAAGCTCCGTCACTCAGCGACATCTGCCCTCCTTGAGCGTAATGATGTTATCGTTGTGGCTTCCGTTTCTTGTATTTACGGTTTGGGTTCGCCAAAAGAATATGCCGATTCAGCGGTTAGTCTTCGTCCAGGGCAAGAGATTTCTCGAGACAAGTTGCTCAATGACCTAGTTGATATCCAGTTTGAGCGAAATGACATTGATTTCCAACGTGGGAAATTCCGTGTACGCGGTGATGTAGTCGAGATTTTCCCTGCCAGCCGCGATGAACACGCCTTTCGTGTGGAATTTTTCGGTGATGAGATTGACCGTATCTGTGAGATTGAAAGTTTGACAGGACGCAATCTCGGCGAGGTTGAGCACCTTGTTCTTTTCCCGGCGACTCACTTTATGACCAATGAAGAGCATATGGAAGAAGCCATCAAGAATATTATGGAAGAGATGGAAGCCCAGGTTAAGCAATTTGAAGCTGAGGGTAAGCTCATCGAGGCTCAACGTATCCGCCAGAGGACTGAATACGATGTTGAAATGCTTCGTGAAATGGGCTACACCAATGGTGTTGAAAACTACTCACGACACATGGATGGACGTAAAGAAGGCGAGCCCCCCTTCACCTTGCTTGATTTCTTCCCAGAAGATTTCCTTATCATGATTGATGAAAGTCACATGACCATGGGTCAGATTAAGGGAATGTATAACGGGGACCAGGCCCGTAAGAAGATGTTGGTTGATTACGGTTTCCGTTTGCCATCAGCGCTTGATAACCGTCCACTTCGACGTGAAGAATTTGAGAGTCATGTTCATCAGATTGTCTATGTGTCTGCCACTCCAGGGGACTATGAGATGGAGCAAACTGAGACTGTCGTTGAGCAAATCATCCGTCCGACAGGGCTTCTTGATCCAGAAGTCGAAGTGCGTCCAACTATGGGACAAATGGATGACCTCCTTGGTGAGATCAATGCCCGAACTGAAAAAGGCGAGCGTGTCTTTGTAACCACTTTGACTAAGAAGATGGCTGAAGACTTGACTGACTATCTCAAGGAAATGGGTGTCAAGGTTAAATACATGCACTCTGACATTAAGACTTTGGAACGTACGGAGATTATCCGTGACTTGCGTCTAGGTGTCTTTGATGTTCTTATCGGTATTAACCTTCTTCGTGAAGGGATTGACGTTCCTGAGGTTAGTCTGGTTGCTATTTTGGATGCGGATAAGGAAGGCTTCCTTCGTAACGAACGTGGACTTATCCAAACGATCGGACGTGCTGCCCGAAATAGCGAAGGTCACGTTATTATGTATGCAGATAAGATTACGGAGTCTATGCAAAAAGCCATGGATGAAACAGCTCGTCGCCGTGAAATCCAGATGGCCTATAATAAGGAGCATGGTATTGTTCCACAAACGATTAAGAAAGAAATTCGTGACCTTATTTCGATTACCAAGGCTAATGAAGCAGAGGTAGCAGAGGATACTGTGGACTACAGTGCCATGAACAAGAAAGAACGCCAAGAAGCCATCAAGAAACTTCAAAAACAAATGCACGAAGCAGCAGAACTACTTGACTTTGAATTGGCGGCTCAAATCCGTGACATGGTGCTGGAGCTGAAGAGTATGGATTAAGGCTAGTTACATCACTTAGGAAATGTAATAAGAAAGGAACTATATGTCACGTTCACAAGCAACTATTCTGACCAATATGTGTCTCATCGAAGATGGTCATGGAAATATTGTCATGCAAATCCGCGATCCCAAGCGTTATTCTTGGTCGGGTGCTGCCCTACCTGGTGGCCATATTGAAGCACACGAGGGGCTAGTGGAGTCAGTTATTCGTGAGGTCAAGGAAGAAACTGGCTTGACCATCAAAAACCCTAAATTAGTTGGTATGAAGCATTTTTACACGACAGATAACGAACGGTACTTGGTTTTCCTCTATAGGACCTCAGATTTTGAAGGAGAAATCCATTCAACAGAGGAGGGCGAAGTTCGCTGGGTTGCCAGGGAGGATGTGCCTAAGATGGACTTGGCTTATGACATGCTCAATCTGCTACGTGTCTTTGAAGAAGACAATCTCTCAGAACTTTTCTATCGGGAGCGCCTTGAAGATGACTTCGTCCGAGAATTTTGGTAATAAAATGAACTATTTATTCAAATGAATGAATAGTTTTTTTGTCTTAAAATCAGATAGAAGGCTTTAAAATGAACGAATTACAAGATTTATAGCAATGCCAATATTAATAAAAATAAAAATTATAATCAATAAAAGTCCATTTTTTCGTTGACAAATGCATAATAATGCATTATTATACTTACATAGTTAATAAATATAGAAAAGAGATTGATTATGAAACCATGGAAAAAACTTTTATTGGGACTTGCAGGTGTCTTTGCTTTGACAGCTTTAGCGGCTTGTTCTTCATCGACTAACACTTTAGATAAAGTTAAAGATAAGGGGACTTTGACTGTCGCTCTTAATCCGCACTTTGCTCCTTTTGAGTTTAAAACAATCCAAGATGGTAAGGATACTATTGTTGGAGCAGACATCGAAATTGCCAAGGCTATTGCAGATGAGCTTGGCGTAAAAGTCAAATTCTCTGAAATGTCTTTTGATAATGTCTTAGCAAATGTTCAATCTGGTAAAGCAGACATCGCCATTTCCGGAATCTCTGCCACTAAGGAACGTCAGAAAATCTTTGATTTCTCAGATACCTACTATGAGTCTGAAACGGTTCTTGTTGTCAAAAAAGATGCGACAGGAACTTACAAAGAAACAGGTGATTTTGCTAAAAAATCTGTAGCCGTTCAAAAAGGTTCTATTCAAGAAAATATTGCCAAAGCAAACTTGTCAGATGCTAATGTGGTATCCTTGGCACAACCTGGTGAAGCCATCAATGAATTGAAGTCTGGTCAAGTTGAAGGAGTGGTTCTTGAAAAAGCCATTGCACAAGGTTATGTAGATCAAAACAGTGACCTAGCTGTGTCAGACATCACGCTCAAGTCTGATTCAAAAGATGCCTATGCTGTAGCAATGCCTAAAGGAAGCGATAAGCTAAAAGAAAAGGTTAATAAGGTTATCGCTAAACTCAAAAAAGAAGGTAAGATTGACAGCTATGTTCAAGATGCCTACACTCTTTCACTTAAGAGTTCTAGCAAATAAGGAGTTATTATATGAAGAAAGTTTGGTTTATCCTTACAGCTCTAGTCGCCACGTGCTTTCTAGTTGCTTGTAGCGGAAGTCAGGGAGTAAGTCCCAAAACGATTAAGGAAAAGAAGAAAATTGTCGTGGCAACAGAATCTGAATTTGCGCCTTTTGAGTTCAAATCGTTGGTTAACGGCAAAGATACGCTGGTTGGAGCAGATATCGAATTGGCCAAAGCTATCGGTGAAAAACTTGGTGTAAAGGTTGAATTTTCAGTGATGTCTTTTGATAATGTTCTTGCTAACGTGCAAAGTGGTAAAGCCGATATCGCCATTGCAGGGATTTCGGTGACAGACGAACGTAAGAAGGTTTATGATTTTTCTGACAGCTACTATACGTCAGAAAATGTAGTGATTGTCAAAAAAGACAAGGTAAATGACTACACAAGCACTGATAGTCTCGCAAAACAAACGGTCGGTACGCAAAAAGGGTCTGTCCAAGAAACCGTTGCTAAGAAACAAATCCCTAAGGCAAGTGTCGTATCACTGTCTTCAAATGGTGAAATGATTAACGAACTCAAGTCAGGTCAGCTTCAAGCAGTTGTACTTGAGAAGGCCATTGCAGAAGGTTATATCGCTCAAAATGATGATTTAACCCTTGCCAACTTTAATCTCAAGTCAGATGGCACAGATGCTTATGCCGTCGCAACACGTAAGGGTTCAGATGACTTGCTTAAAGAAATCAATGCCGTCATCAAAGAGACTAAGGACTCTGGAAAATTTGACCAATGGTTGAAAGAAGCATCAACCTACAAACAAAGTAAGTAAATTTAAAACTTCCGAGCACCTGAAAATAGTAAATTTCAGGTGCTTTTATCACGGTGGAAGGTTTCGTTTGACACTCGCTTTGCCCACTAAAGAGAGTCTCAAAAATAGTCTTAAATCTAAAATGGGGCAATCCCCCATTTTTTATTGAATTCTCTGTTAAAAACAGTTATTATCAAAGTAGGTAAGTCTGTCAAAATAGACAAATGACATCGTATAGAGTGCTTAAGAAAAGCAAGGAGAAACTATGAAGCTACCACGTTTTGGTGTTGAAGAATGGCTTAATGTCCATGAAAAATCTGCCATATATGATATCGCAGGAGTTTCAATTAAGGCCCTCACAATGGAAGAATTATTTGACCTGTCAGGCCTTGATAAGGACGCCTTTTTTGCCCAACTACTAAAGAAAAAGATGGATTACGGCTGGATTGAGGGGTCACCAGAGTTCAAGACTCAAGTGGCTAGCTTATACAAGAACATGCCGGTTGATAATATCCTCCAAACCAATGGGGCTACAGGAGCGACGATGCTAGCTCTTTACGCTCTTATTGAGCCTGACGACCATGTCATTTCCATGTATCCGACCTATCAACAGCTCTATGACATTCCTAAGTCGCTAGGGGCAGACGTGGATCTCTGGGAGGTTGAAGAGGACAAGGGCTGGTTGCCTGATTTGGACCAACTCCGTCGTCTGATTCGCCCTAATACCAAGATGATCTGTATTAACAACGCCAACAATCCTACCGGTGCCCTTATGGACGCTGCTTACCTCGAGGAGCTGGTGGCTATCGCTAAAGAAGTAGACGGCTATATCTTCTCAGATGAGGTCTATCTCAGTTTTGACCAGCCTACGCCTTCTATTGTGGATTTGTATGAAAGGGGCATTGCCGTCAATAGTCTGTCAAAGACCTATTCGATTCCTGGTATTCGAGTTGGTTGGGTAGCTTCTAATACTGAGGTGGCAGACATTCTGCGGGACTACCGCGATTACACAATGATTTGTGCAGGTGTCTTCGACGATATGGTGGCTACCCTTGTTTTAGAAAATAAAGAAGCCATCTTGGAACGTAATCGTCAGATTGTAGAGGAAAATCTAGCTCTTATGGACGTGTGGATTGCCAAAGAGCCTAAGGCTAGCTGGATTCGTCCTGCCAGTGTGTCAACTTCCTTCGTCAAATTAGATGTTGACCGTCCCATTGAAGAGTTCGCCTTAGAGCTTCTTCAGGAGTACGGTGTGCTTGTGGTTCCAGGTAACCGTTTTGACAAGGAGTCGCATGTCCGCATTGGTTATTGTTGCGATAAGGAGGTCCTTCAAAAGGGCTTGGAAAAACTGTCGCAATTTCTTAATAAATGTTGACAATGCTACTAATTTTAAGTAAAATAACAAGCGAAAAATTATATTTATACAGGAGTTTCTTATGAAAATGAAAAAACTTTTCCTTGGGGCTATGGCTCTCCTTGCTACTGTGACTTTAGTAGCTTGTGGGTCAAAAAAGGATGCTTACTTATCCATTAAAGAAAATAAAAAACTTGTCGTGGCTGTCAGCCCAGACTATGCTCCATTTGAGTTCAAAACTTTGGTAGATGGTAAAGACCAAGTAGTTGGTTCAGATATCAAGTTGGCACAAGCTATCGCTGATGAACTCGGTGTTAAGCTTGAAGTTACAACAATGAGCTTTGACAATGTCCTTTCTAGCCTTCAATCAGGTAAGGCTGATCTTGCTATTTCAGGTATCTCAGTAACAGACGAACGTAAGAAAACCTTTGATTTCTCATATCCTTACTACGAAACACAAAATGCTATCATCGTTCGCAAAGATCAAGAGTCTACTTACTCAAGTCTTGATGCTTTCAAAGGTAAGAAAGTAGCAGTTCAAAAAGGTACCATTGAAGAAGGCCTTGCTAAGAAACAATTGAAAGATTCAACAGTCGTATCACTTACAGCAATGGGTGAGGCGATTAACGAGGTGAAATCTGGCCAAGTTGATGCTGTTGACCTTGAAAAACCAGTAGCAGAAGGTTACGTGGCACAAAATTCAGATTTGGCTTTGGCAAGCGTTGCCCTCAAAGTTGATGATGGCGATGCAAAAGCAGTCGCTATGGCTAAAGGCAACGAAAGATTGAAAGAAGTAGTCAACAAAGTCGTCAAGAAATTGAAAGCAGATGGTACTTACGACGAGTACATCAAGGATGCTTCTAAATACACAGCAGTTGAATAAATCAGTAGCTAGGGGAGATGCCTCCTCTAGTTTTTGTATAGGAAAAAACTTGGATAGTTTTAGTAGACTTAGAAGTCAACTGTAATAGCAAAAATTCCTAAACTTAAATATATTTCTTGACAGAAAAAGGCGAGTCTTGTATACTTGAATAGAACGTGTAAAATGTTACATTATCTTGAGGAGGTGAATTCAATGTCAAAAACAGTAGTACGTAAAAACGAATCACTTGACGACGCTCTTCGTCGTTTCAAACGTTCTGTGACTAAAGCTGGTACTCTTCAAGAGGCTCGTAAACGTGAACATTACGAAAAACCTTCTGTAAAACGTAAACGTAAATCAGAGGCAGCTCGCAAACGTAAAAAATTCTAATTAAGAATGAAATTAACAGAAAAAAGCTTGAGTCTTCTCAAGTTTTTTTCTTTTCATCGAATAAAGAAGTCGGTTAGTAGGTATGAGATATAAAAAATAAGACGTCTGAGATTTCAGACGTCTTAAGTTTCATATGTCTTTAGTTGAACAAATAAAGATTATTTGTTTGCAAGAAGGTCGCGGATTTCAGTAAGCAATTCTTCTTGTGATGGACCTGCTGCTTCAGCAGCATCTTCAGCTTCTTTTTTGCTAAGAGCAGTTGCTTTGCTAGCAGCTTTAACAACGAAGAAGAGAGTAGTACCAACGATGATGAAGTTGATAACTGCGCTCAAGAAGCTACCGTATGCGATACCGTTCCATGACAATTTAGAGAGGTTTTCAACGTTAGCGGCCTTAACAACTGGGTTAAGGATAAGTGGTGTGATGATATCACCAACAAGTGAAGTGATGATAGCGTTGAAAGCAGCCCCCATAACAACGGCTACAGCAAGATCAAGGACGTTACCCTTGAACAAAAAGTCTTTAAGTTCTTTAATCATTTTGACAATGAATCCTTTCTTTTATTTACTTTTAATATTTTATCTGATTTTGTAAATCTTGACAAGAGATTTGCTCATGTAAAATCAATTTTATTTTACTTTCATTTTTCATCGTGTTATAATTAGGGGTAATGCAATTATGGTAAGATAGGGGGCGATTAGATGGTGATTGATAAAGCTTTAATAGAAGATATTAAGAGCAGCACCAACATCGTCGACGTGATTGGTGAAGTTGTCAGTCTTAATCGCGCAGGTCGTAATTACCTTGGCTTATGCCCCTTCCATAAGGAAAAAACTCCCTCATTCAACGTTATTGAGGATAGGCAGTTTTACCATTGCTTTGGTTGTGGAAAGTCTGGAGATGTCTTTAAATTTTTAGAGGAATACCGTCAGATTTCTTTCCAAGAAAGTGTCAAGGTTCTGGCAGACCGCTTAGGTATTGCAGTTACGATAGACGCACCAAGACAGGCTCAGCAGCAGAATTCTCCTAATCAACCTTTCTATGATCTTCATGAGGATGCGCTTAAGTTTTATCACGCAGTCTTGATGACGACTAAGATAGGAGAAGCAGCGCGTGCCTACCTCTATGAACGTGGCATGACTGACGATTTACTTAAGACCTTCCAGATTGGTCTAGCCCCTGACGAACCAGATTACCTCTATCAGTCTGTATCAAAAAAATATGACGAAGAGGTACTGACAGAATCAGGACTTTTTAATCTTTCTGAAAGTAATCGTCTTTTCGATACCTTTAAAAATCGAATCATGTTTCCGCTTAAAAATGAGTTTGGAAAGACCATCGGTTTTTCAGGGCGTGTTTGGACTAAGGAAGATGTTGAAAAAGGACAAGCCAAGTACAAAAATACAAGGGCTACTCGTATTTTCAATAAGTCCTATGAACTCTACCACCTCGATCAGGCTAAGCCAGTGATACAGAAAACCCATGAGGTCTATCTGATGGAAGGGTTCATGGATGTTATTGCTGCCTATAGAGCTGGGCATGTTAATGCTGTGGCTTCTATGGGGACGGCTTTGACCCCTGAGCATGTCAATCGCCTTCGTAAGTTAACCAAGAAAATTGTTCTTACCTATGATGGTGATAAGGCTGGGCAAAATGCGATTGCCAAGTCTCTTGAGCTTTTATCGGATTTTCAAGTCGATATTGTTAAAATTCCAGATAATATGGATCCTGATGAATATCTACAGAAAACATCTGAAGAGGCTTTGGGTAAACTCTTGGTCGAATCCCGCATTTCAGATGTGGAGTTTTGGATAGGACAGCTCAAGCCTGCCAATGTAGACAATCTTCAAGCAGAGATTGCCTATGTCGAGCAGATTGCTAAGATTATTGCCAAGTCCCCTTCTGTGACGGCACAAAATTCCTACATTTCTAAGGTGGCTGACCTTTTGCCAGATTTTGATTTTTTCCAAGTCGAGCAAGCGGTCAATAACGAACGATTGACTATGAGGAATCAGCAGACGGCTCAATTATCGGCTGCTAGTAATGGTGCTTATGAGTCTTCAGCGCCAGGATTCAGAGGGACGGTCAAACTACCTTCTACACCTAAGATTACAGGCCTTCGTCGCGCGGAAAACCAACTCTTCCATCGCATGTTAAATCATCCGATGATTTTGAATGACTATCGCATGAGAGAGGAGTTTTTCTTCCAAACACCTGAGTTAGAGGAGCTCTATCATATTCTGAAGCAAGATGGTCAAATCGATACGGTGGCCTTGTCTGTACTTTCTCAAGAGGTGCAAACAGCCTATTATCAGGTTTTAGAGGAGATTTTACCCCCTGAAACCAGTTTAGAGGAAGTCCAGGCTATTGAAGAGCGTAGAAATCATTTTCTGAGGGAACAGGACTTTCGTAGGCAAAGTAAACAAATAAGAGAATCAAGTAACCACGGTGATGTGGATGCAGCGGTGGAAGCCCTGCAAATGCTCATCGACCAAAAACGAGATATGGAGTAACACATGGCAAAGAAAAAACAAAATACAGCATTTAACGTTCAAGTCGCTGATTTCATCCGTAACCACAAAAAGGCTGGTACAGCAATTGATGATGAAGTCACAGAGAAACTAGTTATCCCATTTGTTCTTGATGCTGATGGGATTGATGACCTTTTGGAACGTTTGACAGACGGTGGTATCTCTATCACAGATAAGGACGGAAATCCTTCATCTAAATATGTTGTTGAAGCCCCAAAACCAGAAGAGTTGACAGACGAGGAGCTTCTTGGTTCAAACTCAGCTAAGGTCAATGACCCTGTTCGTATGTACCTCAAAGAGATTGGGGTAGTGCCTCTCTTGAGTAACGAAGAAGAAAAAGAATTGGCTATCGCTGTTGAAAATGGTGACTTGGAAGCTAAACAACGTTTGGCAGAAGCTAACCTTCGTTTGGTAGTCTCAATCGCAAAACGTTATGTGGGACGTGGTATGCAGTTCTTGGACTTGATTCAAGAAGGTAATATGGGGCTTATGAAAGCCGTTGATAAATTTGACTACTCTAAAGGTTTCAAATTCTCAACTTATGCGACATGGTGGATTCGTCAAGCAATCACACGTGCTATCGCAGACCAAGCACGTACCATCCGTATCCCAGTTCACATGGTTGAAACTATCAATAAATTGGTCCGTGAACAACGTAACCTCTTGCAAGAGTTGGGACAAGATCCAACGCCTGAGCAAATCGCTGAACGTATGGATATGACTCCAGATAAGGTTCGTGAAATCCTTAAGATTGCTCAAGAGCCAGTTTCTCTTGAGACACCTATCGGTGAAGAAGATGATAGCCATTTGGGTGACTTTATCGAGGATGAAGTTATCGAAAATCCAGTAGATTACACAACTCGTGTAGTTCTTCGTGAACAATTGGACGAAGTGCTTGATACCCTTACAGACCGTGAAGAAAATGTTCTTCGTCTTCGTTTCGGTCTTGATGATGGGAAGATGCGTACTTTGGAAGATGTTGGTAAAGTCTTCAACGTCACTCGCGAACGTATTCGTCAGATTGAAGCTAAAGCCCTTCGTAAATTACGCCACCCAAGCCGTAGTAAACAACTTAAAGACTTTATTGAAGACTAAGATAGTAAATGGAAGGGGCCTGATTATTAGGCCCTGATTTTGGAGGAAAAGCTATGTCTGAAGTAAAATACACTGAAGCAGAAATTGAAAAAATCAAAGACCGTATCTTGGAAGCCTTAGAAATGGTCATTGACCCAGAGTTGGGGATTGATATTGTCAACCTAGGCCTTATTTACGATATCCGTTTCCAGCAAGATGGCTATACTGAAATCGACATGACCTTGACGACTATGGGCTGTCCTTTGGCAGATCTTTTGACAGACCAAATTTATGACGCTATGAAAGAAGTGCCTGAAGTCACTAAGACTGAGGTTAAATTGGTCTGGACACCAGCATGGACTATCGAAAAGATGAGCCGCTATGCCCGTATCGCCCTAGGTATTCGTTAGGAGAAGGCTTATGAAAACACTGGCTATCGTTGTTCCTTGTTATAACGAGGAAGAGACCATCCATCCTTTTTTAGAGGTTTGTCAGGCAGTTGAACGACAAATGACCAATCAGTTGACTTTCAACTATTATTTTGTCAATGACGGTTCAAAAGATCGCACCTTAGAGGTTTTGAGACAGGTTTCAAAACAATTTGAAAATGTTCACTATCTCTCTTTCTCTCGTAATTTCGGGAAAGAAGCAGGCTTACTTGCAGGACTTGAAGCAGCTGAAGGCGACTACGTCACAGTTATGGACGCCGATCTTCAGGATCCACCTGAACTTCTTATCGAGATGTATGCCAAAATCCAAGAAGGTTACGACGTTGTCGGGACACGACGTGCAGACCGCAAAGGTGAACCACCTATTCGTTCACTCTTTGCTAAGGCATTTTATTGGTTGATTAATAAAGTTTCTGACACAGAAATGGTAGACGGGGCGCGTGATTTCCGTTTGATGACGCGTCAGGTTGTTGACGCCATCCTTGAGCTCAAGGAAGTGAATCGCTTTTCAAAAGGCCTCTTTTCTTGGGTTGGCTTTGATGTGGCCTACGTCTCTTATGAAAATCGTGAACGTGTGGCAGGAGAAACCTCATGGTCTTTCTGGAGCCTATTGAGCTATTCACTTGATGGCTTTATTAACTTCTCCGAAGTACCGTTGAAGCTTGCCACATGGGCAGGAACCTTCTCATTCTTAATCTCTTTGGTTGGAATTGTCTTTGTCGTTATCCGAAAACTAACTATAGGTGGGAGTGTTGCAGGCTGGGCAAGCCTCGTCTCAATCATCCTCTTTATCGGAGGAATCCAACTCTTAGCCTTGGGGATCATCGGGAACTACATCTCAAAGATTTTCCTAGAAACCAAGAAACGACCAGTGTATGTTATTAAAGAAAAAGGGTGAAGATAACCAGCTGTTTATACAAATAAATTTGTTGTATAGAATTATAAATGAAAGCAGATTTTTTCTGCTTTTTTTGATAAAATTAAAGTGCTATTAATGAAAATTACAAGGAGAAAAATATGATTCTAGTAACAGGTGCAAATGGCCAACTCGGAACCGAGCTTCGTCACCTTCTTGACGAGCGTAACGAAGAGTATGTAGCAGTAGATGTGGCAGAAATGGACATCACAGATGCTGAAAAAGTAGATGAAGTGTTTGCGGAAGTAAAACCAACCTTGGTCTATCACTGTGCTGCCTACACAGCTGTTGATGCTGCTGAAGATGAAGGTAAAGAACTTGACTATGCTATCAACGTGACTGGTACTGAAAATGTCGCTAAGGCTGCTGAAAAACATGGTGCAACGCTGGTTTATATTTCAACAGACTACGTTTTTGATGGTGAAAAACCAGTCGGTCAAGAGTGGGAAGTTGATGACAAACCAGATCCACAGACAGAGTATGGTCGTACAAAACGTATGGGTGAAGAGCTAGTTGAAAAACATGTGTCAAACTACTACATTATACGTACTGCTTGGGTGTTCGGTAACTATGGTAAGAACTTTGTCTTCACCATGCAAAACCTTGCTAAGACTCACAAGACACTTACAGTTGTTAATGACCAACACGGTCGTCCAACTTGGACACGTACTTTGGCAGAGTTTATGACTTATTTGGCTGAAAATCGTAAGGAATATGGTTATTACCACTTGTCAAATGATGCAACAGAAGATACAACTTGGTATGACTTTGCGGTTGAAATCCTCAAAGATACTGATGTTGAAGTGAAACCTGTTGATTCAAGCCAATTCCCAGCTAAGGCTAAACGTCCACTTAACTCAACAATGAGTTTGACTAAAGCTAAAGCTACAGGATTTGTCATCCCAACTTGGCAAGATGCTTTGAAAGAGTTTTACAAACAAGAAGTGAAATAAAAACACAGCAGTCCTTTGTGGCTGCTGTTCTGTTTGTATTAGGCAAAAGCCTTGTAAAATGGTATAATTGATTAGATTATAGACTTGTTAGAAAGGGGATTTATGCAACACGTATTCATCATCGGAAGTCGTGGACTTCCAGCAAAATACGGTGGTTTTGAGACATTTGTAGATCAATTAGTCTCCAACCAAGTTTCATCTCAAATTAAATACCATGTTGCCTGCCTTTCTGATAAAAAGGCCTATGAGCATTTCGAATATAAAGGTGTAGATTGTTTCACGATTAAGGCACCCAAATTAGGACCTGCTCGCGTTATTGCCTATGATATGATGGCTATTAATTACGCTTTGAAGATAATCCGTAAGGAAAATATAAAAGAACCGATTTTCTATGTTTTAGGAAATACTATAGGTGCCTTTGTAGCTCCCTTTGCTGGCAAGATTCATAAAATTGGTGGTAAATTCTACATTAATCCAGATGGTTTGGAGTGGAAACGAGCTAAGTGGCCCAAGCCAGTACAAGCTTATCTAAAGTATTCTGAGAAAGTGATGACAAGACATGCTGACTTGGTTATCTCGGATAATCCAGGAATTGAAACTTATATTCAAGATGCCTATCCGTGGTCTAAGACAACTTATATTGCTTATGGAACAGATTTATCACCGACAACACTAACAAATCAGGATGCTAAAGTTAGAGATATTTACAAGACATGGAATACTTACGAGAAAAACTATTATTTGATTCTTGGTCGTTTTGTTCCAGAAAATAACTATGAAACGGCTATTCGTGAGTTTATGAGTTCCTCAACAAAACGTGATTTAATTATTATTTGTAATCATGAGGGCAATGCTTATTTTGAGGAATTGCGCTCCAAAACACAGTTTGATACGGATTCACGTGTGAAGTTTGTTGGAACAGTTTATGATCAAGACCTATTAAAATATATACGCAAAGAAGCTTTTGCTTATATTCATGGTCATGAGGTTGGAGGAACCAACCCAGGCTTACTGGAAGCCATGGCACAAACTGATTTGAATTTAGTATTAGGTGTCTCTTTTAACAAGTCTGTAGCTCAAGATACGGCTCGTTACTGGAAAAAAGAAGTGGGAAATCTGTCTCATTTGATTGACCAAGTAGACGGTATTTTTGATTCTTCTGAACTAGGTAGGTTAGCTAAGGAGAATATGAAACAGAACTTTACTTGGAAAAAAATTGTGGGTGAGTACGAGGAGTTATTTTTATCATGAAAGTAAATATCTTACTGTCAACCTACAATGGTGAGCAGTATTTAGAGGAACAGGTTAAGAGTATCCAAGAGCAAACCTATCAGGAGTGGGAACTTCTCATACGTGACGATGGTTCATCTGATGGAACAGTTGAACTTATTAAACAACTGGCTACACGAGACTCACGTATTCGCTTTATTAATGAGAATCATGTTGAGAATGTTGGTGTTATCAAAAGTTTCCACGCACTTCTTAAGTATAGTAAGGCAGACCTATATTGTTTCAGTGACCAAGATGATTTTTGGCTTCCTGAAAAGATCTCACTTCAAGTGACAGAAGCAAAAAAGTATTCTCAGGATAAGCCTTTACTCATTTACACTGATTTAAAGGTAGTGGATGAAAATTTATCTGTCCTTCATGATAGTATGATTCGTACTCAGTCTGACCATGCCAATACTGAGCTGATTCAAGAGTTGACTGAAAATACAGTTACTGGTGGTGTTGCTATGATTAACCACGCTTTAGCAGAACTATGGACTGGTGAGGAAAAGTATGATTTACTGATGCATGACTGGTATCTAGGTTTGCTAGCTTCTGCCTTTGGTAACTTAGTCTATATTGATGAGGCAACTGAGCTCTATCGTCAACATAGTAGTAATGTCCTTGGAGCTCGAACTTTGCGAAAGCGGATGAAAAATTGGGTTAGACCCCATATCCTTTTTGCCAAATATTGGAGTCTTATCAAAGCTAGCCAAGACCAGGCTAAAAATTTGCTGGAACTCCCGTTAAGTTCACAGAATAAGGAAATCATTGAAAACTTTGTAACAATTATGGATGCTCCATTTAGAGAACGTTTAGCACGTATTCGAAAATACGGTTATCGAAAAAATAGAGCATTTCACACAACTGTGTTTACGACATTGATTCTTACAAAGTTTGCATATAGAGGAGAGAAAGATGTTAGACTTTTTTAGTCAGAAAAATCGTATTTTGTTACGAGAAATGGTTAAAACCGATTTCAAATTGCGCTATCAAGGTAGTTTAATCGGTCATTTGTGGTCGATTTTGAAACCACTTATGCTCTTTACAATTATGTACCTAGTGTTTGTTCGCTTCTTGCGTTTTGATGACGGGACACCGCATTATGCTATCGGTCTTTTAATCGGTATGGTTACATGGAGTTTCTTTTCAGAAGCGACAAGTATGGGGATGATGTCAATTGTATCAAGGGGAGACTTGTTACGAAAATTGAATTTTTCGAAAGAGATTATCGTTATTTCATCTGTTGTTGGGGCTTCAATCAACTATGTGATTAACCTCTTGGTTGTCTTCGTTTTTGCCTTGGTAAATGGTGTTAATTTTTCAGTAGGATGGCTAACTGTTATTCCATTGTTCCTAGAACTCTTCCTTTTTTCAGCTGGTATAGCCTTTGTCTTAGCAACACTCTTTGTTAAGTACCGTGATATCGGTCCGATTTGGGAAGTAGTGATGCAAGCTGGTATGTATGCGACACCTATTATCTATTCGTTGACCTTTATTTTGCAACGTGGACAAGTTAAGATTGCAAAACTGATGATGTTGAATCCTTTAGCACAAATTATTCAGGACTTGCGACACTTTATTGTCTTCTCGGGTAGCTTACGTGGTTGGGATTTAATTGGACATAAAGCTATTGCTATTATTCCGTATTTCCTACCACTTGTTATCTTTGCTATTGGTTACTACATTTTCCATCATCAAGCTAAAAAATTCGCGGAGATTCTCTAATGACAGAAAAGAAAATTGCAGTTAAAGTGGACCATGTAAGTAAGTTTTTCAAATTACCGGTTGAGTCTACTCAAAGTCTTAGAACTGCCTTAGTAAATAGATTTAAAGGAATCAAAGGCTATAAAGAACAACATGTTTTGAAGGATATTGACTTCGAAGTTGAGGAAGGTGATTTCTTCGGAATTGTGGGACGAAATGGTTCAGGAAAGTCGACATTATTGAAGATTATTTCTCAAATTTATGTTCCTGAACAAGGGACGGTTACAGTAAATGGTAAAATGGTTTCATTTATTGAACTTGGTGTCGGATTTAATCCTGAATTAACTGGACGTGAGAATGTTTATATGAACGGAGCAATGCTTGGCTTTACGACAGCAGAAGTGGACGCCATGTATGATGAGATTGTTGAGTTCGCAGAACTTGAAGATTTCATGAACCAAAAACTCAAGAACTACTCGTCTGGTATGCAGGTCCGTTTGGCTTTCTCTGTGGCTATCAAGGCACAGGGTGATGTTCTTATCCTTGATGAGGTTCTTGCAGTAGGTGATGAGGCTTTCCAACGTAAGTGTAATGACTACTTTATGGAACGTAAGAAATCAGGGAAAACAACAATTCTTGTAACTCATGATATGGGGGCTGTTAAGAAGTACTGTAACAAGGCTATTTTAATTGAGGATGGCTACATTAAAGCCAAAGGCGAGCCAAGAGACGTTGCCAATCAATATAGTTTTGACAATACAGAACAAGTAATCACTTCAGAACAATCAGGAATTGAAAGAAGTGGTTCGCTTGTGGAAAATCTGAAGTTATCACTGTTGTCTTCTAAGAGGGCTACACCAAATGAACCAATTTCATTTGATTTGACGTATACTTTGCTAGAAGATGTGCCTACTTATATTGCTATCTCATTTACAGATATTGATCGTAATATTTGGATTTACAATGATAATACGATGGACAACTTAACAAGTGGCAAGGGTGATGTTAAAGTAAACTACCAGTGCTCACTAGCAGGGTTAAACGATATTAAGTTAAAACTCGAAATTACTGTGAGGGATGCGAATAATCAAGTTCTAGCCTTTCTTCCGGCTGATGAGATTCCAGTTATTGTTCTAAATAGGGATGATATTGATGAAGATGACGAGTCAGCCAAAGATTCTGCAACTGGTATTATTCAAAGAAATGGGAAGTGGAGTTTTTCTTAAGAGAAAAAGGAAAGTTTGAATGAAAGTATCGATTATTTGTACCAATTATAATAAGGGGGATTGGGTACGAGAAGCTATGGATAGCTTTCTCAATCAGAAAACAAATTTTGATTTCGAGATTATTATCATTGATGATGCTTCGACAGATCATTCGTATGAGATTATTCAAGAGTATCAAAATAAGTTTCCTGAAAAAGTTAGAACTTTTCGTAATGAAGTGAATCTTGGCATTACTAGAACTTGGAAAAAAGTTTGCCAAGAAGCTAAGGGTCAGTACATCGCGAGATGTGATAGTGATGATTTTTGGACGGACCCATTAAAACTTCAAAAGCAAGTTGATTTGCTAGATGCTTCAACAGATTCACTATGGTCAAATACCGAATTTGACATGGTAGACCTAGACGGAAATCTTATCCAAAAAGATGCTTTTGCTAATAAGGCACTTCCTTTAATTGATTCTTACGAAGAGATGCTTGTCATGAAAGGAATGACAATGGCTTCAACCTGGTTGGTTGATACCACTCTTATGCAAGATGTATCTGCTCAAATTAGCGATACAGCCTCAGACGATACATTTGAGTTGCAACTTGAATTATTCAAACGCACTAAAATTTCTTTTTTGAGTGATTCCACTACTGTATATCGTATGAATTTGGGATCTGATTCAAAACCCATGACATTGGAGACTGCTGAAAGGCGGTTCACAGGTATCTTAGATTCTCAAATTAAATATCTCAACAAGTATCCAGATCAGGATATTCAAAGAATTTCACACTTAGCGCTTGTTAAGGATCGTGATTTGGATATCTTAGTTTTTAAAAAAGATCGTCAGATAGAAGACTTGAATTTGAAATTAAATCAAGTATCACAGATTTCTCATGACCAAAACGAGTATATTGAAGTTTTGAAAAAAGAGAAAGAAGAGTTACGTTCTAATTTGACTAGTGAGTTGAATCGTATACAAAGTCTATATGATGACTTACAAATCCAATATAACAGTGTTGTTACTTCGAGAAGATGGACAATACCAACTAAAATTATTAATTTCTTTAGGAGAAGTAAATGAAACGTCTATTGCTTTATGTTCATTTCAATAAATATGATCATATTAGTCGACATGTATTTTATCAACTTGAACATATGAGACCGTTGTTTGATAAATTGGTTTTTATTTCAAATAGTCGTCTTAGTGAAAGTGAAGTACAGAAACTTCGTGATAAATACTTGATTGATGATTTTATCCAACGTGAGAATAAAGGTTACGATTTTGCTGCTTGGCATGATGGTATGGAATTTGTTGGATTTGATAACTTGAAACAGTATGATTCTGTCACTGTTATGAATGATACCTGTTTTGGTCCTCTATGGGATATGGCACCAATCTATGATAAATATGAATCAAATTCAAATGTAGATTTTTGGGGTATGACTAATCATCAAGGAATCAAGGCTGGTGATATTTATATTCATGAACATTTGCAATCTTACTTTATTTCATTTAAAAAACGTTTAGTTGAATCTAGTGTGTTCCAAAAGTTTTGGAAGTCAGTTGAGAGTTTTGAAGATGTTCAAAAGGTAATTGATAATTATGAAACTCTTTATACCAAGAGATTTATGGATGCTGGATTTAAGTATGAATCGATTCTTAATACGATCCCACTAAATGATAAGTTTTTCCATAGTAATTTTACAATTCATTATCCTCATGTTTTGCTTGATGCAGGGGTTCCGTTCATTAAGGTTAAGACATTCGATTTAACCCAGCACCTCGCTCCTTATTTGCTTAAGGAAATCGAGAATAGAACAGACTATCCGGTAGAATTCATTTTGTCTCACATGTCGGATATGAGTTTACCAACTCCACCTTATTTACTTGATCGCAAAGTTATTGAGGAAAGCTCACAGACATATTCAGACACAAAAAAAATTGCTGTACATCTCCATACTTACTATGTTGATTTACTTGAGGACTTTTTAAACCAATTTGAGAATTTTCATTTTACTTATGACCTCTTCCTAACTACGGATTCAGAAGAGAAGAAGGAAGAGATTCAGTCTATCCTTGATAAGAATGGAAAAGTAGCTCGAATCTTTATTACTGGAAATCGTGGACGTGATGTTATTCCAATGCTTAAGTTGAAAGATGAACTTTCTGCTTATGATTATATTGGACATTTCCATACTAAAAAATCACCAGAATACCCTTATTGGGTTGGAGATTCATGGCGAAATGAACTTTTCTCAATGTTAATTCAACCTGCTGATAACATTATTGCGAACTTAGAACGTGATGATAGACTAGGTCTAGTGATTGCTGATATTCCAAGTTTCTTCCGTTATACTAAAATTGTGGATCCTTGGAATGAGAATCGTTTTGCTGAGGGGATGAATGATTTATGGGAGCGTATGAATCTTGGTCGAGATATTGACTTTGATAAGATGAATACTTTTATCATGAGTTATGGAACATTTATTTGGTTCAAGTACGATGCTTTAAAACCATTGTTTGACCTTGATTTGCAAGATGAAGAAATCCCAGCAGAACCAATTCCTCAACATACCATTTTGCATTCAATTGAGCGTATTCTGGTTTACCTTGCATGGGCAAGACGTTATGATTATGCCATTGCAAAAAATGATATCTATATTACGCCTTTTGTAGATAATGTTGTATTGAATATCCGACCTGATACTTTACCAAATACCTATATTAATTTTGATAATATCGGTGGTATAAAAGGTGCTCTCAAGTATATTATTGTAGGTCCAGGAACCGCTGTGAAGTATATTTTGAGAAGAATAAAGAGAAAATTTAAATCTAATAATATGAAGGAGAAATTATGACAGAAAAAATTGCGGTGCTTTTACCAGCTTACAATGAAGAAGTGACTATCCAAAAGGTTATTGCTGATTTTCAGAAGGTACTTCCAAATGCGGATATTTATGTTTATGATAATAACTCTAAAGATAAAACTAATGAATTAGCAAGAGAAGCAGGGGCGATTGTCCGTTTTGAACCTAGACAGGGTAAGGGAAATGTAGTTCGATCTATGTTCCGTGAAATTGATGCTGATTACTATATTATGGTTGATGCTGATGACACTTATCCCGCAGATGAGGTAGAAAAACTTTTAGAGCCGTTACGTTCAGGTATGGCTGATATGACCATTGGTGATAGATTATCAAATGGTACTTATGCTGAAGAAAATAAACGAGGTTTTCATGGTTTCGGTAATAATTTAGTCAGACTTCTAGTGAATAAATTATATAAGGGTAATTATCAAGATATTATGACTGGTTACCGGGGCTTTAATCGACTTTTTGTTAAGACCTTTCCAGTTCTTTCCCCTGGCTTTGAAATTGAGACAGAGCTTTCTATTCACTCATTAGATAAACGTTTTAAATTGGTCGAGGTTCCGATTACCTATCAAGATAGACCAGAAGGCAGTGAATCTAAGTTAAATACTTTCTCAGATGGTTTCAAAGTTCTTAAAATGATTTTTAACCTTTTTAAAGATTATAAACCTCTTTTGTTCTTTAGCTTAGTTAGTCTTGTATTATTTATTTTAGGTCTATGTGTAGGAATTCCTGTAGTAACTGAATTTGCTAAAACAGGATTAATTGCTAAGATGCCATCAGCAATTTTAGCAACGGGGGTGATGATTCTTGCCGCTTTATCTTTTATTGCAGGGTTTATTTTAGATACACTAGTAAGACAAAATAGAATGCAGTATGAGTTGAAAATCTACGACTTTTATAAGGATTGATAGAATCTATTATGGAAACGATAAAAGATAATTTTTTTAGTAGAAAAGGTTATAGTAATGTTGTACTCACGATCATTCTGATGGTTACTCTACTTACGGGATTAGTGTCTATTACTTTGAGGAGCCCTATGGTGGGATTAGATGAAATGGGGCATTACGCAAGGAGTATTGAACTTTCAAATGGTAATTTGCTTAGTTTACAGGATGGGAATCCTGCACTTGCTGGAGGAAAAATTTCATATACACAATATGAATTTATAGAAAAAGCTAAGCAAGTTCAATCGGGTAATTCTACTAAGTATAAAGCGACGGATAAAGATTGGTATCATAAATTTTCTTCAATTCCTTTTACTAATCAGAAAAGGTTTTATGTGAATACAAATACTGTTCCCTATACACCTTTTTCTTACTTACCATATGTTTTTACAGCTTATTTGTCGAAAATTATTGGAATAAAGCCTGTTACAGAATATTTGTTAATGAGACTTATTGGTTTCTTAACCTATTTTCTTTTGTTTATATTTGCTATCAAAATTACACCAGTTGGGAAGTTTACTTTAGCATTTATTTCTACTATTCCGACTGTAATAGTTAGTTGGACTAATATTTCTGCCGATGGTTATATGGTTGCAATCTCAGCTTTATTCTTTGCTGTAATATTGAGAGTGGTTTATTCCTTAAAGCAAGGAAAAAACATTACTTTAAATGATGTACTAGCTGTCTCGATTGTAACGATATTATTATCAATGGGAAAAATTCCAATATTCCTATATTTATTTTTGCTATTACCGCTTGCGTTCTTACTTAAAAAAAGATCAAATTTTGAACATAAGGCATACTTTTATTTATTGCTTCTTTTTGGTCTTAGTTTTTTGGTAACTATATGGTGGGTACTGATTGTTAAGAACATTAATACAGGTGCTTATTTTGGTAGAAATGTAGATACGTTCAAGCAGTTGAGTTTTATCTTATCAGATATTCCAAGTTTTTTAACCCTACTTGTTCGTACATTATTGGGCTATAATTTTTTTGTATATACTATTGGGTATACGAATGATTTAGCTGTACATGCAATTCCAAAGTTGTTTACCTACTTGAGTGCTACAGCACTGGTGTTATCAGTATTTGCTAAATACAATAGTCAAAACTATCTGAAAGCACAAAGAAATATTTATTTTAAGTTGTTTGAGATTTCAAAGTATTTAATTTCTTTTGCTTTTATTGTTTCGGTATTTATCATACTTTACTTACAGTTCTCAGAAATTGGTAGTCATACCATTGATGGAGTTCAAGAACGATATTTTATCCCAATTTACTTCATTTTATTAAGCATAATTCCTAAACGAAAAATATCATCTGGATTATACCTGACTATAATTTCGTTATTGGCAATTTTACCAGCGATTTCTTACTGGTTAATTCTTTTTAATCAACTCTAGAAATGGAAAATAATTTTATGAAAAAAGCTCGTAGTTTTGGGATATCTTTTATCAAGTGGCGTTACGTAATCGCTCTATTTGCTCTTATTTGTTCAGTAAGTCTGAATCTTAATGGTAGTTCAATTGCTAATTGGAATAACTTTGGTGTTAGAGAAACCGTGTCAGGTGTTCAGTCTGAAACAAAGACAGTTGACGATTATCAAGGCTTTCAAAAATTAAAGTTATGGGTTCCATCACTGTATCGTACGGATGATACTATCATAGGTAGTCCTAGACCAATCAGATCTGATGAATGGTTAGTCCAAACACCTTTTTACTTATCTCAGGTAAAAACAGGAAATCATTTTACAAATAAATCCTATCAAGTTACAGGTCAGAATATGATGCTTGCTTATAATGTTTCATCCTGGCATATTTCAACGATAGGGAAACCATTTAACTGGGGATTTCTTTTCTTAGGAGCCTCTAGAGGGTTATCTTGGTATTGGAGTTTTAAAATTATAGCAATGCTACTATTAGCTTATGAATTTGCTATGATTTTAACCTCTAGGCGTAAGCTATTATCAGCTGTATCAAGTTTTTGGATAACTTTCACACCAACAGTACAATGGTGGTTCATGCAACATCTTGGCGATGTGGTATTCTTTTCATTATTGATAATGGTGTCTATATATCATTATTTTAACTCTGAAAAGAAAATGTTCAAAATATTAATGGCAATAAATTTGATAATTGCTCTTATTGGGTTCCCATTAATTATATATCCAGCATTCCAAGTCCCATTTGCTTATATTATTCTATTATTTACAGTAATACAGTTTTTCAAGGCATTAAGAAATAAAAAGGTTACACTATTTGATGTGATTGTGATTACATTAACTTTATTTGTTTCGCTTACGATAGATGCATTGACCATTTATCAGAGTTGGGATGCAATATCAGCAACTCTTCATACTGTATATCCGGGAAAAAGAATTTCTGTTGGTGGGGAATATACTTGGAAAAATTTAAGTGATTTCTTATTTAATATCGTTCTGCCATTTAAGGCTCCTCAAGTAAGTAACCAAGTTGAACTATCAAGTTCATTTAATTTCTTACTTTACATACTCCTAATCTTGCCTTTTGTTATTAAAAGGAAAGATATCAATAAAAACATCTTTGGGATTGTCTTAGTAGTTTATTCACTAATGCTGATGCTTTATAGTATAGTTGGTATACCAACCGTACTATCTAAATTAACATTGTTTAGCTATGTACCATTTTCTAGGTCGTGGCAATCGATGTCAGTAATTGCAGTTTTTGCTTCGATATGGTTTATATCTTTTATATGGGATAAATTAGAGAGAGTAAAGTTAACTAAAATTTTACCATCTTTATTCATTGTCACTATACTCTACTTATACAGAGGACTAACAGATGATATCTATAAGAATTATTTAGGAAGGTTTACATCCGTTATTTTAATTGTGATTATGTTAATTGCTTTTATTTGTATTCTTTATAGAAAAAAACGTGTATTCTATCCTATTATGTTAGTCATTATAACTGTGAGTGGATTGACTGTTAATCCACTCACACATGGCATAGGTGCTATTGAAAATAAATTACTATCTCATGAAGTTGAAAGCATTGTAGGAAAAAATCCTAATGCGATTTGGATGTCTGACTCTACAAATCTCTATCACTTTGTTCAAATGTTTGGTGCTAAAAGTATAGATGGTGTTAGATTTTATCCCGATAGACAACTTATGTCTAAAATTGATAAGCAAAATCAATATGAAGATGTATGGAATAGATATGCACACTTAAAATATTCATTAACGAACGAGAACACATCTATGACTACACCAGTTCCCGATAATGTAAATATTAACTTAAATATAAATGAGTTAAAAGACTTAAATGTAAAATATATTTTGACAACTAGAGACTTAAATAAAGAATTTGGTTCGTCATTTACAGAGATTTATCAGGATAATGATAATAATAGAATCTTTGAATATTTGAATTAACTTCCCCCTCCCACTTACGAATAAGTAAGTAGGAGGTTTTTTCTTATGTATAGTATTGTAGCTGAGGAGTCGGGGCTTTTGCCTCGTGAACGACTCTTACAGAAGGGAGCAGAGGTGTTGTCTGACCAAGAGCTGTTGGCGATAGTGCTGCGGACAGGGACCAAGTCTGAGTCGGTTCTATCTATGGCCAATCGTATTTTGAAAGGGATGACGAGCTTGGCGGATTTGTCTCGTTTGTCCTTGAATGAGCTTCAGGAGATTCCTGGTATTGGACGTGTGAAGTCTATTGAGCTCAAGGCTATGGTGGAGTTGGCTAAGCGGATTCAGAAGGCTGAGTTGTCTCGTTCTGAGCAGATTATGTCCAGTCAGCAGGTGGCTCGTCGTATGATGTTGGATATTGGAGACAAGCCTCAGGAGCATCTGGTGGCTATCTATTTGGATACGCAGAACCGTATTATTCAGCAAAAGACAGTCTTTATTGGTGGGGTTCGTCGTTCGATTGCTGAGCCACGTGAGATTTTACATTATGCCTGTCATCTGATGGCAACGTCTTTGATTGTGGTTCACAATCATCCTTCGGGGGAAGCCTATCCTAGTCGTAATGATATTGATTTTACTCAAAAGATTAAGCGGTCCTGTGATGACTTAGGGATTTGTCTGCTTGATCATCTGATTGTTGGAAAATCAACCTATTATTCCTTTCGTGAGGAGAGGGAGGATTTTGATCTTTAGGTTGAACCTATGTGATAAAGACAAGAGAAAAGCAACTGAGTGCAGTCTCAGTTGCTTTTAAAGTTCGTTAACGACGTATTCAAAGAGTTTGAGGTCTTCTTCGCGTTTGTCTAGGAGAAGCTCTGGGTGCCACTGTACACCAAGAAAGCGAAGGTCTGGACTATTTGACTCAACAGCTTCGACTGTGTTGTCCTCAGGATCACGCGCAATGACACGAAGGTCAGAGGCCAAGTGTTTGATACTTTGATGGTGGAAGGAGTTGATAGAGGTTCCACGTCCGTAGATTTCTGCTAACTTACTGTTCTCATCAACAATCATCTCATGGTAGAGGTAATCAGAAGGCTTGTCCTGCCAGTGATTTTCAATATCTTGATGGAGGCTACCACCTAGTGCGACGTTCATTAGTTGGGTTCCACGACAGATTGAAAAGATGGGTTTCTTCTGCTTAGTGGCTTCCTCGATGAGTGCCATTTCAAAGATATCCCGTTCGAGGAAGAAGTCGTCTTCACTGGCATGGTTCTCTTCGTTGTAGAATTTAGGGTCAACGTTTTGCCCACCGATCAGGATAAGCTTATCAATCATGGAGATGTAGGTCTTGGCTTCCGAAGGATCGGATACTGGTAGTAGGATTGCTAGGCCACCGGCTCTTTGAACTCCTTCTACAAAGCCAGATGGGGCATAAGACCAGTTGATGTCTTCATGGGCTGGATTAGGCCTTACATTGGCAGTGATTCCGATAATTGGTTTAGTCATTGTTTCTCCTTGATTTTTCTTCTTCTTTCATGAAATAGAGTAGGGTTTGTAGTTCGCTAGTCAAGTCTACGTATTGGACTACCACATGGCGTGGAAGATTGAGGTTGACCGGAGAGAAACAGAGAATGCCTTCAATTCCAGCATCAACCAAAAGATCAGCCACCTCCTGGGCCTTAACTGATGGCACTGTCAGGATGGCTGTTTTGATATCTTCTTGGGCAATCTTGTCCTTAATCTGGGAAATCCCATAGATAGGAATCTTGTCCTCGGTTTGAGTTCCAACCAATTCGTTATCGTCTGTATCAAAAGCCATGACCAGCTGCATGCGGTTACGCTCTTGAAAACGGTAGTGGAGGAGGGCACGCCCGACATTACCAACACCTACGAGGAGTACCTTGGTAGTCGCATTGTCATTTAGGAGTTCAGCGAAAAATGTCATCAGCTTGTTTACGTCATAACCAAAACCACGGCGACCTAGCTCACCAAAATAGGAGAAGTCACGACGAACAGTAGCAGGGTCAATCCCAATCGCTTCAGCAATTTGTTTAGAGCTTGCTTTGTCGATATTTTCACGATGGAATCGTTTGAAAATACGATAGTAGAGAGAGAGACGTTTGGCAGTGGCGTTTGGGATGTTTTTCTCAAATGTCATTGATCGCTTTCCTTTCTTCAATTAGTATGATTCTCTTATATTTTAAGAAAAGTTTGTGAAGATTGCAACAAAATAGTGTAGATGAGGCGATATAAAAAACCTATCACATGGATAGGCTATTTATATGTAGTAAGAAAAAATTTAGACTTCTTCTTGCTCGAAAACGTTACGATCAACCAAACTCTGCATCAAGAAGTAGAATTTTTCTTGCAAGATGTGGTGATCTTCATTTTTAAAGATATTAACGTTACGAAGGCCAGATTTGTCTGTGATAGACAATTTGAAGCCTGTCAAGTCTTTGTTAATAGTGATTTTGAGTGGGAAACCTTCGCCTGAGTTAGGCACTTTTTCGAGAAGGCGGTGCAACTCGTAGTTTCCGATTTTATTTTGCACAAAAGTCGTATCACGTAGAGTGAATTTTTTGACATTAGGACTGATGGTGTAACGGTACTTACAGTCAGTCAAATGAATGCTTTTTTCAAATGCCATGTTAGTCTCCTATGATTTGATTAAGTTTTTCTGCTAGGGCCTGGAGTTCTTCAGCGGTATTTTCCTCTGATAAACTAATGCGAATGGCTGTTTTTAGCTTGTCAGAATCCTTGCCATAGAGGGCCTGGATGACATGACTTGGATCAACAGTTCCAGCAGTACAAGCAGAACCTGTTGAGACAGCAAAGCCTGCTAGGTCTAACAAGGTTAAGAGAGGGCCGTTTTCCTTATCAGGAAAACTGATGTTGATGACGTGAGGTAGGCTAGGTCCTCCACCATTGATTTCATAAGGAATGGTAAGGGAATCTAGAAAGGCCTGACGAATCTTTTCAACATGTTGGTAATTGTCTTGGTAGTGGTCACTAGCATGCTTGTAAGCAGCGGTCATACCTGCAATCCCGACCAGGTTTTCAGTACTGGCACGGCGTTTTTCTTCTTGCTCACCACCGTGGAGTAGGTTGTCAAAATGCAAATCGTTATGATAGAGCAAGCCGACACCTTTAGGTCCGTGGAATTTATGGGCACTAATAGAGAGAAAATCGGCTCCAAGTTCCTCTGGATGAATAGGAAGTTTTCCTGCTACCTGAACGGCATCAACGTGGAAGGCAGCTTGGTGATTGGCAAGCAAGTCACCAATTTCCTTGATAGGAAGCAATTGGCCGGTCTCGTTATTGGCATACATAACAGAAACTAGAATGGTATCGTCACGTAAGGCCTCAGCGATTTGTTGAGCAGTAATAACCTGATTTTCTGGTTGAATATAGGTTACTTCAAAACCAAAACGCTCTTCCAAGTAGGCCATGGTGTGAAGGACAGAGTGGTGTTCAATAGCAGTTGTAATCAGGTGCTTACCTTTAGCTTGATTGGCTAGGGCGTAACCTTTGATAGCTGTATTGTTTCCTTCAGTCCCACCAGAAGTGAAAATGAGCTTACGAGCAGGGACTTCAAATTGTTTGGCCATTTCTTCACGGGCTTCACGAAGTTCCTTGGAAGCTTGACGACCATAAGCATGGAGGCTGGATGGATTTCCAAAGGTTTCAGTCATGACATGTGTCATAGCTGAAATAGCAGCAGTATTTAAAGGAGTTGTTGCTGCGTTGTCCAAATAAACCATAGCTTAGTCCTCGTTTGCAGTGTAAGCAAAGAGTGGGCTAAGTGGTTGACGTTCGAAAATACGAGTAGTAGCGTTAGCGATTAGCTTACTTGCTGAAATGTATTTAACATTTGTAGGAACTTTTTCTTTAGTTGCAACTGAATCTGTCACCAAGATTTCTTTAATTGGAGCAGCGTTGAGGACTTCAGCAGCACCTCCTGCAAAGAGACCGTGGCTAGCTACTGCATAGATGTCTTTAACGCCACCACGTTCAAGGATTTTAGCAGCTTCAGCAAACGTTTTACCAGTGTTAAGGATATCATCAACCAAGATTGCTGTTTTTCCTTCAACCTCACCGATGATGTAACCTTCTTCACGTTCTGAATCATCTTGAGCGTAGTCAATGATAGCGATTGGTGCATCAAGGTAGTCCGCCAAGCTACGAGCACGTTTAACACCTGAGTTTTTAGGGCTAACAACGACAACATCACTTCCTGTGAATCCTTTTTTGTTGTAGTATTCAGCAAACAAAGGCATTGTGAAGAGGTTATCTACTGGGATATCGAAGAATCCTTGAACTTGGACAGCGTGAAGATCAAGCGTCAAGAGACGATTGACACCAGCTTTAACTAGCATATTGGCAATCAATTTAGCAGTGATTGGTTCACGTGACGCAGCGATACGGTCTTGACGTGCATAACCAAAGTAAGGCATAACAACGTTGACAGAGTTAGCACTGGCACGTTTGCAGGCATCAATCATGATGAGCAATTCCCAAAGGTGGTCGTTAACAGGGTTGCTAGTAGATTGGATGATATAGATGTCGTCCCCACGAACAGACTCTTCAATGTTGATCATGATTTCACCGTCAGAAAATTGACGTGAAGATACTTTACCAAGTGGCAATCCAGTAGCCTCAGCAATTTTTTCAGCAATTTCTGGGTTTGAGCTGAGCGAGAACAATTTCAATTGTGGGTTTGCTTTTTGATGTACCATGACGATGGTGACTCCTTTAAAAAAATAAGATGCTAAGCCCAGTTAGGGCTATTGTAATAAAACTACAGATAGTTCTATTTTAGCAAAAAGAAGCAGAAATTTCAGCCATCAAAGTATGATATTAGTGAAAAATACCGAACCTTTGTTAGATAAAATTCCTTTGTATGCGTTTTTAGAGAAATCTATTACCCTCTGAAGTTCTAAATACTTGTGGCATTTGAAGCTACATGTGTTTAAAATAAAAAAACAAGGAGCCAGCTCCTTGTCTAAATTTTAGTCTTTGTCTCTCTTGAGGGTAGCTACAAAGCGTGCAACCTTACTCTTGGCATACTTAAAGTCAATATTATTTTCTTTAAGAAAGGCATCAAAGTCGTCTTTACCTTTCTCAGCATCCGAAACTTCTAGTTCAAGCTCGTAGTCTTTCTTGTCAGCATAGACATTGACATCAAGAGCCATGAGGCCGATGTTGGTCTGGTACTCGCGACGAGTTGTGGTCAAATGTCCGAGGATGGTTAGGTCCTCTAGTTTAACCCCACGTTCTAAAAGAATGGATTTGATTTGACAATCAGGAAAGTCCAGCGACTTAGTCAAAGCCTTAGCATCCGCACAATCCATGGTAACGTTGTACTCCATGTTCCCGACTTTTTCAGGGATTTTCAAGGTCAGCTCACCATGAGTGGGAAGTGTCCTAATACGCAAAGACAACTTTTTATTTCTCATGTCACTCTGAGGAGTGTCGATGTAGTAGTTTGTTTGCGTAACAGGTGTCACATGGGAGAAAAGCATCGCTAAACGATTGTACTCGTCTTTGGTGAGTAGAGTCTTGTACTCTATCTCTAAATGGTTCATGTGTGTCCTCCCTTGTGCTTTCAAATGTGGTATAATATAACAGATTGTATTTATTTTATAAAAAACTAAAGCTTTTGACAAGGAGGAGTCCTATCTTGACCATGGATTGGGAAGAATTTCTAGACCCCTATATTCAGGCCGTAGGTGAGCTCAAAATCAAGCTCCGAGGCATTCGTAAACAATTTCGTAAGCAAAATCGTCACTCGCCCATTGAGTTTGTGACGGGACGTGTGAAGTCAGTGGCTTCCATTGAAGAGAAGATCGCCCTTCGTGGCCTTTCGATTGAAAATTTGGCTCAAGATATGCAGGATATCGCTGGTCTCCGAGTCATGGTCCAATTTGTCGATGATGTGGATGAGGTTTTGGCTTTGCTTCGTCATCGTAGTGATATGACTATTGTTTCAGAGCGAGACTATATCAGAAACCGTAAAAATTCGGGTTATCGCTCTTATCATGTTATTATATCTTATCCCGTTGATACCATAGGTGGTCGTAAGGAAATTCTTGCAGAGATTCAGATTAGGACTTTGGCCATGAACTTTTGGGCCACCATTGAACATTCCCTTAATTACAAGTATCAGGGGAATTTTCCTGAGGAGATTAAACTTCGCTTGGAAACTACGGCCCGCATGGCTTATGAGCTTGACGAAGAAATGCGGAAGATACGTGATGATATTAGAGAAGCCCAGTTGCTCTTTGATCCAATTAATAGAACTTTGAAGGATAGTGTAGGAAATAGTGATGACACAGATGAAGACCTCTTCGGATGAGATGAAGGTAGCTATTATTGCCAATGGCAAACCCCAAAGTAGGCGTGTTGCCTCGAAACTTTTTAATGCCTTTCGAGATGATCCTGATTTTTATTTGACCAAGAAAAATCCAGATGTGGTCATCTCAATTGGTGGTGATGGCATGTTGCTATCGGCCTTTCATATGTATGAAAAAGAGCTTGCGCGTGTGCGTTTTGTAGGGATTCACACGGGTCATTTAGGCTTTTATACGGATTATTTGGACAGTGAAGTGGATCAATTAATCGAGACGCTTCGAAAAGATAGTGGTGCAAAGATTTCTTACCCTCTTTTGAATGTCAAATTGACCCTGGCTGATGGTCGTTCTTTTACGTCGATTGCCCTCAATGAAGCAGCCATCAAGCGTAATGAGAAAACCATGGCAGCAGATGTTTGCCTTAATGATGTCTTGTTTGAGAGCTTCCGTGGAGATGGGTTGTCAGTGTCGACGCCTACAGGATCAACGGCCTACAATAAATCCTTGGGTGGTGCGGTCCTTCATCCTACCATTGAAGCCTTGCAACTGACAGAGATTGCCAGTCTTAATAATCGTGTGTACCGGACCTTAGGAAGTCCCCTTATTGTGCCCAAGCATGAGAAGATTACCGTTTATCCTACCCGAATGGGAAGCTACACTCTATCCGTTGATAATAAAACCTATACCAACCGTAATGTGAAAAAGGTAGAATTTTCAATCGACCAACGTAAGATTTCTTTTGTTGCTAGTGCCAGTCACACAAGTTTCTGGGAACGCGTACGTGATTCCTTTATTGGAGACATGGAAGAATGAGATATGAATTTACCGTAGGGCGTTCCTGTCGGGTCAAGACCTTTTTGAAGGAGCACGATATTTCAAAAGGACTTCTAGCCAAGATTAAGTTTGAAGGTGGTCATATTTGGGTCAATGGCGAGGAGCAGTTTGCGACTTATCCTGTCCATGAAGGAGATGTGGTTGCCATTGAAATCCCTGACGAGGCACCGCATGAAACCTTGAAGCCAATTCCTTTTGACTTGGATATCGTCTATGAGGATGATAACTTCCTGGTGATTAATAAACCCTATGGCTATGCTAGTATTCCAAGTGTTAACCATGACAATACCATGGCTAATTTCGTTAAACATCACTTCGTTAGCAATAATTATCCCAACCAGCGTGTGCATATTGTGACACGTTTGGATAAGGACACCTCTGGTCTCATGCTGTTTGCTAAGCATGGTTACGCCCATGCTCGTATGGATAAACAGTTACAACAGAAGTCTATCAAGAAACATTACTATGCCTTGGTTGAAGGTGAGACCAAACTTGAGAAGCAAGGTGAAATCATTGCACCGATTGCGCGTGATGTGGATTCCATTATCACACGTCGAGTCCATAAGTCGGGGAAATATGCCCACACTAGTTATCGTTTGGTAGGTGATTATGGTAGGGTTAAACTGGTTGATATCAATTTGCATACTGGGCGTACTCACCAGATTCGCGTCCACTTTGCCCACTTAGGCCTTCCCCTTTTGGGAGATGATCTTTATGGTGGTTCTCTAGACTATGGTATTGAGCGCCAGGCCTTGCATTGTCACCGTCTTGCATTTGTTGATCCTTTTACCAAAAAAGAGATGGTCCATGCATCTTCCTTGACAGATGATTTTGAAACCGTTATCATGAACTTACAAACTAAAAAAGATTGATTGAGGAATTTTTTTATGCGTAGTCTATTTGGTGAACTTCGTGAACATATTTCAGGGAAAGGTGTTAAGATTGTTTTCCCTGAGGGTAACGACGACCGTGTGGTTCGTGCAGCAGCCCGTTTGAAATTTGAAGGATTGGTTGATCCTATTATTTTGGGAGACCCAGCAGAGGTTCACAAAATCTTGAACGATCTTGGTTTTGCAGACTTTAACTATACAATTATTAATCCTGAAACCTATGAAGATTTCGAGGAAATGAAGGAAAAATTTGTTGAAATCCGTAAAGGGAAAGCGACAATGGAAGATGCGGAAAAGTTGCTTCATGATGTCAACTATTTCGGTGTTATGCTAGTTAAACTTGGTCTTGCTGATGGGATGGTTTCAGGTGCTATTCACTCAACAGCGGATACGGTACGTCCGGCCCTTCAAATTATCAAAACAAAACCTGGTATTTCTCGTACATCAGGTGTCTTCCTTATGAACCGTGAAAATACCGATCATCGCTTGATGTTTGCTGACTGTGCTATCAATATTGAACCAAATGCTCAAGAATTGGCAGAAATTGCAATTAATACTGCTGAAACAGCTAAAGTTTTTGGTATTGATCCTAAAGTGGCCATGCTTAGCTTCTCAACAAAAGGTTCTGCTAAATCGCCAAAAGTTGACAGGGTTGTTCAAGCAACAAATATTGCTAAAGAAATGCGTCCTGACTTGGCTATTGATGGGGAGTTGCAGTTCGATGCAGCATTTGTTCCAGCAACAGCAGCTATTAAGGCTCCAGATAGTGACGTAGCAGGACATGCTAATGTCTTTGTCTTCCCTGGCTTGCAGGCTGGTAATATCGGCTATAAGATTGCCCAACGTTTGGGAATGTTCGAAGCTATCGGACCAATCTTACAAGGTCTTAATAAACCAGTAAACGATCTTTCTCGTGGTGCTAGTGCTGAAGATATTTACAATTTGGCGATTATCACAGCTGCTCAAGCTCTTAATGGCTAATTTTAACTTAGAAACAGAGGTTTAACCAAGGGGTTAGGCCTTTTTGTTTTATGCATGACTGGTGATTAAAAATAAATCGATTAAAGTAGCTAGAAATCCAGGAAATACAATGGACTGTTGAGTTTGCCGTGTTTCATTATGTACTTTGCTTGTGCAAAATATTCTGATAGTGACTGTTTTTCTTGATTATTTATGCTATAATGAAAGAGTAAAATTTTATTTTTTGGAGAAATCTTATGAAAAAAAGCAAATGGTTAGCCCTTGCGGGTGTCGCCCTTCTAAGTGTTGGTGTGTTAGCGGCTTGTTCTTCTAAGTCAAGTACTAGTGGAACGACTTATAGTTATATTTATAACTCAGATCCAGAATCCTTGGATTATATTACATCAAATACTGGACCAACTAAGACTGCTGTAACTAATGGTGTAGATGGTCTTATGGAAGCTGATAAATATGGGAACCTTGTTCCTTCAGTAGCTGAAGATTGGTCTGTGTCTCAAGATGGTTTGACTTATACTTATAAAATCCGTAAGGGTGTTAAATGGTATACTTCAGATGGTGAAGAGTATGCTGATGTGACTGCTAAGGACTTTGTGACTGGTCTTAAGCATGCGGCTGATGCCAAAGCTGGAGCCCTCTATTTGGTACAAGATTCTATTGCTGGATTGTCTGACTACCTTTCTGGTGCCAATAAAGATTTCTCAAATGTTGGCGTTAAAGCAATCGACGATTACACTCTGCAATACACACTTAAAAAACCGGAACCATACTGGAACTCTAAGACAACCTATGGTTTGCTCTTCCCAGTTAACGAAGACTTTCTTAAGAACAAAGGGAAAGATTTTGGTAAGTCAACGGACCCAACCTCTATCCTCTATAACGGTCCTTTCCTTCTTAAATCTTTGACAGCTAAATCATCTATCGAGTTGACTAAGAATGAGAATTATTGGGATAAGAAAAACGTGCATTTTGACTCTATCAAATTGTCATATTATGATGGATCGGATCAAGAATCACAAGAACGTAGTTTCTCTGACGGCGGTCTCAGCATTGCACGTGTCTTCCCTATGAGTTCAAACTATGCATCGGTAGGAAAGAAATATAAAGATAATATTTATTACACAGCACCAGGTGCATCTACATCGGCTATTGGTGTAAACATTGACCGCCAAAGCTATAAATTCTCAGCTAAGAAGACAGATGCTGAAAAGACATCAACTAAGAAGGCTCTTCTAAACAAAGACTTCCGTCAATCAATCAACTTCGCTATTGATCGTACTGCCTATCAATCACAAGTAAACGGTAAAGATGGCGCAGCTCTTGCTCTACGTAACCTTTTTGTTCCTTCTGATTTTGTCAGTGCAGGCGATAAGACCTTTGGTGATCTTGTGACAGCAAAAATGAGCTCTTATGGTGATGAGTGGTCTGGTGTTAACTTTGCAGATGGTCAAGATGGTCTCTACAATGCGGAAAAAGCTAAGACTGAGTTTGCCAAAGCCAAAGAAGCTCTTCAAGGTGAAGGCGTTCAATTCCCAATTCACTTGGACCTTCCAGTTGATCAAAGTTCTAAACTTAATGTTGCTCAAGCTCAATCATTGAAACAAACGATTGAAAAATCATTGGGTAGCGAAAATGTCGTTATCGATATCAACCAATTGTCATCTGATGATATGCAAAATGCTACTCTTAATGCGGCTAATGCGGCAGCAGAAGACTGGGATATTTCAAACGGTGTGGTTTGGGGTCCAGACTATCAAGATCCATCAACTTACCTTGATATCTTTAAGACAACTTCAAGTGAAAATACCAAGACTTTCATGGGGTATGATGATCCAAACAATGCTGCCGCAGCTCAAGTGGGTCTTAAAGATTATGACGCCTTGCTTGATTCAGCAGCTTCAGAAACAACAGACCTCAATGCTCGTTACGACCGTTATGCTCAAGCTCAAGCTTGGTTGGAAGATAGCTCACTTGTCATTCCATTGACTGTTGGTAACGGTGCAGCACCAGTTATCTCACGCTTGACACCGTTTACGGGTGCTAGCATGCAAGTGGGTGATAAGAACTCATCAGACTACTTCAAATACGTGAAACCACAAGAAAAAGTAGTTACTAAGAAAGAATATGAACAAAGTCGTGAAAAATGGCTTAAAGAAAAGAAAGCATCTAACGAAAAAGCTCAAAAAGATCTTGAGAAACACGTTAAATAATATTCTTGAGGAGAAGGCAGTTAGCCTTTTTCTTTTGTCCAAAAAGGGCTAATTCCTAGTGTTCATAAGGGGTATAATTGTGAGAAAGTCAGTATAAGACAAAATATTCTGAAAATTGTACTCATCTTATTTTTTATGGTATAATGTAGGCATATAAAAAAAGATTTTTTGGAGAATGCTTATGAAAAAAAGTAAATGGTTGGCCCTTGCGGGTGTTTCCCTCCTAAGTGTTGGGGTTTTAGTGGCTTGTTCATCAAAATCAAACACTTCAAGCAATACTTATAACTATGTTTATACTGCTGATCCTGAGACATTGGATTACCTTATTTCCAATAAAGGTTCAACGACTGATGCTGTGACAAATGGTGTCGATGGCCTTTTGGAAAATGATAAATATGGAAACTTGGTACCTGCTATTGCCAAGGATTGGACTGTTTCAGCTGATGGTTTGACTTATACTTACAAACTTCGTAAGGGAGTTAAATGGTATACTTCAGACGGTGAAGAGTATGCGGAAGTAACAGCTAAAGACTTCGTAACAGGTCTTAAGCATGCTGCTGATAAGAAGACAGAGTCAATTTATTTGGCAAAAGATTCTGTAGTAGGTCTTGCTGATTATTTCAACGGTACTGATAAAGACTTCTCTAAAGTTGGTGTTAAAGCACTTGATGACTACACTCTTCAGTACACTCTTAAACAACCAGAACCATACTGGAATTCTAAGATGACTTATTCTCTCTTCTGGCCTGTTAACGAAGAGTTCCTTAAGTCAAAAGGGGATAGCTTTGGTAAATCAACAGATCCATCATCTATCCTTTATAATGGTCCATACATCCTTAAGTCATTGACAGCTAAATCATCTATTGAGTTGACTAAAAATGAAAACTATTGGGATAAGAAGAATGTTCACTTTGATGGCATCAAACTTTCTTTCTACGATGCATCTGACCAAGAATCACTTGTCCGTAATTTCACTGATGGCGCTTATAGTCAAGCACGTTTATATCCAACAAGCTCAAACTTTAATTCAGTAGAAAAACAATATAAAGATAATATCTTCTATACACAACCATCTGCAGATATTGGTGGGGTTGGTGTTAATATTGACCGTCAGTCTTACAACCATACATCTAAGAAGACTGATGCTGAAAAAGATTCAACTAAGAAAGCTCTTCTTAACAAGGACTTCCGTCAATCAGTTAACTTTGCTATTGACCGTACAGCTTATTCAGCACAACTTAATGGTGAAAAAGGTGCAGCACTTGCTGTTCGTAACCTTCTTGTGAAACCTGATTTTGTTTATGCTGGTGACAAGTCATTCGGTGATTTGGTAACTGAAAAGATGCCTTCATATGGTGACGAGTGGTCAGGTGTTAACCTTAAAGACAGTCAAGATGGTCTCTTCAACGCTGATAAGGCTAAGACTGAATTTAATAAAGCTAAGGAAGCTCTCCAAGCACAAGGTGTTCAATTCCCAATTCACTTGGACCTTCCAGTTGACCAAGCTGCAAAACCAACTGTAGCACGTGCACAATCTTTGAAACAATCTGTTGAAAAGACACTCGGTAAAGAAAATGTGGTTGTAGACGTTCATCAAATGTCTCAAGATGATCTTCTTAACAGTACTTTGTATGCAGCTAACGCAGCAGCAGAAGACTGGGATATCAATATTTCAGTTGCTTGGGCGCCTGACTACGAAGACCCATCAACATTCCTTGATATCTTCAAGACAACAGCTAGTGAGAACACAAAAACTTACATGGGATTTGACGATCCTAACAATGCAGCAGCAGCTCAAGTAGGTCTTAAAGACTTTGATGCTTTGGTTGATAATGCAGCTAAAGAAACAAGCGACCTCAATGTACGTTATGAACGTTATGCAGAGGCACAAGCTTGGTTGGAAGATAGCTCACTCTTCATGCCACTTATGGTTAACAAGGGTGCTGCTCCAATGGTAGCTCGTTTGACACCATTCTCAGGTGCTTACTCTCAAGTGGGACCTAAGGGTTCTGACAGATACTTCAAGTACCTTGAGCCTCAAAAAGATGTTGTCACTAAGAAAAACTATGATAAAGCCCGTGAAAGCTGGCTTAAAGAAAAGTCTAAGTCCAACGAAAAAGCTCAAAAAGACCTTGAGAAACACGTTAAATAAAAGGACGATGGAACTTTCTCATTAGATTGGGAAAGTTCTTTTGGAATTAAAGGAAGAGACATGAAAAAATACATTTTATTGAGAACCCTCCGTTCTCTATTGTCAATATTTGTCGTGACGGCCTTGACCTACACGATTATCTATACCATGGTGCCGAGGCGTCTGATTTTCAGACAGGACCCTAACTACAACAAGATTGCTAAGACAGCTGATTCTAAGGCTAACTATGAAAATACAATCTATGAACGTATGGGTTACATTGATTACTATGACACCAAGGAGTTGCAGGAGAAAGCTAGCTCCCTTGATAAGTCAGTAACCACTAAGCCAACAAAAGAAAATAAAGCTATTTACCAAAAATATGTGGATAGTTTAGGACATGGCTGGCGTTTGCATCAATTCAAGCAAAGTAAACAATTCTATGCAACACGTGATGTTCCAGTGCTTGAACGTGTATTTGGCTTCTATACGCACCTCTTTGAATTTGACAATACTGGATGGGTTAAAGATAAAACAAATCCAAACTTGAAGCGTTACATCCGTATTGAAAATGACCCAGCTATCGGTTGGTCAGTTGTCGGATCAGGGACTAAGCATAAATACTTGCTTTACTTTAACAGTCAGTTCCCATTTGTTCACCAAAACTTTGTGAAGATGAACCTTGGTACATCTTACCCAACCTATGCTGAGCAGGGTGTTCTTGATGTTATTACACAAGGACAAGGGCAAACACAAAGCTCTGAGGTCAACTTCCCTACTGGTAAGAAAGTATCTTCAGTAGATATCTACTCTCGTACTTATAAATCACCAAGTCAGGCTGATGCTAGGGATCGTTCTTACTATGGTGACGACCCTTACACAGCTACTAAGAGTCGCTACCAGTACCCATCAATGGTGACAAGTTCTGCCATTGCTGGTTTGATTGGTTTGGTCTTGTCTTATGCTTTGGCAATTCCATTGGGATCATACATGGCACGCTTTAAAAACACACTCTTTGATAGTGTGTCAACTGGTATCTTAACTTTCTTGCTTTCACTACCAACCATCGCCTTGGTTTATATCATTCGTTTGATTGGTTCTGAGATTGGTCTTCCAGATTCTTTCCCTATCTTGGGTGCGGGTGACTGGCGTTCATACGTCTTGCCATCTGTAATTCTCGGTCTCTTGTCTACACCAGGTCTTGCCATTTGGATTCGTCGTTACATGATTGACTTGCAGTCACAAGACTTCGTTCGTTTTGCACGTGCCAAAGGGTTGTCAGAACAAGAAATTTCGAATAAACACATTTTCAAAAATGCTATGGTTTCCTTGGTTTCAGGGATCCCAGCATCTATCGTTAGTGTTATCACAGGGGCAACCTTGACAGAAACAATCTTTGCCTACCCTGGTATGGGTAAAATGTTGATTGACTCTGTCCGTGCTTCAAATAACGCTATGGTTGTGGGTCTTGTATTTATTTTCACAGCCCTCACCATCTTCTCATTGCTTGTGGGTGATATCCTTATGACTATGATTGACCCACGTATCAAATTGACATCTAAAGGAGGTAAATAATGGCTTCAATTGATAAAAGTAAGTTCCAATTTGTAAAGCGCGATGATTTTGCCTCTGAAACAATTGATGCGCCGGCCTATTCATACTGGAAATCGGTGATGCGTCAGTTCTTCAAGAAAAAGTCAACAACTGTCATGTTGGGAATCTTGATTGCTATCATTTTGATGAGCTTTATCTACCCAATGTTTTCAAAATTTGACTTTAATGACGTGTCTAAGGTTAATGACTTTAGTGTACGTTATGTGCATCCAAATGCTCAATACTGGTTCGGTACGGACAGTAATGGTAAGTCTCTCTTTGACAGTGTTTGGTTTGGAGCTCGTAATTCTATCCTTATTGCTGTTATCGCTACCTTCCTTAACGTTGTTATTGGTTTAGTCGTTGGTGCTGTTTGGGGGATTTCTAAGACCTTTGATATGATTATGATGGAGATCTACAACATCATCTCAAACATTCCTGCCCTCCTTGTCGTTATCGTCTTGACTTACTCATTGGGTGCAGGTTTCTGGAACATGATTTTTGCCATGACTGTCACAGGTTGGATTGGTATTGCTTATACTATCCGTATTCAAATCATGCGTTACCGTGATTTGGAGTACAACTTGGCTTCTCGTACTTTGGGAACACCAACTCCTAAGATTGTGGTTAAAAATATCATGCCACAACTTGTATCAGTTATCGTGACTATGGCTAGTCAGCTCTTGCCAGGATTTATCTCTTACGAAGCCTTCCTTTCTTACTTTGGTTTGGGGCTTCCCGTTACGACGCCTAGTCTTGGTCGTTTGATTTCAGACTATGCACAGAACGTTACAGTCAATGCTTACCTCTTCTGGATTCCATTGACTACCTTGATCCTCGTTTCCCTCTCTCTCTTTATTGTCGGTCAAAACTTGGCGGATGCCAGTGACCCACGTACGCATAGATAGGAGTCCAATATGACAGAAAATAAAAATGTAATATTATCGGCTCGCGATATCGTCGTGGAATTTGACGTTCGTGACCGTGTTTTGACAGCTATTCGAGGGGTTTCCCTTGATTTGGTTGAAGGTGAAGTTTTAGCCTTGGTTGGTGAGTCTGGTTCAGGTAAATCAGTTTTGACCAAGACCTTCACAGGGATGCTTGAAGAAAATGGTCGTGTCGCTAGTGGTTCTATTGATTATCGTGGCCAAGATTTGACCAAGCTTAAGAGTCACCAAGATTGGGCAGCAATTCGTGGAGCTAAGATTGCAACTATCTTCCAAGATCCTATGACCAGTCTTGACCCAATTAAGACTATCGGTAGCCAAATTGTTGAAGTCATTGTCAAACACCAAGGAAAATCAGCCAAAGAAGCTAAAAAAATGGCCATTGATTACATGGACAAGGTTGGTATTCCTGATGCTGAAAAACGTTTCAACGAATATCCTTTCCAATACTCTGGTGGGATGCGTCAACGTATCGTCATTGCCATTGCCTTGGCTTGTCGTCCTGATGTCCTTATCTGTGACGAGCCAACAACTGCCCTTGATGTGACCATTCAAGCTCAAATCATTGACCTTTTGAAATCACTCAAAGAGGAGTATGGTTTCTCAGTGATTTTCATTACCCATGACCTTGGTGTGGTAGCAAGTATCGCTGACAAGGTTGCTGTTATGTATGCTGGTGAAATCATCGAGTACGCAACGGTTGAGGAAATTTTCTATGAGCCTTGTCACCCATACACTTGGAGCTTGCTTTCAAGCTTGCCACAGTTGGCTGACGATAAGGGTGAGCTTTTCTCTATTCCAGGGACACCACCATCACTTTATACACCAGTTGTTGGAGATGCCTTTGCCTTGCGTTCAGACTATGCCATGCAAATTGACTTCGAGGAAAAAGCACCACAATTCCAAGTTTCAGATACTCACTGGGCTAAGACCTGGCTCTTACATGAGGATGCACCAAAAGTTGAAAAACCTGAGGTTATCCAAAATCTACATGAAAAAATCCGTACTAATATGGGATTTGCACATTTAGGAGATGAGGAGGAAGGCAATGCCTGAGAAGTTAGTTGAAGTAAAAGATGTGGAGATTTCCTTCGGTGAAGGAAGCAAGAAATTCGTTGCTGTCCACAATGCTAATTTTTTCATCAACAAGGGTGAAACCTTTTCCCTCGTTGGTGAGTCTGGTAGTGGTAAAACTACTATCGGGCGTGCCATTATTGGTCTAAATGATACAAGTAATGGTGAGATTATTTTTGACGGTAAGAAAATCAATGGACACTTGTCTCACTCTGAGAAAAACGACCTTATCCGTCGTATCCAGATGATTTTCCAAGACCCTGCGGCTAGTTTGAATGAACGTGCAACAGTCGATTATATCTTGTCTGAGGGCTTGCATAACTTCCATCTCTATAAGGATGAGGAAGATCGTAAAGCTAAAATCAAGAAAATCATCAAAGAAGTGGGACTTCTTGAGGAGCACTTGACACGTTACCCTCACGAATTTTCTGGGGGACAACGTCAACGTATTGGGATTGCACGTTCCTTGGTCATGCAACCTGATCTGGTTATCGCTGACGAACCCATCTCAGCCCTTGACGTGTCAGTTCGTGCCCAAGTTTTGAACTTGCTTAAGAAATTCCAAAAAGAGTTGGGATTGACCTATCTCTTTATCGCTCACGACTTGTCAGTGGTCCGTTTCATTTCTGACCGTATCGCTGTTATTTACAAGGGGACAATCGTGGAAGTTGCTGAGACAGAAGAACTCTACAACAATCCTATCCACCCTTACACCAAGTCACTCTTGTCTGCTGTTCCTATTCCAGACCCAATCTTGGAACGTAAGAAAGTCTTGAAGGTTTATGATCCAAACCAACACGACTATTCTGTCGATAAACCAGAAATGGTTGAAGTACGTCCAGGACACTTTGTTTGGGGTAACAAGGCCGAAATCGAGACTTATCGTAAAGAACAAAGTAAATAAGTCTTTTCAATGCAAAAAAAATCGTGTTCCAGAAGGAACACGGTTTTTCTTTAGTCTAAATTTAAGCGTTTGGTCATGATATAGTAGGTACCAAAGTAACTTGCTCCGATGAGAATGAGAGACTGAACTAGACTAAAGATATATGACGAGTTATTAATTGCAGTATTTGTTGCATCTCCGGTCAAGGCTGCACCGATTCCAAAGAAGAAACCAATAAAGAATAGGATAGCCTGAATGGCAAAATAGGCGACAAATCCCATAAGAACTTTGTTAGTGTTGAAGAGATTTCCGATACTAATACAGAGGTAATAGAAAAGGATACCAGCAATCATTGACAAGATTGTAGAAGGGATGAAGAGGTAGAAAGCGCCTATCTCTTTTAGGATCTGGCCAAAGTAGCTGGTAGCTAGTAGGATATCTTTCATATCAAGGCAGAAAGCAGCTATAATTCCAATCGAAAGGAGTATAACGAGTGATGAAATGATATCTAAAATAAAGGCTACCAAGAGTTTAGACAAGATTAATTGGTGAGCAGAAACTGGGAGCGTATTGGTTAGATAACCTTCTCTCCCAAAGACAGTCTTTGCAAAGCGTCTGACAATGAGGACTATTGTCGCTATATAAATGGTTCCCCATACGATAATGGTAGCAAAAACCATCAGTGTGAAGAAAGCAAAGAAGAGTAGACTAGGTTCTTGGTGGCTCTGTTCAGTTACAAAAATAGATTTTCGAAGCATTAAACCCAAGGGGATAGAGAGTAGGATGGCAATACCATAGATGCCAAGGTACCATTTACGGACCGATTGTAATTCATATTTAACTAATTTCCAAAACATGCTCATACCTCCTAGTTGTGGAACATCTCTCTAAAGAGTTTGTCGATAGATTTGCCATGGGCTTGACGGATATTATCAGCATCACCCTGAAGTTCAATCTGACCGTATTTTAAGAAGACAACTTCATCTAGGACGGATTCAATATCTGCAATCAAATGGGTTGAAATGATCACAGAAGCATCTTCAGAGTATTGGTTGATGATGGTTTTAAGAATGTAGTCACGTGACGCGGGATCGACACCACCAATAGGTTCATCGAGGAGATAGAGTTTAGCCTCACGACTCATAACCAAAATCAACTGAACTTTTTCTTTGTTACCTTTTGAGAGGTCTTTAAGGCGCAAATCAGGCTGGAGCATTAAATCCTGCAAGAGTTGCAAGGCAAGAGGATAGCGGAAGTCAGCGTAAAAGTCTTGGAAGAAATCCAAGTAGTACTGTATTGTCTTACTTTCATCTAAATAGGTTGTGTCAGGCAAATAAGCCACTTGCGCCTTAGTGATAGGTGACGGCTGAAATCCATTAATGGTCACTAAACCTGAAGTCGGTTGAAGGAGGCCGTTCAAAATTTTGATTAGGGTTGTTTTACCACTACCGTTTGGTCCTAAGAGACCAATGATTTTACCAGAAGGGATGGACATGGTCACATCTCTAAGGGCTGGAATACCATTATAGGTCTTGGTGAGATTTGTTAAAGTTACAATATCAGTCATCGGTCTACAAGTCCTTTCCTGTTTGTTCGATGTAGTCAGTGATGATAGATTTGATTTCAGGTGAGCTAAAACCAATGGCTGTCATCTCAGTGACAAAGTTTTTCATGAGACTTTGGGCAATCTCGTGTCGTTTTTGATCAATTAGTTTTTCATCTTCGGTAACAAAGCGACCAGAGGTACGGGCAGAGTAGACCAACCCCTCTTTTTCAAGTTCTTGGAAGGCTCTTTGTACAGTGTTAGGATTGACCCCAGCTTCCTGAGCAAATTCTCTAACGGGTAGGAGTTGTTGTCCCATACTCAATTCCTTGGAAGCTATCTTCAGTTTGACGCGATAGGCGATTTGGAGATAAATTGGTGATTTTTCATCAAATGTCCAAGCCATAAGAGACTCCTTTCTAAAAGTATAATAGCATTATTTTTGTACTACCATAATGATACAACTAAAATGCTGGATTTGCAAGTAAAATGCCATATTTTCTCTAATTTCTTTGGCTTTTCCCAAACTTATATTCCTATTTTTGGTACAATAGGGGCAAGTATATTCGACCTGAAGGGAGATTATTTTGAAAATTTTAGCAACAGATATGGATGGTACCTTTCTAGACCATCTTGGTGCCTATGATAAGGCACGTTTGGAAAACCTTTTGGATGCGTGTGAAGCTGAAGATTACGTTTTTACAGTAGCTTCTGGTCGAGCTCTCTTGGCCTTGGAGGAGCTTTTTGATGGGTTTGTGGACCGCATTGCTATTATTGCGGAGAATGGGGCCTTGGTTCAGTACAAGGGTGAAGTCCTGTTTGAGTCCAAGCTAGAACCTAAAGATTATTTGGAAATTGCAGATACGACTTTAGCCTTGCCAACTTGCGAGGGAATTCTCTTGTCGGGACGTCGTGGTGCCTATGCTCCAAACGATGCAGATCCAGCCTATCTTAAGGCCATGGAACGTTACTATGAAAATGTTATGACAACGGACCTTGAAGCGGTTACAGATGATATTTTCAAGGTAACTGCTAAGTTCCAAGGGGATACCATTATGGAACGTGGTGACTACCTCAACACGATTTTTGAGGATATGACAGCTGTGACAACTGGCTTTGATTCTATGGATATTATCCTTAAAGGTGTGGACAAGGGCTTTGGTCTTTACCATCTTTGTCAAGAGTTGGGGCGTCAAGCTTCAGATGTTGTAGCCTTTGGTGATAATCTCAATGATATGGAGATGTTGACCTTTGCTGGGCATGCGGTTGCTACGGAAAATGCCCGCGATGAGATTAAGGCAGTAGCTGACGAAGTGATTGGTCACCATAAAGACGGTGCAGTCTTTGACTACATGGAAGGATTGGTGGACTCAGATGTCTGAGATTAAATTATTGGCCTTGGACCTAGATGGGACACTCTTCACTAAGGATAAGCAAGTAACAGCTGAAAATAGAGCTGCTCTGAAAGCGGCAGAAGCTAAGGGGGTTCATGTGGTCATTACGACTGGTCGCCCTCTGCCAGCCATTACTCATATTTTGGAAGATTTGGGCTTGTTGGATGATAAGCACTATAGTGTGACCTTCAATGGTGGCTTAGTTCAGCGTAATAATGGGGATATCCTCATAAAGAAAGAGATGAGTCAAGAAGATTTAAAGCAGATTTATGCTGTTTTTGAGCCTCTGGGGCTTCCGATGGATGTTATCAGTGATGGCATTGTCTATGGTGTGCCAAGTAAAGGCAATCATTCTCTCTATCGTCAGGCTAATCCTACCTTGACCTTCGTTGATGTGGAGAGTATTGATGACATTCCTGAAAATATCGTCTATAATAAGGTAGTTACGGTCTGTGAGGAAGCGTTTTTGGATGCTCAAATTCCAAAAATACCTGACCATTTACACCAAGCGTTTGAGGTCTTTAAGTCTCGTGAAATTATCCTAGAGGTCATGCCTAAAGGTGTTCATAAGGCTGTAGGTTTGAGACTCTTGACTGATTACCTTGCTCTGGATAAAAGTCAGGTCATGGCTATGGGAGACGAGGAAAACGACTTGACAATGTTGGAGTGGGCTGGTCTTGGTGTGGCTATGGCGAATGCTGTTCCCAAGGTCAAGGCTGTTGCCAAGGCAGTAACAACAAAAACTAATGAGGAATCTGGAGTGGCTGAGGCCATCCACAAATATATTCTAGAGAAATAAGGAGAACCAAATGGGTCTATTTGATCGATTATTTGGACAAGAGGAAAACCAGTCACAGGAAACTGTAGCAAATCACGAAATTTCAGAAACTGAGGCTCTTGATAATCAAGACTTGTCAACAAGTGAAGGGATAAGCGAGAGTCAAACAGAACAGCTTAGCGAGTCAGAGACTCAAGTAGAAGAGATTTCATCCAAAGAATCTGTTGAATCAAGTGATTCTACTGTGACAGAAGGAAGTGAAGTAGCGTCTTCTGACGAAGACCTTTCTGTTGATAATCAGGCTTCAAGCGAAGCAGAAGGTGTTTCAGAGTCAGAAGAAAGTCAAGTTGCTGTGGATAACCACTTTGCGGATGTCATGGCTGATTACTATGCTAAGAAGGCTCAAGTAGCTGCTGCTGCAGAAAAAGGTGAAACTGTCACTTTTGAAGCCGTTCAAACCCGTAAAGTTGAGGAAAAACCTGAAGAAGTTCAGGTTTCAAAAACTGAAACAGAACAAGAAAAATATAACCGTACCCTCAAGAAGACGCGTACTGGTTTTGCTGCTCGCTTGAATGAATTCTTTGCGAATTTCCGTCGTGTTGATGAGGAGTTCTTCGAAGAATTGGAAGAAATGCTGATTCTTTCCGATGTTGGGGTTAATGTTGCAACGCAATTAACGGAAGATTTGCGCTATGAAGCCCGCCTTGAAAATGTCAAAAAGACTGAGGACTTGCAACGCTTGATTATTGAAAAACTTGTAGATATCTACGAGAAGGATGATGTCTACAAGGAGCAGATTAATTTCCAAGATGGTTTGACAGTCATGCTTTTTGTTGGTGTTAACGGGGTTGGTAAAACAACTTCTATTGGTAAGTTGGCACATAAATACAAAGAAGCAGGCAAAAAAGTCATGCTTGTTGCTGCCGATACCTTCCGTGCGGGAGCTGTCGCTCAGTTGGTTGAGTGGGGACGCCGTGTTGATGTGCCAGTAGTGACTGGTGCTGAGAAGGCTGACCCAGCTTCAGTGGTCTTTGACGGTATGGAAAAGGCCCTTGCTGAGGGAGTTGACGTCCTTATGATTGATACTGCGGGGCGTTTGCAAAATAAAGACAATCTTATGGCAGAGCTTGAAAAGATTGGTCGTATTATCAAACGTGTGGTTCCAGAAGCACCTCATGAAACCCTCTTGGCCTTGGATGCCTCAACAGGTCAAAATGCCCTTAGTCAGGCTAAGGAATTTTCAAAAATCACACCTCTCACAGGCCTTGTCTTGACTAAGTTGGACGGTAGTGCCAAGGGTGGTGTGGTTCTAGCCATTCGCCAAGAGTTGGATATTCCAGTTAAGTTAATTGGTTTTGGTGAGAAAATTGATGACATTGGTGAGTTCCATTCAGAAGAATTCATGCAAGGTCTCTTGACTGGTTTGGTTTAAAAGAGTATTTAAAAAAGAGTGAGTACTGAGAAAAGGAATTCACTCTTTTTAATGGTGTCCTCACCTTGAAAAAAGTCGCTTTTATTGGTAAAATAGTAAGGAAAAACGCATGCTCTGAAAAGTGAGCTGTAACTTAATCACTGAACAACCCCTAAACCAAAAAAAAGAGATGATTGTTTTCTCTTTTTTAAGGTGAGTCATAAGAAGATTTTTAATCTTAGTTTAAGGAGAAGACATGTCTGAACGTGGACTTTTGATTGTTTTTTCAGGGCCTTCTGGTGTCGGAAAAGGAACTGTTCGTCAGGAGATTTTTTCAACACCTGACCATAAATTTGAATACTCAGTATCAATGACCACACGTGCTCAACGTCCTGGTGAAGTTGATGGAAAGGATTATTTCTTCCGTTCGCGTGAGGAATTTGAAGAGCTTATTCGTAATGGTCAAATGTTGGAATATGCTGAGTATGTGGGTAACTACTACGGAACACCTTTGACTTATGTTAATGAAACCTTGGATAAAGGTATTGATGTTTTCCTTGAAATCGAGGTTCAAGGTGCCCTTCAGGTTAAGAAAAAGGTCCCAGATGCTGTCTTCATCTTTTTGACACCACCGGATTTGAACGAGCTTCAAGAACGTTTGGTTGGTCGTGGGACAGATTCTGAGGAAGTTATTGCTCAACGTATCGAGCGTGCGCGTGAAGAGATTGCTCTTATGAGCGAATACGATTATGCCATTGTTAATGACGAAGTGCCTTTGGCTGCTGAGCGTGTCAAACGTGTTATTGAAGCAGAACACTTCCGAGTTGACCGTGTGATTGGTCGCTATCGTAATATGATTTCAGAAAAGAAATTATCAGATAAATAAATTAGAAATAGGTATAGAATTATGATGTTGAAACCCTCTATTGACAAACTTTTGGATAAAGTGCCTTCAAAATATTCATTGGTTATTTTGCAAGCCAAACGTGCCCATGAATTAGCCGCTGGTGCTGAACCAACTCAAGAGTTTACGTCAGTAAAACCAACCCTTCAAGCCCTTGAAGAAATTGAATCTGGTAATGTGACTATCCACCCAGATCCAGAATCTAAACGTGAATTGGCACGTTTGAAAGTGATTCAAGCACGTCTTGCTGCTGAGGAAGAAGAACGTAAAATCAAAGAACAAATCGCTAAAGAAAAAGAAGAAGGCGATAAAATCTAAAATCAAAGTCATGCTTTGGTTTATGAGGAGAGGGGAGCTGAGGCATAGTGTCTCAGCTTCCTTCTTTATGACGATAATAGACAGCTCATATTTTCTTGAGCTTGGAAGATACTGGTCTTAAGGAAGTGACAGGAGGGAATTTATGGTTTTAGTAGCACATATTATTGTCGACGTTCCTCTGATGCAGACGGACAGACCTTATAGTTACCTGGTACCGGAAGCCATGCAAGAACAAATCGCCATCGGTATGCGGGTTCATGTGCCTTTTGGTAAAGGAAATCGTCTACTTCAAGGTTTTATTATTGGCTTGGAAGAGCAGGAAAATTTAAGAGATTTTCCTGAACTAAAACCCATCGCTGAGCTTTTAGATTATGAGCCAGTGCTTAATCAGGAACAGCTGGATTTGGCTGATCAGATGCGACATACGGTCTTTTCTTATAAGATTTCCATCTTGAAGTCAATGCTACCTGGTCTCCTTAATTCGCAGTACGATAAGGTTATCATGGCAACTGATAAACTGGGTGAAGAGGAAAAAGAGACTCTCCTTCAAGGGCAGAATCATATTCTTTTCTCGCAGTTGTCAGAGGTACAACGTCAAGCCATTCCTCGTCTGGTCCAATCGGGGCGTGTAACGGTTGATTACCTGGCTAAAGATAAGCAGAATATCAAGACTGAGAAGCACTATAGTGTTCAAAAGGGTATTCTCGAGACTTTGGCTATTTCGCAAAGGGCTAAGAAACGATTGGAGTTGCGAGACTTCTTGCTAGAAAAGAGTGAGTCTGGCAAGTTGACGGATCTCCACAAGCTTTTTTCACGAGATGTGGTTAAGTTTTTCATTGAAGCTGGTGCCTTGGTCATCACCGAAGTTGAGGTCAATCGTGCCGATAGCTACTTTGAAAAGGTAGAAAAGACAGATTTTCTTGAGCTTAATGCTCAACAGGCACATGCTGTTGAAGAAATGACGCGCCAAATTGGACAAGGTGGCAAACCTTTCTTATTGGAAGGAGTGACGGGATCAGGTAAGACAGAGGTTTACCTGCATCTTATCGAGAGGACCTTGGCAATGGGTAAAACTGCTATTGTCTTGGTGCCAGAAATTTCCTTGACACCCCAAATGACCAATCGTTTCATTTCGCGTTTTGGGGACTTGGTGGCGATTATGCATTCAGGCTTGTCAGACGGTGAAAAATTTGACGAGTGGCGTAAGGTTAAATCTGGTCAGGCAAAAGTTGTGGTAGGAGCGCGTTCGGCTATCTTTGCTCCTTTGGACAATATCGGAGCTATCATTATCGATGAGGAACATGAGGCGACCTATAAGCAGGAATCCAATCCTCGCTATCATGCAAGAGATGTTGCCTTGCTTAGGGCTAAGAGTCATGGAGCTGTGCTTGTCCTTGGGTCGGCAACACCCTCTATTGAGACACGGGCGAGAGCTCAGAAAAGGGTTTACCATTTTCTTGAGTTGACACAAAGGGCTAATCCTAATGCTAAAATTCCACAGGTGGAAGTGGTGGACTTCAAGGATTTTGTGGGCCGTCAAGAGGCGAGTGATTTTACACCACCTCTTTTGGAAAAAATCAGGGAACGTTTGGCACGTAAGGAACAAGTCGTATTGATGTTGAACCGTCGTGGGTATTCCTCTTTTGTCATGTGTCGTGACTGTGGCTATGTGGATGATTGTCCGAATTGTGATATTTCACTGACCTTGCACATGGATACCAAGACCATGAATTGCCACTATTGTGATTTTCAAAAAGCAATACCACATGTCTGTCCCAACTGTCAGAGTCGTCAGATTCGCTATTATGGGACTGGGACACAGAAGGCCTATGACCAGTTAACGGATCTTTTGCCAGAAGCCAGAGTGATTCGTATGGATGTTGATACGACACGTAAGAAAGGTGCTCACGAGAAACTCTTAGAGACTTTTGGAAATGGTAAGGCTGACATTTTGCTTGGGACTCAGATGATTGCCAAGGGCTTGGATTTTCCCAATGTCACCTTGGTAGGGGTCTTGAATGCAGATACGTCCTTGAATTTACCAGATTTTCGTTCGGCTGAGCGTACCTTCCAGCTTTTGACTCAGGTGGCTGGTCGTGCTGGTCGTGCTGACAAGGAAGGGGAAGTTATTATTCAAACCTATAATCCTAGTCATTATGCCATTCGGTTTGCGCAACAACAGGATTATGAAGCTTTCTATGCATATGAGATGGGGATTCGACGTCAGTTGGCCTATCCGCCATATTTTTATACGGTAGGAATCACGCTTTCTCACAAGGATGAAGAGTTTGTCGTCCGCAAGAGCTATGAGGTTATGGCTTATTTAAGAGAGCACTTGTCAGACAAGGTGACCTTCCTAGGGCCAACGCCTAAGCCTATTGCTCGAACACATAACCTTTATCATTATCAGATTATTATCAAATACCGTTTTGAGGATAACTTGGAAGAAACGCTTAATAGGGTCCTTGACATGACTCAGGAACCTGAAAACAAGGACCTGCGTTTGATTATCGATCACGAACCTCAGAATTTTACCTAATCTAGAAAAGGAAGAATATGACAAAATTAGTATTTATGGGAACGCCTGCCTTTTCAGCGACAGTGCTGGAAGGACTTTTGACAGATGAGCGTTACGATATTGTTGCTGTGGTGACGCAACCAGACCGTGCTGTCGGCCGTAAAAAAGAAATTCGCATGACACCGGTCAAGGAAGTAGCCTTGGTGCATGACTTGCCAATTTATCAACCGGAAAAATTGTCAGGGTCAGAAGAAATGGCGCAATTGATGGCACTTGGTGCTGATGGGATTGTTACTGCAGCTTATGGACAATTTTTACCAAGCAAGTTGCTTAATAGCATGGATTTTGCGGTGAATGTCCACGCTTCTCTCTTGCCAAAATACCGTGGTGGGGCACCTATTCATTATGCCATTATCAATGGGGATGCAGAAGCAGGTGTGACAATTATGGAAATGGTCAAGGAGATGGACGCTGGTGACATGGTTAGCCAAAAGGCCTTGCCAATTCTTGACGAGGATAATGTTGGTACCATGTTTGAAAAATTGGCCGTCTTGGGTCGTGACCTTTTGCTTGAGACCTTGCCTGCCTATATTGCTGGCGAAATCAAACCTGTTCCTCAAGATGCCAGTCAGGTAACATTTTCGCCAAATATTAGTCCAGAAGAGGAGCGTCTTGATTGGAATAAATCGTCTCGTGACATCTTCAATCAAATCCGTGGTATGTACCCATGGCCTGTGGCACATACCTTGTTTGACAGCAAACGTTTCAAAATTTATGAAGCGGACTTGGTAGAAGGTCAAGGACAGGCTGGTCATATCATTGAAAAGACCAAGAAGAGTTTGGTAGTTGCGACTGGTCAAGGAGCCATTTCACTTAAGACAGTTCAGCCTGCAGGAAAACCCCGTATGGCTATTGCTGATTTCCTTAATGGGGTCGGACGCAATCTTGAAGTAGGTGATGCATTTGGCCAATGATTGGAAAAAAACATCCCGTGGACAGGCACTTGAAGTCTTAGAAGAAGTCTTCCAGGAAGGAGCTTACTCAAATATTGCTCTCAATGCCCATCTGAGCAAGTCGCATCTGACAGATAAGGACAAGGCCTTGGTGACGGAAATTGTCTATGGGACCGTAGCTCGTAAGATTACGTTGGAGTGGGTCCTAGCCCATGTCATCGAGGACCGTGACAAGCTTGAACCTTGGGTCTATGACTTATTGCTTTTGAGCCTCTATCAGTTGGCCTATTTAGATAAGATTCCAGCCCATGCGGTGGTTAATGATGCCGTTTCTATTGCTAAAAATCGTGGCAATAAAAAGGGGGCTGAGAAGCTGGTCAATGCGGTTCTTCGTAAACTATCTAGCCAGCCTTTGCCAGATCCAAGCACAATCAAACGTGTCAATAAACGCTATTCTGTTCAGTATTCTCTACCTGTATGGTTGGTTAAAAAACTTATCGACCAGTATGGAGAGGATCGTGCCCTTGCTATTTTCCAAAGCCTTTTTGTGAGAAACAAGGCTAGTGTGCGTGTAACGGATGCGTCACGTTTGGAAGAGATTGCGGACGCCACTGGGGCTGAGTGTTCAGTATTATCCCCAGTCGGGCTTGTTAAGTCTTCAGGTTACTTTGCTGGGACAGATTATTTCAAAGAGGGCTTGTTGACCATTCAGGATGAGACCAGTCAACTGGTTGCGCCAACTTTAGGGATTCAAGGTGAGGAAGAAATCCTGGATGCCTGTGCGGCACCTGGTGGTAAGACTGTCCATATGGCCTCATATTTGACGAGTGGACATGTGACGGCGCTTGACCTCTATGATCATAAGCTTGCTCTTATCGAAGAAAATGCACAACGTCTTGGCTTAGCTGATAAGGTTAAGACTCAGAAACTGGATGCTAGTCAGGTACATCAAGTCTTTCCAGCTGATAGTTTTGACAAGATTTTAGTGGATGCACCTTGTTCAGGAATTGGACTCATTCGTCGGAAACCCGATATCAAATATAACAAGGATCTCCAAGACTTTGAGTCCCTTAAGGCTGTGCAGTTGGATATCCTATCCAGCGTTTGTCAAACCCTACGAAAAGGTGGTATAATAACATATAGTACTTGCACCATCATAGCAGAAGAAAATCAAGAGGTGATTCAAGCCTTTCTTGAGAGCCATCCTGATTTTGAGCAAGTTGCCTTAGACCATCTATGTAAAGACATCGTGGTCAATGGCTGTTTGGCAATTACCCCCGAACAGTATCTAACTGATGGTTTTTTCATCGCACAGTTGCGAAAAAAAGCTTAGGGTTACAGAGGAGGAAATGCTGACGCAAGTCAGAAAGAAAACTATGGAAATATCATTATTAACGGACATTGGCCAAAAACGGTCAAATAACCAAGATTTTGTTAATAAATTTGTCAACCAAGCTGGTGTTATCCTTGTCGTTGTTGCAGATGGGATGGGCGGACACCGTGCTGGAAATATTGCCAGTGAGATGTCAGTGACTGATCTTGGTCGTGACTGGATTAACACTGATTTTCGTGAGTTGAGTCAGATTCGTGATTGGATGATTGCTGCCATTGATGCAGAAAATCGTAAAATTTATGAACTTGGCCAAAACGAAGAATATAAGGGAATGGGAACAACTATCGAGGTTCTTGCCTTTGTTGATAATGCTGTGATTTTTGCCCATGTTGGGGATTCACGTATTGCCCTTATCCGTAATGGTGAGTATAAGCAATTGACGAATGACCATTCTTTGGTCAATGCTCTTATCAAGGCTGGTCAGTTGACCGAAGAAGAAGCAGCAGTTCACCCACAACGTAATATCATTACGCAATCTATTGGGCAAGCTGCTCCGATTGAGGCTGACCTTGGTGTTCAACAATTGGAACCAGGGGACTATATTTTGGCCAATTCAGATGGTTTGACCAACATGGTTTCAGTCGAACAGATTGTTCATATTGTCAACAGCCCTGGTTTCGTCGAAGAAAAAACGAGTCGTTTGGTAGCTGCAGCCAATGAGGCAGGTGGACTTGATAATATTACCGTTGCTCTCATTAAGGTAGAAAGTGAGGAAGGATAATGATCCAAGTTGGCAAATTGTTTGCTGGACGTTATCGAATCCTTAAATCTATCGGACGTGGTGGTATGGCGGATGTTTATCTGGCTAATGACCTGATTCTGGATAATGAAAAAGTGGCTATTAAGGTACTTCGTACCAATTACCAAACTGATCAGGTGGCTGTGGCCCGTTTCCAACGTGAAGCGCGTGCCATGGCAGAACTCAGTCATCCTAATATCGTTGCTATCCGAGATATTGGCGAAGAAGACGGCCAGCAGTTCTTGGTGATGGAGTATGTGGACGGTTCGGACTTGAAGAAATACATTCAAGACCATGCGCCACTTTCTAACCAAGATGTTGTGCGTATCATGGGGGAGGTCCTTTCCGCCATGACTCTTGCCCATCAAAAGGGCATTATCCACCGTGACCTTAAGCCACAAAACGTTCTTTTAACTAAGGACGGTACAGCCAAGGTCACAGACTTCGGAATTGCGGTTGCCTTTGCAGAGACTAGTCTAACTCAAACGAACTCTATGTTGGGTTCTGTCCACTACCTCTCACCAGAGCAGGCTCGTGGATCTAAAGCGACTATCCAAAGTGACATCTATGCTATGGGTATTATGCTTTTTGAAATGTTGACAGGTCATATTCCTTATGATGGCGATAGTGCAGTAACCATTGCACTCCAACATTTCCAAAAACCACTACCATCGATTTTGGCAGAGAACCGTAACGTTCCCCAAGCTTTGGAAAATGTGGTTATTCGAGCAACAGCCAAAAAACTAGAAAATCGTTACAATAGTACTTTGGAAATGAGCCGTGACTTGGTAACGAGTTTGCATCCTAGTCATCGACGTGATGCCAAGGTAGTCTTTGATGATATGACGGATACCAAGACCTTGCCGAAGGTTGATCCAGTTCCATCAGCAAGTCTTGAGAAAAAAGCCGTTGCTGCTGAACCATCAGAGCCTACACCTGCTCCAAGTAAACAACCAAGGAAAAAAACGACACCAGCTAAGAAGAAAAAGAAGAAGAACTTCTTCTCAACCTTACTCAAGGTTTTCCTAGGACTTGTCTTTATTGGTATTATCATCTTTGCTTATTTAGTCTTTACCAATCCTGATAATGTCCAAGTACCTAATGTGGTCGGTCAGGAGTTGTCCACAGCTCAGACTAAAATTGAGGGTGCTGGATTTAAGGTAGGAGAAGTCAAAGAAGTGGAAGATGACTCTGTCGATACGGGTAAGGTCATCAAGACAGATCCTACAGCTGGAACCACACGAAAAGAAGGATCAAGCATTGATGTCTATGTTTCTTCTGGTAGTAAAGGTTTCGCTTTGAAAGACTACAAGGGTAAAAACTATAAGGATGCCATTGAGGACTTAACTTCGAATTATGGTGTTTCTGAGGACCAAATTGATATTCAGCATGTCGAAGACGACAGTGCTGAAGAGGGAGAAATCCTATCTCAAAGTCCAGGGAAAAACAAGTCTTTCAATCCTAAGGATAGTAAGGCTAAGATTAAGTTCCGTGTGGCAACTCCTAAGACAGTTACCATGCCTGATGTGACTGGTTTGACGGTTTCAACAGCGATTCAAACCTTGAATCGTAAGAATATCTCAAGTAGTAGCATCGAGTACCACGACTATAATACTGGTGCCAAATTAGATAAGGATAAGGTTCCTAGCAGTACGGAGGTCCTTTATCAAGATCCACAAGCTGGTACAAGTGTTGATGGTACAGTGATTCTCTATGTTTCGGTTGCAACAGCAAGTTCAAACCTTCAGTCAAGCTCAAGTAGTACGACACATTCGTCATCAACGAGCTCAAGTACTGACAGTACAACTTCAAGCACTGAAACCTCGACAGAGGCTACTCACACAGAACTACAATAGATTAAAAAAACTTAGACATAATAAAGAGAGGTTATTTAATCTCTCTTTTTTGCTACCTAGAGATCTTATCGATAGCCTAAAAAGCCTGCTTGCCAGAGGTCAGAGATTCTTTTATAATGAAGACATCACATATAGGAGAGACGCTATGAGAAACCGTAGAAAACTGAGAAGGTATATCATTACCTACGATATTGTCATAACAGTCCTGGCCCTGATTTCCATTGGCTTGGTTATCTTTGATTTAGTTGGCTTAATTTCAATTGGAAGGCGACCTTTTAGAGTGATAGATCAGTCTATAACGCTCATATTTGCCATTGATTATGCGATTCGTTTCTCCTTAGCACCTCGTAAGCGAATCTTTGTTAAAACACATGTGTTGGACTTGTTGGCTATTATTCCCTATAATGAAGTCTTTACCTTCCTCCGATTTTCAAGAGTGGGACGCTTTGCCAGGTTGGCCAAACTCTCACGTTTAATTGGTTTGAGTAGCAAACTCAAGCATATTTCCAATCGTATCAATCGCAGAAATGGCTTTTATTTTCTACTTTCGGTTAATAGTATTATCATTCCTATCAGTAGTGCTGTTATTGCCCGAGTAGAACACCATAATTTTATAGATGCTATTTGGTGGTCTGTAGCAACGGTGACTACGGTTGGTTATGGAGATATCGTCCCTAAAACGCTTGTAGGTAAGGCAGTCGCTGTTATTCTCATGTTTAGTGGGATTGCCACTCTAGGGTTGTTAACTAGCTCTCTTAATAATATTTTTGTGCGGTCAGGTCGTCAGACTGAACGAAAATTAGCCGAGCTTAAGAAAGAATTAGCAGAGCAGCGTGTCATACTGGAGGAAATCAGAAGTACAGTGCTAATGATAAGAAGCAAAATGGACGATACTGACGATTAAGATTTTTGAATGAAAGACTGTGTTTCCTGTAATGGAGGCACTTTTTTGCTTTCTTCTGCCCCTTTTCTATCTTGATTACTCAATGCTCAAACTGGGTCTTTTTGTCAATTGCCTTAAAATTTGATAGAATGAAGCCTGTATACTTTTATTTGAGAGGTCCTTATGACCAAATTTAATTTTTTCTTAGTGGTGGAAGCCCTGTTTTTGACTCTGGGCCTGATTACCATTTTTAATAATGATATTACCAGTTTTATTTTCATTCTGGTTTTGACCTTGTTAGCGGTTCGCTTTTTTAATAAGGAATCCAAAAGTGACTTTGTCTTGACCATCTGTTTGATCTCACTTTTTCTGGTTTCCATGTGGAATATCTATGTGGTACTTGCGATTTTAGTGGGTGTGGCCTATGTCATGATTAACCATTTTTCACAGGTTAAGAAAAAGAATCGCTACGCTCTCATTCAATTCAAGGAAGACGACTTGGATCCTCAGGCTGTGCGAAATCAGTGGATTGGAACTCGGATGGAACCTGTCAGTGATCGTTATGACTTTGATGATATCAATATCATCCGTTTCTTTGGAACAGATGTGATTGATTTGACCCAGGTTATCGTCTCGGGGCGAGATAATGTTGTGATTTTGCAGAAACTTTATGGTCCGACGACTATCTTGGTACCAATTGATGTTTCCGTCAAGCTCAATATATCAGCGATTTATAGCTCTGTCACCTTCTTCAATGAAGATGAGTACGACCTCCGTTACGAAAGATTGACCTTGCAGGGGGCGGAGTATGAACATGCTCATCGAACAGTGAAATTGATTCTCAATGTGGGAGCTGGACCAGTGGAGGTACGTCGCAAATGAAGAAACAGTACCTATTTTTGATTCTGATTTATTCAGTTGTTGTTCTGGTTGGCGTTACCCTAGTGGTTATGGATAGCTTTAACCTTAACTTTTCATTGGTTTTTGGTAATCTATCTCAGGTCTTCCATTTTCTTTTTAACATGTTTTTTGTGGTTCTGAGTTTGCTCATTTTGCTTTATATTCTTTGGGCCATTGCCAATGATAACAGTATGCGATCAGTCAATCAGGATTTGCGCCGCATTATCAATAATCAACCAGTCAAACGTCAGGGAGATATTGAGTTAGACAAGAATATGATGCGCTTATCTCATAAGATGCGTAAATTGACTAAGGACTTGCAGAAAACTGAGAATGCTCAAGCTCTTCAAAGCCGTGATATTATTAAGAAGGAACGAGGACGTATTGCTCGTGACCTTCACGATACCGTTAGTCAGGAACTTTTTGCGGCTAGTATGATTCTTTCTGGTGTCTCTCAGATGGCGGACCAGCTAAGTAAAGAAGATTTGCATAATCAAATTCAGGCGGTTGAGGCCATGCTGACGGATGCTCAAAATGATATGCGTGTCTTGCTTTTGCATCTTCGTCCGACAGAGCTTGAGAACAAGACCTTGCAAGAAGGCTTGCAGATGATTCTTAAGGAATTAACCGATAAATCCAATATCCATGTCGTCTACAAGGATATGGTTAAGAAAGTGCCTAAGCGTATTGAAAATAATCTCTTTAGGATTGCCCAAGAGTTTATCTCTAATACTCTTAAACACGCCAAGGCTAGCCAGATAGAGGTTTATCTCTATCAAAATAGTCAGGAAATTCAATTGAAAATGTTGGATAATGGTGTTGGTTATGATTTAAATGCGTCGACTGACGAGATGAGTTATGGACTGAAAAATATCCAGGAGCGTGTCGATGAAATGGCGGGAACTGTGCAGTTCCTATCTGCTACAGGTAAAGGAACATCTATTGATGTTCGTGTGCCGATATTAAGAGGAGAAGACAATGTCGAATAAGATAAATGTGATTTTGGTCGATGACCATGAGATGGTCCGTTTGGGCCTTAAGAGTTTCCTGAATCTCCAAGGAGATGTCGAAGTGGTTGGAGAAGCGAGCAATGGCCGAGAAGGTGTTGACCTTGCCCTGGAACTTCGTCCAGATGTCGTCGTAATGGACCTTGTCATGCCTGAATTAGATGGTGTTCAAGCGACTTTGGAATTGCTCAAAGAATGGCCAGAAGCCAAGATTTTGGTTTTGACTAGCTATTTGGACAATGAAAAAATTTATCCAGTCATTGAAGCTGGTGCTAAAGGTTATATGCTTAAAACTAGCAGTGCGGCAGAGATTCTCAATAGTATCCGTAAGGTTTACCGTGGTGAAGAAGCTATCGAAACAGAGGTGGACAATAAGATTAAATACCACGATAGCCATCCGGACCTACACGATGACTTAACGGCACGTGAACGTGATATCCTGGCACTTTTGGCTAAGGGTTATGACAATCAGACCATTGCTAACGAGCTATTCATTTCATTGAAAACCGTTAAAACTCACGTGTCTAATATCCTAGGAAAACTCAATGTTGATGACCGTACTCAGGCTGTTGTTTATGCCTTTAGACATCATTTGGTTTCACAGGATGATGAATAAAGTTATCAACTAACCTTGTTATTTAGAGGCTAGGGAGAGTTATCGTAATTCTTACCCCTTACTCGGATTTTGCGAGTCAAATCTTTTGACTTTATTTCTAGCAAAACATATAATGAAATTATCCTAAAACTTTTCTTTTTTCATATGAGGTTGAAGCGACCTCATATCATCTATCTAAGTTCGCTTAGATGATGAAATCTCCTAACTCCTAGCAATCGGTATTTCCGGTTGCTTTTTTTGAAAAAAGTTTAAAAAAGTGTTGACAGCCAACTAGTTTTTCTGTAGAATAATAAGAGTCTTTTGGGGTATAGCCAAGCGGTAAGGCAAGGGACTTTGACTCCCTCATGCGTTGGTTCGAATCCAGCTACCCCAGTTCTACCTGAGGGTAGAGACACAGATTATGGTCCGTTGGTCAAGGGGTTAAGACACCGCCTTTTCACGGCGGTAACACGGGTTCGAATCCCGTACGGACTATGAGTGCCAGCTAGAGAAAGCTGGTTTTTTTGTGTCCTTTTTGATAAAATAGAGGGGTTGACTGGCCTAAGCCAGACATTTTATACCACTTTAAAATCATAAATGACAAGACCTTGACCCGAAGAAATAACTTTGTTTAGTGATGGTTATCAGATGATGCTAAGCAGTTGGTCGAGTCGTGGTTTCATTTGAATAAGAAAACATATAATAAGGAAATTCAATGACATACTATAACGTTGGAAAGATTGTGAATACACAGGGCTTGCACGGGGAACTTCGTGTTTTGTCTGTAACAGATTTTGCGGATGAGCGTTTTAAGAAGAAGAGTGTCCTAGCCCTTTTTGATGACAAAGACAATTACATCATGGATGTTGAGATTGCGAGTCACCGTAAACATAAAAACTTTGATATCGTTAAGTTTAAGGGGCTTTACCATATCAATGATGTGGAGAAGTATAAGGGCTGCAGCCTCAAGATTGCTGAGGAAAATTTAACAGACCTTGATGATGGGGAATTTTACTACCATGAAATTATTGGCCTTGATGTTTACGAAGGTGATACTTTGATTGGTCAGGTCAAAGAGATTCTCCAACCGGGCGCTAATGATGTTTGGGTAGTAAAACGTAAAGGCAAAAAAGATTTGCTCTTGCCATACATCCCACCTGTAGTTCTCGATGTTGATGTTGTAGCTGGACGTGTTGAGGTTGAGCTCATGGAAGGATTAGACGATGAAGATTGATATCTTGACCCTATTTCCAGATATGTTTGCTCCCTTAGAGCATTCCATTGTTGGTAAGGCAAAGGATAAGGGCCTTCTAGAAATCAACTATCACAATTTTCGTGAAAATGCGGAGAAGGCTCGTCACGTAGATGATGAACCTTACGGTGGCGGTCAAGGTATGTTGCTACGTGCCCAGCCAATTTTTGATACTTTTGACAAGTTAGACGTCACAAAACCTCGCGTTATTCTCTTAGATCCTGCGGGTCGTACCTTTGATCAGGCCTATGCAGAAGAATTGGCGCAAGAAGAGGAATTGGTCTTTATCTGCGGTCACTATGAGGGTTATGATGAGCGCATCAAAACCTTAGTGACAGATGAGATTTCCTTGGGAGATTTTGTCCTAACTGGGGGAGAGTTGGCTGCAATGACTATTGTAGATGCGACTGTCCGCTTGATTCCTGAAGTTTTAGGTAAGGAAGCTAGTCATAAGGATGATAGTTTCTCATCAGGGCTTTTGGAATTTCCACAGTACACGCGCCCAGCTGAGTTTCGTGGCATGAAGGTGCCAGATGTTCTCTTGTCAGGGCACCACGTCAATATTCGACGTTGGCGTATAGAACAGAGTTTGCGTAAGACCTGGGAGCGTCGACCAGACCTCTTGGAAAACTATGACTTTACGGATGAAGAACGTCAGATTTTAGAAGAGATAAAAGCAGAAGGAAAATAAAATGTCAGAAGAAAAGATTTACGATATTACCATTATCGGTGGTGGGCCAGTAGGACTTTGGGCTGCCTTTTACGCCGGTCTACGTGGTATGACTGTTAATATTATTGAGAGTCTGTCAGAGCTTGGTGGACAACCTGCCGTTCTCTATCCAGAGAAGAAGATCTACGATATTCCAGCCTTTCCGCAAACGACAGGTGCGGAATTGACAGAAAATCTCTTGACTCAACTTAAGCGTTTTGAAGATCGTGTCAGCATTCATTTGAAAGAAGAAGTGCAAACCTTTGAAAAGAAAGAAGGCATCTTCACAATTGCCACTAGTAAGGGCCAACACTTGTCTAAGGCTATCGTCATTGCTTGTGGGAATGGTGCCTTCGCTCCCCGTCCTTTGGGTGTGGACAATGAAGAAGATTATGCGGACAATAACTTGTTCTATAATGTGCATAGTCTTGACCAATTTGCCGGCAAGAAGGTTGTGATTGCTGGTGGTGGAGATTCAGCTGTTGACTGGGCTAATCACTTGGATGGGATTGCTGAGAGCGTGACTTTGATTCACCGCCGTGATGCCTTTCGTGCCCATGAGCATAGTGTAGAGCTTCTTCATCAATCGTCAGTTAATGTGATGACGCCTTATGTGCCGCTTGAAATCAAGGGTGAAAATGGTCTTGCCCAAAGTTTGACAGTTCAAAAAGTGAAGTCAGACGAGGTTGTGGAATTGCCACTTGATGCCCTTATTGTTAGCTTTGGCTTCTCAACCAACAATAAAAACCTTCGTAACTGGAATGTTGATTACAAACGCTCTAGCGTTACTGTTAATGCGCAGTTTGAAACCTCACAAGAAGGTGTTTATGCGATCGGTGATGCAGCAGAATATGAAGGTAAGATTGACTTGATTGCTGTGGGAATGGGTGAAGCCCCTATCGCTATCAACCAAGCTATTCAATATATTGATCCAGATGGTAAGAATCGTCCGGTTCACTCAACATCATTAATCGAAGAATAATGTCAAAAGAAGACTTTGTCTTCAATCTAAGGAGAGACTTGTCTCTCTTTTTTCATGTCTAAAAACGTGGTATAATACACCTATGGCTACAACGAAAAAAACGAAAAAAGGGGCGGCTTCTAAGAACGGTAAGAAGCGTCTTACAAAAGCAGAATTAGACAGACAGAAGGCGATTAAGCGAATGCTATGGACCTTCTTTTTTGCCTTTGTCTTAATTTTCCCAGTCTTTCGATTGGGTTTCTTTGGGGTTACCCTCTATAATATCTTTCGAGTATTTGTGGGGAGTATGGCTTACCCTTTAATTTTTGCTATCTATGTTTATCTCTTTGGCTTTAAATGGTTACGTAAACACAGTAACTATGTCACAGGATTTTGGATGGTCTTTGCGGGGCTCTTGTTGGAGTTTCACGCCTATCTCTTTAGTCTAGAACGCATGAGTGGTCTGGATATTTTCCCTGGTACCAAGGACTTGCTTTTTGGGGAACTTGTGAGTGTGCAAGTCGCTCGTTTTGCGGGTGGTGGTATGCTAGGGGCTCTTTTGTATCAGCCTATTTCTTTCCTCTTTTCAAATATCGGTAGCTTCATGATTGGGGTATTGATCATTCTCCTGGGTGCTTTCATTCTTAGCCCTTGGGATGTCTTGGATATCATGGAGTATGCTAAGGAAGCTTGGCAGAAAGGGGCTGAAAAGCGTTTGGAACGGACGGTTCAGCGTCAGGAGAAGAAGGCAGAACGTCAGGCTCAGAAAGAACGTGAAGCAGAAGAACGTGCCGAAGCTGAGCGTCTGGCTGATTTGACTGTTGACGAGGAGACGGGAGAAATCTTAGATGATGCGGCAGAGGCCTTGCCACAAGAAGCTGAGATTTTTGCACCTGAACCTGAAATCAGTGATTATGCCTCTGAGGATTACTATGATAATCTGCCTCCAGAGGATTATGAGGATTTCCAAGAAGATTATGCACCTTATCCAGAGGATGTGCCAAGCGATGAGTTTCCCCCATCTATGGTGGTTGAGGGAGATGACGCACCAGTCGAGGTTGATTTCACGCCTAAGGAACTCCTGCAGTATAAATTACCTCATATAGATCTCTTTGCACCTGATAAGCCTAAGAGTCAATCTAAAGAGAAGAACATCGTTCGAAAGAATATTCGAATCTTAGAAGATACCTTCAAGAGTTTCAATATTGATGTCAAGGTTGAGCGGGCTGAAATTGGACCGTCAGTGACCAAGTATGAGGTCAAGCCTGCTGTTGGGGTCCGTGTCAATCGCATTTCAAATTTAGCTGATGACTTAGCTCTGGCTCTAGCTGCGAAAGATGTCCGTATTGAGGCACCTATTCCTGGAAAATCTTTGGTTGGTATCGAAGTGCCTAACTCAGAGATTGCGACGGTTTCTTTCCGAGAACTATGGGAACAGTCCAAGACGGACCCTAATAAGCTCTTGGAAGTTCCTCTTGGTAAGGCGGTTGATGGTTCGGCTCGTAGCTTTGATTTGGGTCGGATGCCTCACTTACTGGTCGCTGGATCAACAGGTTCTGGTAAATCGGTTGCGGTTAACGGTATCATCTCTAGTATTCTTATGAAGGCTCGTCCTGACCAGGTGAAGTTCCTCATGGTCGATCCGAAGATGGTTGAACTTTCGGTTTACAATGATATTCCTCATCTCCTTATCCCTGTAGTGACCAACCCACGTAAGGCCGCCAAGGCTCTTCAAAAAGTGGTAGATGAGATGGAAAATCGTTACGAACTCTTTAGTAAGTTTGGCGTGCGTAACATTGCTGGCTACAATGCCAAGGTGGAAGATTGGAATGCCCAGTCGCAAGAAAAACAGATTCCCTTGCCTTTAATTGTGGTTATCGTTGATGAGTTGGCTGACTTGATGATGGTAGCTAGTAAGGAAGTGGAAGATGCTATTATTCGTTTGGGACAAAAAGCGCGTGCTGCGGGAATTCACATGATTCTCGCCACTCAACGTCCGTCGGTTGATGTGATCTCCGGTTTGATTAAGGCCAATGTGCCATCTCGTGTGGCCTTCGCCGTGTCTTCGGGAACAGATAGTCGTACCATTTTAGATGAAAATGGGGCAGAAAAGCTACTCGGACGTGGGGATATGCTTTTCAAACCGATTGATGAGAACCACCCTGTTCGTCTACAAGGTTCCTTCATCTCTGATGATGACGTGGAACGTATTGTGACCTTTATCAAGGATCAGGCTTCAGCTGACTATGATGAGAGCTTTGATCCTGGTGAAGTTTCTGAAAATGATTTTGGTGGAGGTTCCTCTGCCAATGGTGGTAGCTCAGAAGGTGACCCACTCTTTGAAGAGGCCAAGGCTTTGGTCCTTGAAACACAAAAAGCTAGTGCTTCCATGATTCAACGCCGTCTGTCAGTTGGTTTCAACCGTGCCACTCGTTTGATGGAAGAATTGGAAGAAGCAGGTGTTATCGGACCAGCTGAAGGTACCAAACCACGTAAGGTTTTGATGACTCAAGAATAATGGACTGGAAAGAGTCTCAAGCCTAGTTCTAAAGGAATTAAAATCGACAAAAGAAATGAGAAAAATGAGTGTTTTGCCATTTATTTTCTCATTCTTTTTTTATGTTCAAAATAGACCAAAAAATTGCAAAATATTCCATAAGAACGCTTACAAAACGAACATTTTTTGCTATAATAGGAGAAAAAGTGAGTAACAAAAACTAAGGAGTAAAAAATGGACAATTTATTAACCGTTCATTTTCATAGTATGCATGGCGACTATTCCAGATACAGTATGTGGAAGTGGCTAGATGGTTATTGGGGCGAAGAAGCCCATTTTTCACGTGAGGATGATTTTGGTCTTGTTGGTCAGGTTACTTCTCCCTCCAATCGTTTTATTGATTCTGTCAATCTTTTGGTCAAAACGGAAGACTGGTCGAGGCAAACACATGATTACCGTGTCCGACGCTTCCTAGGGGATGCTCCCAATGCTATTTGGATAGTTGAAGGTGATCCAACTGTTTATTATTCTAAACAGGCAGCCTTGACTAGCCATAGTTTCGAAGGTCGCGACCAGCATGCCTTTGATATGGCTCTCCGAAGACAGGAATTTGACCAGAAGTGGGGCTTTCAAGGTTGGTTAGGTCATAAGTATGAAAAAGGGGCCACAGAGTTTCGCCTTTGGTCACCTCTAGCTCGTCGTGTGCAGCTCTTACTTTTTAAAAAGGGCAGTAAAAATCCTAAGATCATTAAGATGAGCCGAGGAACCAGTGTCAATAAAGACCGTCATGAGATGAATACTCACGGTGTTTGGAGTGCCACTGTTAAAAAGGATTTGGATGGGGTAGCCTACCAGTTTCGTGTGTATCATGAGGAAAGTTTTTATCAGGATACGAGAGACCCCTACAGTATCGCCCTTAGCTTAGATAATAAAAAAAGTTTGGTGGTCAATCCACAGCGACTTGTTCCAAGAGGGTATGAAAAGGTTACCAAGCAAAAAGCGAGCTGGCGTAAGGCAAATGCTTGCTCATCCGTTATCTGTGAGATGCACCTCCGTGACTTCTCAATCTCAGAGACATCTGGGGTTAAGAAGTCCTATAGAGGAACCTATCTAGGTGCTTGTCAGAAAGGGACTAGAAATGCCCATGGAGATGTGACTTGTTTTGATTACCTCAAACGTATGGGCTACAACTATGTCCAACTGCAACCGGTCTTTGATCACCATAAAACCTACGATAAAGGTGGGAAGCTTCTCTACAACTGGGGGTACGATCCTGAAAATTACAATGTTCCGGATCGTCAGTTTGCTGCTGATCAAAAGAATCCCGTGGCACCAATTTTAGAGCTTAAGAAAATGATTCAGGCCTACCATGAAGCAGGAATAGGGGTTATCATGGATGTGGTTTATAACCATACTTACTCATCTTACAGCTCTCCTTTCCAACTATCTGTGCCGGCTTATTACTACCGTATGCATGACAATGGGTCTTTCCAAGATGGATCAGGCTGTGGAAATGAGACAGCCAGTGAAAAGGAAATGTACCGTAAGTATATGATTGATTCCTTAACCTATTGGGCAGAAGAATTTGGAGTGGATGGTTTTCGTTTTGACCTTATGGGCTTACATGATGTTGCTACGATGAATGCCATTCGTTCGGCCATGGATGATATTGATCCTAGGATCCTTCTTTATGGTGAAGGATGGGATATGGGAATTGGACTTCCTGTAGACCAAAAGGGCAAGAAGGATAATGCAGCCTTGATGCCTAGAATCGGATTTTTCAATGACAATGCGCGTGACGCGGTCAAGGGGGCAGAGGTCTATGGGTACATCAATAACGGCTATGTGTCTGGAGCCCCATTGGAAGACCAGATTGCCAAGAGTCTGCTTGGTAGCCGTGGTTTTGTAAACTACCTCATGCCAGGTCAGGTCCTCAACTATATCGAAGCGCACGACAACTACAATTTGAATGACCTTATGCATCATTTGCATCCACATGATTCGCCAGAAGATATTGAAAAACGTATTTACTTGGCAAATGCTCTTAATCTAAGTATGCAAGGGATGTGTTTCATGCAGTTGGGACAAGAATTCCAGCGTAGTAAGATGGTTGCAACAGGTGAAGATGGAAATTACACGGAAGCGGATGTTAAGCGTGCCATGAATAGCTACAATGCCCCTGATGCTGTTAATCAGGTGGATTGGAATCAAGTGACTCTTAAGAAAGACTTGGTTGCTAAAGTTGCCAAATTAATTGAGCGTAAGCAAACCGTACAAGAATTTTCATATCGTTCATATGCAGATATTTACGATAATCTCTATGTCGCAAAAGCTGAGTACGATTCAGGTATTGTTGAATTACATATTTCTGGAAAATTACGTAAGACTTTTGTGTTCGATAATATGAAAAAAGATTTGGAGATTTACTGACAAGAATGTCAAAAAATGCTATAATACAGTAAACGCTTACATAAGTGGTTTTGTTTACTTGTAAGCCCTATCGGTCTGAAGGGTTTTCTAGTGTATTTACATATATTTCAATGTTTTAATTTCTTGATAGTTAGAACTATCAAGGCTAGTTTAAGAAAGGAGTGATGGTATGAATCTCGATGAAGCCATGTACACATTTGGAACAGGTGAGAACTTCCACCTTCAGAATTATTTGGGTGTGCATGAATTAGAGGGAGAAGAAGGTTTTATCTTCCGTGTGTGGGCCCCTCATGCTGAGCAGATTCAGGTAATTGGAGATTTCACAGGTTGGTTTGATGAACCTCTGGATATGACCAAAAACCATATCGGTGTTTGGGAGGCGACTTCAGCTCTCCCAGAGGAAGGACAACTCTATAAGTTCTTGGTGAAACGTAAGGGAGGTCAAGTCGTCGAAAAGATGGATCCTTTTGCGACTTACTTAGAGCCTCGTCCTGGAACAGGAGCTGTGATTCGTAAGAAGAAAACTAAGAAGTGGAAGGATGGCCTTTGGATGGGTCGTCGTAAACGCTTTGGTTTCCAAAAACGTCCGGTTAATATCTATGAAGCTCATGCATCATCTTGGAAACTAAAAGAGGATGGTCAACCTTATACTTTCAAAGAATTGAAAGAAGAGTTGATTCCATATTTGGTTGAGATGAACTATACTCACGTGGAATTCATGCCACTCATGGCTCATCCTCTTGGGATGAGTTGGGGTTACCAGCTTATGGGTTACTTTGCTTTTGAGCATACCTATGGCACACCAGAAGAATTTCAAGATTTCGTAGAAGCATGTCACCAGAATAATATCGGTGTCTTGGTAGACTGGGTCCCAGGTCACTATACACAGAATGACGATGCTTTGGCCTACTTCGATGGTACACCAACTTTCGAATATCAGGATCATGATCGAGCTCATAACTATCGTTGGGGCGCACTTAACTTTGACTTAGGAAAAAATCAAGTTCAGTCTTTCCTTATTTCAAGTGCTCTTTACTGGATTGAAAATTATCATATCGATGGTATCCGAGTGGATGCAGTATCTAACATGCTCTATTTGGACTATGATGAAGGTCCATGGATGCCTAACAAGGACGGTGGAAATCGTAACTTGGAAGGCTACGGCTTCCTTCAAAAACTCAATCGTGAAATTAAAAAACGCTATCCAGATGTTATGATGGTTGCGGAAGAATCAACTGCAGCAACGCCAATCACCCAACCGATTGAAGAAGGTGGTCTAGGTTTCGACTTCAAATGGAATATGGGTTGGATGAACGATATCCTCAAATTCTACGCAGAAGATCCAGTTTACCGTCAGTATGACTTCAATCTGATGACCTTCAGTTTCATGTATTGCTTCAATGAAAACTATGTTCTACCTTTCTCACATGATGAAGTGGTTCATGGTAAGAAGAGCATGATGCATAAGATGTGGGGTGACCGCTATAATCAATTTGCTGGTCTTCGTAACCTCTATGCTTACCAACTCTGTCACCCAGGTAAGAAATTGCTCTTTATGGGTTCTGAGTTTGGTCAATTCTTGGAGTGGAAGTTTGATTATCAACTCGAATGGGGAAATCTTGAAGATGAGATGAACCAGAAGATGCAGGCCTTCACTAGCCATATGAATGGTTTCTACAAGGACCATAAATCTCTCTGGCAGATTGATGATTCTTACGATGGTATTGAAATTATCGATGCGGATAACCGTGCTGAAAGTGTGCTTTCCTTCATTCGTAAGGATGACAAAGGCGATAAGGGTGACTTCCTTGTCTGTGTCTTCAACCTAGCTCCAGTGGAACGTCAAGACTTCACTATTGGATTGCCAGTCGCTGGTATTTATCAAGAAGTACTTAACACTGAGATGGAAGAATTCGGTGGTGTCTGGAAAGAAGGAAATCCTGAAACTCGTACCCAAAAGGCGAAGTGGAAGGATTATGAAAATACCCTTAGCTTCACATTGCCAGCTCTTGGAGCAAGTATCTGGCGTGTTAAACGTCGCTTGAAATAAAGGGTAGAATTAAACGTGTACACGATTTGTTTTTCAGGGATGATAGCAAGAAAGTCACGGTTGAAAGAAGCTTTCTGACGCCCAAACTATTGCCACACTGAGAAACTTACTTTAATTGTCATAATCAGTTTCGGCTGATTGTCTAACATCCTTTTGAGGATGAAACTAAAAATCATGAGGGGGACTATTCATGAAAAATGAAATGTTGGCTTTGATCCTTGCTGGTGGGCAAGGAACTCGTCTTGGAAAATTGACCCAAAGTATTGCCAAACCAGCTGTTCAGTTTGGTGGACGCTACCGTATCATTGACTTTGGTTTGTCAAACTGTGCCAATTCAGGAATTAACAATGTAGGTGTCATTACACAGTATCAACCACTTGCTTTGAACAATCATATCGGTAATGGTTCAAGTTGGGGATTGGATGGTGTTAACTCTGGTGTATCAATTCTTCAACCTTACTCAGCTAGCGAAGGTAATCGTTGGTTTGAAGGTACCAGCCACGCTATTTATCAAAACATTGAGTATATCGATAGCATCAATCCTGAATATGTTTTGATTTTGTCTGGTGACCATATTTACAAGATGGACTATGATGATATGCTCCAATCTCACAAAGATAACAACGCAAGTCTTACTGTCGCCGTTCTTGATGTGCCACTTAAAGAAGCTAGCCGTTTCGGTATCATGAACACTGATGCTAATAACCGTATTGTTGAGTTCGAAGAAAAACCTGAAAACCCTAAATCTACGAAAGCATCAATGGGTATTTACATCTTTGATTGGAAACGTCTTCGCAATATGTTAGTATCAGCTGAAAAGAGTTCAGTTGATATGTCAGACTTTGGTAAGAACGTTATCCCAGCTTATCTTGAAACAGGTGAAAGCGTCTTTGCTTATGAATTTGAAGGCTATTGGAAAGACGTAGGTACTATCGAATCCCTTTGGGAAGCAAATATGGAGTACATTTCTCCTGAAAATGCCTTGGATAGTCGTAACCGTCAATGGAAAATTTACTCACGTAACGTGATTGCTCCACCAAACTTCTTTGGTGAGAATGCTCATGTTGAAGATTCACTCGTTGTTGATGGATGTTTGGTTGATGGAACTGTTAAACATTCTGTGCTTGCAACAAATACACAAATTCGTGAAGGGGCAGTCGTTGAAGATTCAGTGATTATGAGTGGTGCAATTATTGGTAAAGGTGCAAAAATTAAACGAGCTATTATCGGTGAAGGTGCACACATTTCCGATGGTGTGGAAATTGACGGTACAGAAGAAGTGCAAGTCGTAGGATACAATGAAGTAGTGGGGGTACCAAAAGATGAAGATTGATAAATATTCTGCAATTCTAGGAAATACCGTAGGATTCCATGACATGGGTGGTTTGACTGAGCACCGTCCTATTGCCAGCCTACCATTTGGCGGAAAATATCGCCTCATCGACTTCCCGTTGTCTAACTTGGCTAATGCTGGTATCCGTAGCGTCTTCGGAATCTTCCAAAACGAAAACATCAGTTCTGTCTTCGACCATATTCGTTCAGGTCGTGAGTGGGGCTTGTCTACTCTTCTCAGTCACTACTACCTTGGTATTTACAATACTCCTGTTGAAAGCTCAACTGTTGATGAGGAATACTATCGTCAAATTTTGACTTACCTTAAACGTTCAGGCTCAGATCAGACTGTAGCTCTTAACAGTGATGTTTTGGTCAACATTGATCTTAACCAAGTTTTCCACCTTCACAATACAACAAAACCAAAAGTTACTGTGGTCTACAAAAAACTTCCTAAAGAACTCATTTCAGATGTAAACAGCGTTTTAGAAATTGATGACTCTGACAAAGTGCTTGGCCATGAGCTCTTCCAGGGTGGCGATAAAGAAGTTTACAATATGTCTACAGACATCTTTGTTGTGGATACACCATTCTTGATTGAAAAATTGGAAGAAGAAGCAGCTAAAGAAGAACCTCGTAAGCTTCGTTATGTACTTCGTGATTTGGCAGTTGCTGAAAATGCTTTTGCTTACGAGTACACTGGTTACCTTTCAAATATCCACTCAGTAAAAGCGTACTTTGATGCTAACTTGGATATGCTGGAATCACAAAAATTCTATAAACTTTTTGCACCAAACCAAAAAGTTTATACAAAAGTTAAAAATGAAGAGCCAACATACTATGCAGACTCTTCTGAAGTTAAGCTTTCACAATTTGCATCTGGTTCGATTGTTCGAGGTAAAGTTGAGAACTCAATGATTTCACGTAATGTTGACTTTTCTGAAGGTTCTAGTGTTAGCCATTCAATTATCTTCCCACGTGTTAAAGTTGCTAAAGGCGCAACAGTTGAATATGCTATTGTGGATAAAGGTGTTGAAATCGCTGAAGGTGTTACGGTTCGCGGTACAGAAAACAACCCAGTTATCATCAAAAAAGGTAGCGTTGTAACAGAGGATATTGTACGATGAAAATTTTATTTGTAGCAGCAGAGGGTGCACCTTTCGCTAAAACTGGTGGTTTGGGTGACGTTATCGGTGCTCTTCCTAAATCTCTAGTCAAAAATGGTCACGAGGTTGCCGTAATTCTCCCATATTATGATGTGGTTTCGGCTAAATTTGGCGATCAGGTTGAAGACCTTAGCTTCTTCTATACAAATGTTGGTTGGCGTCGTCAATATGTCGGCATCAAGAAAATTGTCCGTGATGGTGTGACCTTCTTCTTCATTGATAATGAGCAGTATTTCAACCGCGGTACGGTATACGGTGAGTGGGATGATGGTGAGCGTTTTGGCTTCTTCCAAATGGCTGCCCTTGAGTTGATGGAAAAAGTGGACTTTATTCCAGATATTCTCCATGTTCATGACTACCACACAGCCATGATTCCATTCCTTCTTAAGGAAAAATACCATTGGATTCAAGCTTACCAAGGTATTAGAACAGTCTTCACTATCCATAATATTGAGTTCCAAGGTCAATTTGACAGTGGTATGCTTTGGGAAATCTTCGGTGTTGGTTACGAGCGTTATGCAGACGGTACGCTCCGTTGGAATGACTGCCTCAACTGGATGAAAGCAGCCGTTCTTTATGCAGATCGTGTAACAACAGTTTCTCCATCTTATGCTGGTGAAATTCAAACACCTGAATTTGGTAAAGGTCTTGATCAAATCATGCGCATGGAATCTGGTAAGTTGTCTGGTATTGTTAATGGTATCGATACGGACCTCCTTGATCCAGAAACAGATACTCACATTCCTTACCACTTCTCAGTGGATGATTTGTCAGGTAAGGCCAAAGACAAGGCAGCTCTTCAAGAACGTGTTGGTCTCCCAGTTCGCGAAGACGTTCCATTGATTGGTATTGTGTCACGTTTGACTGACCAAAAAGGTTTCGATTTGGTTGTCAACGAACTTCACAACATCTTGCAACATGATGTTCAGATTGTTCTTTTGGGTACTGGTTACAGCGACTATGAGAACTCTTTCTCTTGGTTCGGTCACGCTTACCCAGAAAAAATGTCTGCCAACATTACCTTCAACCTAGAGTTGGCTCAACAAATTTATGCTGGTTGTGACATTTTCCTTATGCCTTCAGCCTTTGAACCATGTGGCCTCTCTCAAATGATGTCTATGCGCTATGGTACCTTGCCAGTGGTTAGCGAGGTTGGTGGTCTTCGTGATACTGTTGAACCATACAACCCTGTGACAGGCTCAGGTACAGGATTCTCATTTGGTAACTTCTCAGGTTACTGGATGGTTCAAACCCTTGAAAAAGCTCTCGATGTTTACGAAAACAATGCTGATGCTTGGAAACAACTCCAGCACAATGCTATGACACGTGACTTCTCATGGGATACAGCAAGTTTGGCATATGTTGATTTGTACAAACAATTAGTATAATTGCAAAGATAACTTTTCTCGCAAGGGAAAAGTTATCTTCATGTAAAGCGTTTGAAAACGCTTCTAAATTCATTTAACCCCTAAGTTTTGCTTGGCAGAGATTATAGAGAAAGCGTCTAAAAGTCTGAATAGAAGAATAACTCTAATCATGTTATAATATAATTGACTGTTTTGACAGTTTTGTAAATAAAGATTTTGAAATGTCTGTTTCGAATCTTGTCTGGCAAGGTTTGGAAGTTTGAGTAAAATTTCCAATTCCCTCTTATCTGAATAGATACCTGTAAGAAGTCTATTGAAGATAAGAAAGTAGTAAGAAAGGATTTCTATGCAACTTGAAAATTTAACAAAAGAACAATTCATCCGTGACTTTAAGGATACTCTCCATCAAGAGCAGTTGATTAAAGTTGCTAAGGCCACACCAACGGAGATTTTTACTGCCTTGGCTGGTTTGATCCGTAAATATTACACAAATACATGGATTGAACGTAACCATGCACTTTCAGACAATCAAGAAAAGATTGCTTACTACTTCTCGATTGAATTTCTTCCAGGTCGTATGTTGGAAACTAACCTCCTCAACCTTGGTATTCTTGACCTTGTTAAAGAAGGTTTCGCAGAACTTGACATCGACTTCCGTGAAGTAGTAGAAGCTGAGCATGATATGGCACTTGGTAACGGCGGTCTTGGTCGTTTGGCTGCTGCCTTCATGGATTCGCTTGCAACTACTGGTTATCCAGGTTTTGGTAATGGTCTTCGTTACCGTTACGGACTTTTCAAACAACGTATTGTTGATGGTTACCAAGTAGAGCTACCAGATGGTTGGTTTGGTTCAACAGGAAATGTTTGGGAAACGCGTAAAGACCATGATATTGTCTATGTAAAACTCTTTGGTGATGTTGTCCTTGAAAGTGACGAAGATGGTCGTTTTGTTCCAACTTATAAGAATGCTCAAGTTCTTCGTGCTGTGCCTTACGATGTGCCACAAATCGGTTATCAAAATGGTGTGATTAACAACCTTCGTCTTTGGGATGTTGAAATTCCTGAAGAATACGAATTGGATTACCCTACTCTTGAAGCTCGACGTCGTGTGAAAGATATTACAGCCATTCTTTATCCAGATGATACAACGATTGAAGGTAAAGAATTGCGTTTGGTTCAGGAATACTTCATGACAAGTGCAGGTCTCCAAACCATTATCAAATCATACCTCAAGATGGGCTTGCCATTGAAAGATATCCACGAAAAGGTATCTGTTCACATCAATGATACTCACCCTGCGGTTGCACCAGCTGAATTCATGCGTCTCCTCCTTGATGAATACGGTCTTTCATGGGAAGATGCATGGAATGCGACTGTTAAGACAATGAGCTACACTAACCACACAATCCTTCAAGAAGCTCTTGAAAAATGGGATCAACAGCTCTTCAAACGTGTTCTTCCACGTGTTTACCAAATCATCTTGGAAATCGACAACCGTTATGTAGCTGAAATGGCTGGACGTGGTGTTGCTGCAGATGTTATCGAACGCACTCGTATCGTGAAGGATAACCAAGTGCATATGGCTAACTTGGCGATTATTGGTGGTCACTCAGTCAACGGGGTTGCCAAACTCCACACAGAACTTCTTAAAGAAGATACCCTTCACGACTTCTATACTATTTATCCTGAAAAATTCAATAACAAGACAAATGGTATCGTTCAACGTCGTTGGACACAAATTGCAGCGCCAGAACTTTCAGCGGCAATTGATGACGTGATTGGTAACGGTTGGCGTAACGACATCCATGAGCTTGAAAATCTTACAACCTACTTGGATGACAAGGAAGTATTGAACCAGTTCTATCAAGTTAAGAAAACTGCTAAACAACGTTTGGCAGACTACATCAAGGAAACAACAGGCGTAGAAGTGTCTACAGATGCTATCTTTGACGTGCAGGTTAAACGTCTTCACGCATACAAACGTCAATTGCTTAACCTTCTTCATATCATCAAACTTTATTGGGACCTTAAAGATAATCCAGATAAAGACATGGTACCTCGTGTATTCATCTTTGGTGCCAAAGCTGCTCCTGGTTATCACTTCGCAAAATCAGTTATTAAGCTCATCAACGAAGTTGCCAACCTTGTTAACAATGATGAAAGCCTTCAAGGAAAACTTAAAGTTGTCTTCCTAGAAAACTACCGTGTCAGTCTTGCGGAACTTATCATTCCAGCAGCTGATGTCTCTGAGCAAATCTCATTGGCTTCTAAAGAAGCATCTGGTACATCAAACATGAAATTCATGATGACTGGTGCTATTACCTTGGCAACACTTGATGGTGCCAACATTGAAATCAAGGATGAAGTTGGCGATGAGAATGTTGTCATCTTCGGTATGGACAAGGACGAAGTTTATGAACACTATGCACGTCACGATTACTACTCTCGTGCAGTTTATGAAAATAACCCAGTCATTCGTCGTGTCGTTGATACCTTTGTTAATGGTACGATTCCAAATGCTCAATCTGAAGGTACTGAAATTTACGAAGCCCTCATCACCCACAACGATGAGTACTTCCTCTTGGAAGACTTCGCTGCTTATGTAGAAGCTCAAGAGAAAATCGATGCGCTTTATCGTGATCATGACAAGTGGGCACGTATGAGCTTAGCTAATATTGCTAAATCTCACAAATTCACTTCAGATGATACGATCACAGAGTATGCTAAAGAAATTTGGGAATTGAAAAAATAGGCAATAGCTTATGAATCACAAAAAAGATAACGACTAGAAATGGTCGTTGTCTTTTATTTTTAAGAAGAGAGGAGTCGTAGACAGCCAAGCAGCATTTATACACGGCAGTAGGAGTTTACCAGTAGACTTATCTTAGCCCTTGAAACTTGCACTTGCTTATCAAGATGTTATAATGACCTATAGGTATAAGCATCAAAAAGGGGGGAAATTTATGGCTTTACGCAGCCAATTGATTACCAAAGAGTTTCCAGAATTAGATAGGGTAGAGCGCTTAAACAACGAGGCCTTTCCAGAAGAAGAACGTATTCCATTAAGTGACTTCTTAAAATTGGATGGTCGTGATGATTATCATTTCTTTGCCTTTTATGACGAGGATGATTTTGTTGGATTTGCCTCAGTTCTCTACAATGCCAAAGTTTTTTATGTGAGCTTCTTCGCCATCGTACCTCAAATGCGGAGTCATGGCTACGGAAGTGAGATTATTGATAAACTGGTGGACTTTTATGGACCATCTCGTTCTATGGTCTTGGAAGTAGAGCGCTTGGATGAACCCAATGACAATCCTGAGCAACGTGTGGCGCGTTGGGATTTCTACAAGCGTAATGGTTTTAAGACTTCTAATGCCTTCTTGGAATACGAAGGTTTGAGCTTTGAGATTCTCTATCGTGGCGATCACTTTGACGAAAAAGCCTACAGAGACATATTCCACAAACTTCAGGAAAATGCTTATTTTGATTTTAGTATCAAACATCGTCGCTTGAGCGATTTATAAACAATTCATTCAAACAGGTCTTAGTCGGCCTGTTTTTTTCATTTGTTTTCAACGTTTGCCAATCCTTTTCAGAATATTTTGTCCTCCTATGCTATAATGGAAGTACTATGAAGAAAGTAATTTTACAGTATCTGGCAAGTGCCCTGGCTGTAATCCTCATACTTGGTCTTGTGGTTTTCAATCGACAGCGCAATCACTCTTTGGTAAAGAAGGTCAAAGACCCTGAGATTTCCTATATTTATCAGGATTCTTTGGAAAATATAGATAGACTGGCACTTAGTCAGGCTGGGGTTATCCAATCTTATCAACTCGATGCTTTGTCTGTTAGGAAGGAAGACGGGAAGATTTACCTCGTTCTCCATATCAATCATTCCTATGATATGCAGGTAAATCTTGTCCTAAAGTCTGATATCTACGGTGATTTATCTGTGGTTCAAGCGACGCCATCAAAGGCTTTAAAGCTGGCCTTGGAGGACGCGTCTTATCAGAAACGCTTGACCTTGATTTCACAAAAGGCAGATGCTATTATGGCTCGTGACCACTGGGATCAGGGCATTAAGCCGGCTTATGTGGCTCAGGTGAGAAGTAAGATGAAGAAGACTTCTCTGACCCAGCTAGACAAGGTTCTACGGGATATTGACCAAGAAAGTAAGGAAGTGGGCTCAGATACCTATACGGCCTTTTTCCAAGCTTCTCAACTACCTAATCATGACAAGCTCAATTTGGTTATGGAGCACATGCAGGTTTATGTGGACAAGTACCAGTTCCTCCAGTTAGGGAAGTCAGGTTATAAATTTTCCAAGAAGCTAGAGCCAACCAGTCCTTTTTATAGTTACTTCCGTGAGGCTATTATGGAGACCTATCAGACGGATCTAGGGCTTGGGGTGGATGACTTAGGTATCAAGCTCCATCTTTTTAGGTCTTGGATTGATAAGCAGTCCATGGACTATATTAGGACCAACTACAAGGGCAAGACAGATTTAGACAAACTTCTGGCCTACAGCAAGGACAAGAAGATTCATTTGGATTACACTACGGGTGCTTCCTACCATAATCGAAGCTTGGGAGACTTTACCTATCCGCAGAACATGAAAATTCAGCTACCTCAGACCAGTGTCATGGGCCCATACGGAGTTAGCAATTCCCGTTTTATTGAGTTTATTGTCAATATGGATACGGGGAGATTTGTCTCTGAGTGGAATGTCTACAAGAAAAGGAAAGACGGTAGCATCGACTCTAATCCTAAGCATTATAAGATTGAAGACGGTGCTGACATTGCCGATACTGATTCTGCTAACTATGGGCTGTCTAAGGGCTTGAATGCTGACCTACCAGCCTATCTCAATAATAGCCATACCTATCTTGACGTTCGTCATCCTGCTGACAATGCGATTAGACGCAAGATGGTCAAGAAGTGGAAAAATGCCAAGAATGTCTTAAACGGTGGGCGCTATGCTGATATTGTTAAAAAAGGAGGCTTGAAAGATCTTGAAACATGGAGTCAAGTTAAAGCTGAAGACCGCCTCCAGGTCTACAATGCTTACCTTGATTATATTCGCTCTCATCTTGTGCTTAATGGGTTTGACAGCTTTTACCAAGAAACCTACAACCCCCAAGGTGGAGACAAAAAAGACTGAAACCCTTGATAGTGTTCTTGTCGCTAAAAATTTCTATCGTGTAAGGGATGCCTATGCCATCAAGCTCTACGGGCAGGATGAGGGGATGTCCTTTGATGTGGCTGGTCAGAGACTCTTTGGGTCAAATATTGCTATTAAAGATGGTCTGTTATATGGCTCCAGTCTTGGAGATTTGACCATTGAGGCTTATTTTCAGGGGGAGGCGTCCTACCTTTTAGAGGCCACCCAAAAGCTCCCAGTGGACAAAAATCGTATCAAGGCTAATCACTATAGTCAGGACATCGTTCTGAATAACGTTTGGTCTAGTCTGGAAGGTCAAGAAACCTCCAACAGTATCATCACTCAGTTTCAGGATAAGACCTTGCTTAAGCTGCGGATCAGCTACAACAAGGATTTCCTTCCGACTAAGATTCAAGGCTTTTACAATAGCCAAACCTTTAATGGCTGGCGGGACCTATTTTATATAGATTATCCATATAGTGATCAGGAAGCCTTCAATCAGGCTCAAGATGCCTATATACAACACATCCAGTACATGGAAACGCATCCTGAGGAAGAAGCAGGAGAGTTTGGTTAATAAAGCAAAATCACCTTTATCTCGAGATAAAGGTGATTTGTTTGTTCCTAAGAATTAGGTTTTAGATTTGCCTTGTGGTAACTTCTGGAAAAAGCTTGTCTAGGATTTTTGGAGTGATAGCTTGTCCAGGACCTTCAGCACAATAGGTGTGCATATACATAGAGGGATTGAAGTTGAGCTCGATACAAGTGCAATGAGGTTTTTCCTTGCTAGCAGGCTGAGTTTTATCTGGAATGATGAGGTCAACCCCGCAAGCCCAGGCCCCCATGTTAGTCGCCATAGCTGCAGCTAATTCTTGATAGGATGAATCCATGGTCTCAGTGACATCGATAGAGTCACCACCCGTAGAGATGTTGGAGTTACGGCGGAGATTGACCTTTTTCCCTTCTGGGAGAATATCATCAGGTGCATAACCTTGCTGAGTCAACATCAATTGTTCGATGTCTCCTAGCTCAATGATTTCCAGCGGTGAGCGGTGGTCACGTCCTCGCAATGGGTTGGCATTTTTCTGAGCGACTAATTCACGAACAGTGTGTTTGCCATCACCGACAACATTAGCAGCGACACGAAGGAGAACAGCCTCACAACGCCCGTCCAGAATGAAGAAACGGTATTCGGTTCCTGGGATAAATTCTTCAACAAGAACAGCTGTATCTTCTGCAAAGGCAATCTCGAGGGCTTTCTTATAGTTATCAAGGCTGGCAGGCTCTTGGAAAATGGAAATGCCCAGACCGAAGTTGGTTGATTTTGGTTTAACCACAATTTGCTTGCCCTTGATAAGAGGATAGTAGGCTAGACCTTGTTCTAGACTGGTAAATTCGTCGCCGGCAGGGACAGGGAAGCCAGCATCAGCCAGGATTTTTTTGGTCACGGTTTTATTAGCCATGGCAAGAGGAACTACATAGTTGTCTTTTGAGGTCATGTTACCATTTTTGACGTACTCAACATGATCTTTATGCCAGAGTTTAAGGAATTGATCTTGCTCATCTAGGATTTCAAAATGAAGCCCTTTTTGAATGGCATCAAAGAGCAGCATCTGGGTAGAAAGTTCCATCTCCTCATAACCCTTAAGGGCATAGTGGGCAGTCCAGTCGTAATCATGATAGGCAAGAGCCTTGTCAAGGGCAAAGTCAGCAAGGGACTTGTCTTTGATATGAGGCAAGAGTTGGGCTGCTAGTGTCTGGTTAGGATCTGCAAAGGCATCTTTAACTTGTTTGACCAGACCTTGATGATAGTCACCAAGCCCAAAATGTTGCACCAGTTGGTCTAGAGCTGTCGTAATGTTCTGAGTTTCAGCTTCAGAAGGTAGAGGTTCTAAAGGATGAGAGAGGGCAATTTTTTCATTCAGCGCGTGAGCTTGAGCCAGAGCCTGATCAACATTTTCAGGGGCATCCATCCAGAGGAAGGCTAGAAGGAGTAGGTGTACGGTATCCATGGTAGTTTGGCTAATACCGATACGCTCAAAGGGGTTGAGGTCGAAGTTACGGAATTCCAGGTAGGTGATTCCCTTGTCAAGGAAGGAGCGATTAACCTTTTGTCCACGGAAACGAACAGCCGAGTAAAATTCCTTTTCTGCAATCAAATCACCTTGTTCGATATAGTTTTCGATGGCAGAGACATAGTCTTCTAGGTTTGCAAAAGATACTTGGATTTCTTCCTTATTGACATAACCATGGTCGCTGTTTCGGAAGGAACGCACGGGTTCTGGCACTTCTTGGTCGAAGAAGTCTTGCTCAGCAACAGGTGCAGCACCAAAGAGATAGGTAATCACCCAACGATAGCGCAAATAGTTCTGAGCCAGCTTAAGATAGAGGGCGTTTTTGAAAGCAATTATATCAATCTGGTCACTTTCTTGGAATAGGGCCTCAACCAAATCTTTCCCTAGTTCCATATTATAGTGGATACCTGAGATGGCTTGTAGTTTAGTTCCGTATTTTTCGGCCAAGTAGTTACGATAATGGCGTTCAAATTCATTTTCCAGTTGGGCAACTTGGATTTCTTGGGCCTTGATACGAGGAGGCATGGACAAGGGCCAGAGAAGTTCATCTTTACTGATGGAACGTCCAGCTACATCGGTAATGGCTCCAAGAAATCGGCGAGCCTCAGTGGTAGATTTAGCAACTGGTGTGATGAGTTCCATCTGAAACTCACAAAAATCTGTTTGAATATAAGGGTGGAAACTTCGAGCTCCTAGGCAAGAAGGGTGAGGCGTATGTGCTAATTTTCCCTGTCTATCGACACGAAGACTTTCGCGTTCAATTCCAAAGTTAGCTTGAAGGATAGGGCTGGTAGGCTCCAGCTTTTGAAGCAGTTGATTTATAGTCATAGAGTCACCTTTTCATCTAATGTTAGTGATAGTCTATTATAAATAGGAGAAGAAAACAACTTTCCGCTACGGTTAAGGGGAATTTCCGAATGTTTTAGATAAGAGTTCTTAAAACCAGTTGCTTTTTAGCTCTATTATATGCAAAAATTGTAAAATACCCACCGATTTTTATGTAAAATGTTATTTCTCTTGCAATTTAAATCAAATTAGCCTATACTAATGACGTATATATAAGAATGAAAGCATCCCTAGGGTCTGCCCTCAGGGGCTTTTGTATGCTCTCAAAAGGGTATAACCGTTCTTTTATAGATAAAGGATGAGCGTTAAGAGTAGCTTTCCGACAGTATGCTCAGCTCAAAAATGATACTTTCACCGTGATGGATTACAGGACTAACTTATATCTATCAATGCCTGAAACATGCTCTACTCAGGGCAGGCGATATTTTTCGCCGTGGTAGGGGTCATCATGAACCTATTTGCACTTGTTCGAAGTTGCTCACGATTCGACAGCTCGCTCTACCCAAAAGCGATGCTTTCGTCGTGATGGATTACAGGACTAGCTTATATCTATCAATGCCTGAAACACGCTCTGCTCAGGGTAGGCGATATTTTTCGCCGTGGCAATAGTTATAGAAGTCAAGAGACTTCTATAACTCGGAAGTTTTGAGACTTTGGCTCAAAACTTAGCTATGAGATTCTGAAGGAAGCTGCTAGCGTCCGAAGCCACTTAAGAAAAATATCAAAAAAAGAAAAAGAATAAAAAACGGAGGTAACTATGTTTCAAACCCTTATCCCCCAGATAAAGGAATACAAGAAACCCTCAATCCTAGCGTCCGTCTTTATGACACTAGAAGTCATGTTTGAGATTTCCATTCCCTTTGTCATGGCTAATCTTTTGGACAAAGGTGTCCAGCAATCCAACATGTCTAACATTTGGCTCTACGGTGGCCTCATGCTGGTCTGCGCCTTTCTATCACTATTCTGCGGCATGCAGTCGGCTCGCTATGCAGCTTTTGCCTCTGCTGGATTTGCCAAGAATCTACGTCAGGCCATTTTCAAAAAGGTTCAAACTTTCTCTTTTGAAAATATCGATAAGTTCTCAGCTGGTGGTTTGGTGACACGTATGATGACTGATGTTACCAACGTGCAGAACTCTTATCAGATGATTATCCGTGTCTGTGTGCGTGCACCACTTAACCTGATTTTTGCTATTGCAGCAAGTTTCCTGATTAATGGCGAAATGGCTTGGATTTTCGTTGGGGTAACGATCTTCCTTGGTTTGGTTTTGGCCATTATTACCAAGATTGTATACCCTCTCTTTACTCAAGTGTTTGAGGCTTATGACAACCTCAATAACAGTATCAAGGAAAACATCACCAACATGCGTGTGGTGAAATCCTATGTTAAAGAGCAGGAAGAGACTGACAAATTCAAGAAGGCTTCACGTCGCATCTATCAAATGTTCATGCGTGCCATTCGTGTGGTTATCATGTCTAACCCAGCCATGATGTTGTCTATGTACGCGTCATTCCTCATGATTTCCTGGTTTGGTGCTCATCTTATCGTTGGTGGTAGCTTAACTACAGGGGAATTGACTTCCATGTTCAGCTACACCATGACCATCCTCATGTCCCTCATGATGTTCATGATGATCTTTGTCATGTTGTCTATCTCTATGGCCTCTGTAGAGCGTATCAATGAAGTTCTTAGCACTGAAGCAACTATTGTTTCACCTGAAAATGGCTTGACAGAAGTCGCAGATGGTTCTATCAGCTTTGATCATGTGGATTTCTCATACACTGATGAAAATGGTGATAAGACCCATGTCCTCAAAGATATTACACTTGATATTAAGTCTGGTGAGGTTATCGGTATTCTTGGTGGAACGGGTTCGGGTAAATCAAGCTTGGTTCAGCTCATTCCTCGTCTTTATGATGTGGAAGCCGGTCAGGTTAGGGTTGCCGGCCATGATGTTAAGGGCTATGATTTGGATAGCTTGCGTAAGCAAGTTGCCATGGTACTTCAAACCAACGTCCTTTTCTCAGGAACCATTAAGGAAAATATGCGTTGGGGGAATAAACAGGCAACAGATGAAGAAATCATTGAAGCTTGTAAGATTGCCCAAGCTGATGAATTTATCCAAGAGTTTAAGGATGGCTATGACACCAAGATTGAACGTGGTGGAGCCAATGTCTCAGGAGGACAACGTCAACGTCTCTGTATTGCACGTGCCCTTCTCATGAATCCGAAAATTTTGATTCTGGATGATTCAACATCAGCGGTTGATACTAAGACAGATAGTTTGATTCGTCAAGGCTTCGCTTCAAGTCTTAAGGACACGACCAAAATCATCATCGGTCAACGGATTTCATCTATCCAAGATGCCGACCGTATCATCGTCATGAATGATGGTCGTATCGATGCTGTTGGTACGCATGACGACTTGGTGGCTAATAATGCCATTTATCGTGACGTCTACAAGATGCAAACACAAGGGAAAGGAGTAGCAGATGCAGAATAAGAAAAAAGCTAATTGGGGCTCTCTAGCACGTCTTCTACGCTTTTTGTGGCAAGACTACAAACTTTCGCTTTCTATCGCCTTTGTCCTCATTGTTGTTGCTTCTTTGGCAACGGTCAATTTGACGGCTTCTATTCAGTCCTTGGTTGACGTTTATGTTCAACCTATGCTCAAATCTGGTAGCCACGATTTTGGACCGCTTTTACGTTTCTTGACTTCAGTGGGTGTCTTCTGTCTTATCGGTGTGATTGCCAACTACGTGTCATCACTCCTCATGGCGACCATCTCGCAAGATTCTCTGCGTTCCCTTCGTAATCAGCTCTTTGCTCGCATGCAAAAGCTTCCTGTTCGCTACTTTGATACTCACCAACACGGGGATATCATGTCTATCTACACCAACGACATTGATGCCCTCCGTCAGGCTGTTGAGCAGTCTATCCCACAGTTGCTACAAACAACTATTACCCTTATCGGAGTGACTGTGACCATGCTTACGGTTAGTCCTCTCCTCTTTATCGTGGTCCTAGTCATGGTAGGCATCATGTTTATGGTCATCAAAAATGTATCAGCTAAATCAGGTCGTTACTTTGGTGAGCAACAAAAGAATCTAGGGATTGAGAATGGTTTTATCGAAGAAATGATGTCAGGTCAAAAGGTAGTCAAGGCCTTCGTCCACGAAGAAGAAAGCATGGCTGACTTTGACAAGATTAATGAACAACTCTTTGAATCGTCATATTTAGCCAATCGCTATGCCAATGTTCTCATGCCAATTCTTGGGAACTTAGGAAATGTTTCCTTTGTTTTGACTGCCCTGGTTGGTGGACTCTTCGCTCTAAATGGTGTCGGTGGCTTGACTATTGGTGGTCTCATGGCCTTCCTACAATTGAACCGTTCCTTCAATGGCCCAATTACTCAGGTTTCTCAACAACTTAACTTTGTCCTTATGGCACTTGCTGGTGCAGACCGTATCTTTGACCTTTTGGATGAAGCAGAAGAAGTTGACCAAGGTAAGGTCACTTTGGTCAACTACGAATTGGTAGATGGTCAAATGGTTGTGACAGACAAGAAAACCAATCTTTGGGCTTGGAAACACCCACGTCCAAATGGCGACTACGAGTTGGTCGAGTTGGTCGGAAATGTGGTCTTCCAAGATGTTGATTTCTCTTACGATGGTAAGAAACAAATCCTTCACGACGTTAACCTCTATGCGGATAAGGGGCAAAAGGTTGCCTTTGTTGGTGCGACAGGTGCTGGTAAGACGACAATTACCAACTTGATTAATCGTTTCTACGACATCCAATCTGGCGTGATTAGCTATGATGGAATTGATGTTAAATTGATTGAAAAAGATTCTCTTCGTCGATCACTTGGTATCGTGCTTCAGGATACCCATCTCTTCACAGGGACTATCGCTGAAAATATTGCCTACGGCCGTGCGGATGCGACTCGTGAAGAAATTCTTGAAGCTGCTCGTATTGCTAACGTGGATTCCTTTGTTCAACATCTGGACAATGGTTACGACACTGTTCTGACAGACGATGGTGCAGGCTTGTCTAATGGACAACGTCAGCTGATTGCCATTGCGCGTGCTGCCCTTGCTAATGCACCGGTTCTTATCCTTGATGAAGCGACATCCTCTATTGACTCTCGTACCGAAAAAATGGTGCAAGAGGGGATGGACCGACTTATGGAAGGACGTACGGTCTTCGTTATTGCCCACCGTCTTTCAACCATCGTCAACTCTGACGTTATCATGGTTATGGACCACGGACGAATCATTGAACGTGGTGACCACGATAGCCTTATGGAACAAGGTGGTACTTACTACCGACTCTATACTGGTGGTCTTGAAATTGATTAAGACTAAAAAAACTCAGGTTTTGCCTGAGTTTTTTTCATTGATGAAAAGGTTTCTTTTGAGACTTTTCTTGAAGAAATGATAGATTCGATATCTTAAATCTCAACTTCTTCTAAGCCGTGTGAGTCTAGGCGATAGATCTTTTGGCAGACTTGTCTGAGGTAGTTGACATCATGCGATACTGTCAGAATTGCCCCTGGATAGTTATCAAAGAGCTGTCGGACTTGGGGCTGTGAGGTGGGGGGAAAATTTCTGGTTGGTTCATCTAAGATAAGGAGCTGAGGGCTTTCTAAGACCAGGTGCAGTAGGAGTAGTTTTCCTTTCTGTCCTCCAGATAAATCAGAGATTGCATGGTTCATTTCATCATGACTAAAGTTGAGGTTAGCGAGATGGGAACTTATGATTTCTCTCTCAGTTTTGTCACCAGTCTTACTTAAAAACTCTATCGGTGACAAATCCAGTGGCAAGATAGTGTCATAATGTTGGGGCATGTAGCCAATGGTCAGGTCTGTCTTCTGGCTAAGTTTTTGGTAGAGATAGTGTAAGAGAGTGGATTTCCCACAGCCGTTATCTCCAACAATACCAATTTTTTCTTGCCCTTTCAAAGAAAGTTTGAGATGGTCAATAGTCAGGTGAGGAGCGATGTTTATCTGCTTTTCATCCAAATTTAGGAGATATTTCCCCTGAGGTAGAGGGTCAATATGAGAAAAGAAAAGTTCAATACTGTCTTCTTTATCAGGCATCTGTGTCATATCTTGGTCAAGGCGGTCGTAGCGTTTTTCTTGTGAGAGGACTGCTTTCATCTTTTTAGCAAGCAATCGTCCTTGCGTGCTGTCATGTGTATTGCGTAGGCTGGTTTGGACGTTTTGTTTGATACGGCGATGCTTGGCCATGGCTTTGTCATAGGCTTTTTTCTCGGTTTTCGCTTGCTGCATCTGTTGTTGGTAGCTATCAGTGCGTTGTTGGCTGTAGTTATCATAGTCGAGGTGCTCCACACTGGTCCTTGCCTGTCGACGACGTTTAAGCAGTTCCAGATGGATAATGGTATCAGCTGTCTGACTTAGCAGATCCTCGTCATGTGAGATGTAGACGATCGTTTTATCAGAGTGCTTGATAAAGTCTTTTAACCAAGTCATAGTAGTCAAGTCCATATCATTTGAGGGCTCATCAAGAAAAATAATGTCGTGGGGACGAGCTAATTCTCGGATGAGTTGAATTTTGAGTTTCTCACCACCTGACAGAGTGGAGATAAGCTGACTGCTAGCAAAACGCTCACTATCAAAATGAAGTTCATCAGCCAGACGATAGAGGGTGGCATAGTCTAGGTCATAAGTGTCCGCAAAGAAGTAGTCGTTAAGGGTTAGAGATTGCAAGCTATCCGAAATTTGCTGGGGAATATAGACCTGTGGGCTATCTGTTTTGTTAATAGTTCCCTCGTAAGAAAGATGGTCAAAATGTGCTTTTGGATTGACCAGAAGGGCAAGGAGACTAGATTTTCCATTGCCTTCCTCCCCAATAATGGCGACTTTTTCGCCTAGTGCTATCGTTAGATTTAAGTCATGAACGAGTTCACGCAAATCCTTGGTATGTGTTATGGTTAGGTGTTGAATCTGTATCATAGGACCTCCTAGGTCTGAGTGCTTGTAGATATTGTTTCATGAAAAATATGGACAGTATCAAAGGTCAAAAAACAGTCCTACCTTATAAGATAGAACTGCCTTGAATCTAGCTAAAAAGCTCTCTAGGAGATAGTGATGGTGTGGATGCAAAAAAACGCAGATACCACCAATAAATTTTCTATAGAAAAAGAGCGCAAAAAAGACATGAAAACAATCTATCAAATAAAGCAGGTTTATTGTGAATAGACTTAGTTGTTCATGTCTCCATTTACCTCCGAATGTTACTTGCCTTGATTGTACGCTGTCCGAGAGATTTTGTCAAATGAAAATAAAATATCCAGTCCTATTAGACCTCCGATGCACCTTATCAACAGTCTCCACCTATGCTATACTAAAAGCAATACTAAAAATGGAGATTGTTATGGAAAATAAGTTTGTAAAGAAACCAACACCTAAGGGGGATAAGACCACAAAAATAGTTTTTATCGGTCTCTTAGTGGCATTGCTTTTTATAATCGCAGGAACGGCTATCTTTTTTGCTGTGAGTGGTAGCAGTAAGGCTACCAAAGGTTCAGCTACATCCAGTAAGTCGAGTACGACTGTCTATTCCGGCAGCAATGCAGAAGACCCCTTGTTCAAAATTACCCTGAAAACCTTCGGAGATAATAAGGAATTTTTACTCGTGACACCAAATCCTGGTCATGATAGAAACATGTCTAACATTGTGGGGGTAGCTGGTCAATACTTAGTCACTCAGGAGTACAAGGGGGATGAATCTGGTAAGAAAAATGCCAAGGGTGAGACACTTTATAAGTATGACTACTTTAATATCTATATGTATGACACGGAAAAACCAAATCAAAAACCTAAACAAATTGACCTCTTGAAATTGGCTAAAAAAGCTGGGGATGAAGATTATTTAAATCAGGCAAGTCTAAGGCTTTTCATGCTTAATGAGCAGGCTTACTTACAAATGCCTTTTGGTGCGTCATCAGCGGATTTTGCTTCTAATAAAAAATACCTCAATCTCAAAACGCAAAAGATTGAGGAAATGAATATTCCAGCTAACTCGAATACTTTGGACTCGGAATTGGATTACGCCAATGTTGATATGCGTAAGACTTTAGAGCCTTTTGGTCTTGAAATGTGGCCGGGTGCAACTAATGGTAAGGATCTATATCATCCAAGAGAAACACCAATTGCGAGTCTGCCTGCTCTTTATTACATTTCTGAAAAAGACAGAAGCCTCAATATGGATAGTACCAACTTTGCCAAAGAGCATAAGGATGCTTATGACGCGATTAAGACCAAACATGCTAGGATCTACACCATTCCAAGCAAGATTAACAATGAAACCTGGTTCAATACCTTACTCCATTGGATGGCACCTGAAGGCCAGGATGCCTACGAGTTACCGGTTAGGGCATTTAGACCGACTCAGGAAGAAGGGAAAGTCAAGTCCTACCAAGAATTGCAGACTTGGAATGACAATCATATCAGAAAAAAATAGAGGAACTTACCTCTGAAACCAATAAGATTATGAACCCAAGTTTATGATACTTGGGTTTTTTAGTGTTTTTGAAATGCTAATGGGAGACTTTAGTCGTGAAAGAGGATTATTAAATTGTATATCAATGGTTTATCGAGGGTGTTACAGAATCGGATGGTTTGTAATAAGAAGGTGAAAATTAGAATCAAAGTGAGGAAATCAACCAATAAAATGAGTTAAATCCTCTCATAAGTCTAACATCTTCCGTGAAAATTATGAGAAAGTTAGGAATGAAAAGAAAATAAAATAGAAATTTGAAAACGGTATAAAACAAATAAAATCAAGGTTTTTACACTTGTAAGGATAAAAAATGAGCGAAAGTTGTCGGTTGAATTGTCAGATAACTTGATTTTTTTTAAAAAATATCGATTAATCACTTGACCATGAATTGTCAGAATGTTAGAATGTAATAGAATCATGAGTTCAAGTATAGGATTCTTGTATACTCGTGACCTATAACTAACTATTTCATACAGAGGGAGACTTGAAATGAAAGACATTTTTAACAGACGTCAACGATTTTCATTGCGTAAATATTCGTTTGGTGTCGCTTCAGTCTTGCTAGGAACGGCACTCTTTGCTGCTCATACTGCACAGGCTGATGAAGTAACAGCGCCTGACGCTTCTTCATCAAATCCTGGTTCATCAGTTGAGGGCGAGAGTTCTTCAGACCTGGTTGAGACGTCAACAGCATCAACAGCTCAAGCAGATCCTACTGCAGCTGTATCTTCAACTGAGGCAACTGCGTCAACATTTAACTTGACGCCAGAAGCTTCAACAACAGATAAGGCTGCCGCAGAGACAACTGACAAACAAGCTACAGAAACTGCAAAACCTGAAGCAGCTAAACCAGCTTCAGAGACTGCAAAACCAACTGAAAAAGCTGCTACAGAAACAGCTAAACCAGCTACAGCGGCATCTACAAATGCAGCTAGCAACAACGTTGAAACAACAGCTTCAGCGACAACCGCTGCAGCAACTCCAGCTGCAACAGCGGCTAATCGTACTGCAGCAACAGCCGCTCCAGTAACTGAAGAAACAGCAGCAGCCGAAACTGCGGCAGCAACTACAAGTCTTAACACACGTGGTTCTGCACGTTTTTATTCTGTAGGAGCAGCAGCAGTTCGTAGTGCAACGCTTGACCGCGCTGCAACTGATATGACTAATGCTGGCGCTTTGGCAACAAGAAGCAGCCGTCGTAATCGTCGTGCCGCTACAGACCACAATAACGAGCCGGTTGCTGTAGCAACTTTCTTAAAAGACGGTGAAGTTGCTACACCTGAGATGACGGATCCAAATGGTGCAACTGTTCGTTCACAAACAGTACCATCAGGATATGCTGCTAAAGAAGGCGATGTCTACACTTATAGTATTGTAGACCTTACTCGTTTCAATGAACGCTACAATACAAACTACTATACTCGAGCATACAAGAGATTTGATGCTTCAACAGATACAACTGTTGAATTGATCAACAAAAACACTGGTGCTGTAGTTGAAACAAGAACAATTACTGCCTCTAGTGGTATTCAAAAATTCACGACTACTCAATCTGCTTCTAAAGGTGAATTAACTTTCCAAGTAGATTACGATCCAGGTACAGGAGCTGGCCCTGGTAAAACTGACCAACCATTTATTCAATACGGATATGAAGTCGGTGCAAGCATCCAAGCTTTAGTAGCTCCAGGACACCAACTTACACCTGACGAAAAAAAATTATACGATGCTGTTTATGATGCTCGTACATCAACAGATATTATCAACGTTGTAGAACCAGCTTATAACGGTCGTACGATTACGGATACTAATGCCAAGATTCCAGTATCAGTTAATAAAACAACTTACTATAAAGTAGTTGATAAAAATAATCCAACATTTAATGCCAATAAAACTGATGTAACTGTTCAAGATTATAAAGCAAATGGTAATGAAGTAGACTTAGCTTCATACACTCTTAAAGCTATGGAAGGTCAAAACTTCACAGCATCTGGAGAGCGCCAATTTGATGGATACAAACTTTATCAAGCAGCTGATGCAAATGATCAATCAGGTTATGTAAGCCGTCCTTACACTGTTGGTACGAAATTCATGGACGCTGAGCGTGCAGGGATTAAACGTATTAAAGAAATCGTAGGCGAAGATGGAACTGTAGTTGTTCGCGTTTACTTACTAGATCCAAAACAACAAAGTAAACGTTCTGATGGTACATTAAGCACTGATGGTTATATGTTACTAGCAGAAACTAAACCAATTAAACCAGGTGATTATAACAAGCAAGAATTAGCAGTTAAGAAATCACCTCTTACAACTATTCCATATACAGAAACTAATCCAAAAACTGGAGCAGTCACACAATATCCTAATGGTAAAGAAGTTCCATTTAACTTCCAAACAGCTGCTGGATATACACCGTATAAAACTGTATTCGTTCCATTCTTAGGAGACAATATCGGTCACCTTTCTCCAAATGCGCAATTAGAACGTGGAGTTACTGGTATCGGTACTAACGTTGACTTGCTTAACTCTTTGACACCGTATAAACAACCTGTTTATTACTACGTGAAGCAAGAACCAGTAACAGTCACTCCAGAAGTTGAAAAACAATTGGAAGGACGTGTGCTTGTTGATGGTGAATTTAGCTTCAAGATTAAAGAAGTCAATGAAAACAAATCACTTCCTTCATATGAAGAAACTGTAACTAACAAAAACGGTAAAGCTACATTTAGTAAATTAAGCTTCAATAAAGTTGGTACTTACACTTACACAATCACTGAGGTTAAAGGGGCAGATACAAACGTCGATTACGATGGTATGACAGTTAAGATGACTGTTACTGTAACTGAAAACTCTAAAGGTGATTTGCAAGCTTCTGTTAAATACAGTGGTACTGGTGGATTTGCTTCAAGTGCAGATGATAAAGTCTTCAACAACTACGTTGTAGCTCCAGTTAAGACTAAGTTTGACTTCAGTAAAGCTCTTGCAGGTCGTGACTTGAAAGCCGGTGAATTTAGCTTCGTATTGAAAGATTCAACTGGTAAAGTTCTTCAAACTAAGACAAATACTAAAGAAGGTGTTGTAGCCTTTGATGATTTGACCTTTGACAATACTCAAGTTGGTACTCACAAGTACACTGTAGAAGAAGTTATCCCAGAAAACAAAGAAGCTGGTATGACTTACGATACAATGAAGGCTGAAGTAACAATCACTGTCACTAAGGAAGGTCACGTTCTTAAAGCAACAAACACTCTTCCATCAGATACAGAGTTCAACAATACATTCACACCTGCTGCAACACAAGCACAATTCCGCTTCACAAAACGTTTGGAAGGTAAGACTCTTGAAGCAAATGCCTTCACCTTCGAATTGCTTGAAAACGGC
>NZ_JALT01000048.1:0-1146 GCF_000525585.1 Streptococcus sp. ACS2
CCAACGGCGTGCTCAATCTATCCTTCTGTGTCCCCACTTCATTCAAACAATCCTCGGTGGTACAGGAATATCAACCTGTTATCCATCGCCTACAGCTTTCGCTCTCGGCTTAGGCCCCGACTTACCCTGAGAGGACGAACCTTCCTCAGGAAACCTTAGATTTTCGGCGGACGGGATTCTCACCCGCCTTACGCTACTCATGCCAACATTCTCTCTTCTATACTGTCCAGATTTGCTTACGCGCCTCCTTCTTCCTGTATAGAATGCTCCTCTACCAATTAGTTCCCTAATTCCAAAGCTTCGGTGGTAAGTTTCAGCCCCGTTTATCTTCGGCGCAGGATCACTCGACTAGTGAGCTATTACGCACTCTTTAAATGTATGGCTGCTTCTAAGCCAACATCCTAGCTGTTTGTGCAATCCCACATCCTTTTCCACTTAACTTACTCTTTGGGACCTTAGCTGTTGATCTGGGCTGTTTCCCTTTCGACCATGGAACTTATCTCTCATAGTCTGACTCCCAAGTATGATACTGCGGTATTCGGAGTTTGATAGTTGTTGGTAACCGGTGAAGGCCCCGCGAACAGTCAGTGCTCTACCCCCGTGTATCTCTTCCTTGAGGCTAGCCCTAAAGCTATTTCGAGGAGAACCAGCTATATCCGAGTTCGATTGGAATTTCACCGCTATCCACAAGTCATCCTAACCTTTTTCAACAGATATAGGTTCGGTCCTCCATAACCTTTTACGGTTACTTCAACCTGCTCATGGATAGGTCACCCGGTTTCGGGTCTACAGCATGTAACTCTCGCCCTATTAAGACTCGATTTCTCTACGGCTCCGTTCCTCCAGAAACTTAACCTCGCTACATACCATAACTCGTTGGCCCGTTCTACAAAAAGTACTAGGTCACTTGCGCTCCCTATGCTTGTAAGCATCAGGTTTCAGATTCTATTTCACTCCCCTCCCGGGGTTCTTTTCACCTTTCCCTCACGGTACTATTCGCTATCGGTCACTGGGTAGTATTTAGGCTTGGAGGGTGGTCCCTCCTGCTTCAGACCGGGTTCCACGTGTCCGGTCCTACTCCGGTGCCACCTATGCGTCTTCTGCTTCGCCTACAGGAGTTTTACCTTCTTCGCTTGAGCTTTCCAG